>JAQGKC010000338.1 GCA_028290305.1 Bradyrhizobium sp.
ATTTCTCCCGTGAGGGTGCAAAACCCGACGGCACGCCCGTCAAACTCGCGTTCTCGCTCGCCTTCGCGCAAGATCCGGCCTCGCCAAACCTGCGTTTTGCGGTGTGCCAGCATCATTTCCCGGAAAATTTTTGGGACCCGGCATTCCAGACCCACGTCAACGGCACGAAAGCCGTGCCCGGCGCGGTCATGGTCGCGGACAATCCGACCGACCATCATATCTTCCTGAAGGCCTTTACCGGCGTGCAGGACCTGCATTCGAGTTCGATCGGCGTCCGGGCCCGCACCGAGAATGGCGATATCGACATCATGGAACAGGTCGCGTTTCGCGATCAATTCGGGATTATGCCCGAGGTCAAGGGCGAGGGCATGACGCTGAACGCGCTGCGCTTCGAAGTCGCTGACATCGCGCAGGCCGAGGCGCTGCATCGGCAAAGCGGAATCGCGTCGCAGCGTCATGCGGGACGGCTGATCGTGCCGCCGGACGTCGCCTGCGGCGCAACCCTGATATTCGAGACCGCTAAATAGGTTGATCCGCCTGCTGCCGACCGGCATGGTCGCGCCGGAAAAAAGGATAATGTTTTGAGCGTCAATCTTTCAGCTGCGCCGGTGGTAGCCACCGGATCGGTCAAATTCGGCAATGATCTGCCGATCTCGATCATCGCCGGCCCATGCCAGCTCGAGAGCCGGGCGCATGCGCTCGAAGTGGCTTCCGCGTTGAAGGAGATTGCGGCGCGCCTGAAGATCGGCCTCGTCTACAAGACCTCGTTCGACAAGGCCAACCGCAGCAGCGGATCCACACCGCGCGGCATCGGCCTCTCCCAGGCGCTGCCGATCTTTGCCGAGATTCGTTCCTCGCTCGGCATGCCCGTGCTCACCGACGTCCACGAGGCCTCGCAATGCGCAGAAGTTGCGCAGGCTGTCGATGTGCTGCAGATCCCGGCGTTCCTCTGCCGGCAGACCGACCTCTTGCTGGCGGCGGCGGCAACCGGCAAGGCCGTCAATGTCAAGAAGGGTCAGTTCCTGGCGCCCTGGGACATGGCCAATGTCGTCGCCAAGATCACCGGCGCCGGCAATCCAAACGTGCTGGTCACCGAGCGCGGCGCGTCGTTCGGCTACAACACCCTGGTGTCGGATATGCGCGCGCTGCCGATCCTGGCGCGCACCACCGGTGCGCCGGTGATCTTCGACGCCACCCATTCGGTGCAGCAGCCCGGCGGCCGCGGAACCACTTCGGGCGGCGAGCGCGAGTTCGTGCCGGTGCTGGCGCGGGCGGCCGTGGCGGTCGGCGTCGCCGGCGTCTTCATCGAAACCCATCCCGATCCTGACCATGCGCCGTCGGATGGTCCTAACATGGTGCCGCTGCGCGAGTTCGAAAGCCTGGTGGGGACGCTGATGGCGTTTGACATGCTCGCCAAGAATACGGCGCGTTGATGCCGCGAACAGGGCTGCGGCCGCGATGAGCTGCGTATGCCGCCGGTCCTGAATATCATTGCGCTTGCGACTTTCGCGGCGAGCCTGTCGGCGCGGGCGCTCGATCCAGTATTGCCGCACGTCGCCAGTGATTTCAACGTCAGCATTGCTACGGCGGCAGGGTTTGCGTCCGTGTTTGCGTTCACCTTCGCGATCGTGCAGCCGGTGCTGGGCGCGGCGGCGGATTTGTTCGGCAAGGCGCGCCTGGTGATCGTATGCCTGGTGCTGCTTGGCCTCGCCAACGTCCTCGGCGCGCTGTCGTCGTCCTTTTCTCTATTGTTCGCCACCCGGATTCTCGCGGGGATCGGCGCCGGCGGCGTGTTTCCGATCTCGCTTGGGCTGACCAGCGATCTGGTTGCGCCGGACAAGCGTCAGGTCGCCATCGGCCGCACGCTGGCGGGCGCGATGACCGGCAATTTGCTCGGGGCGTCTTTGTCGGGCCTGATTGGCGATTTCCTTGGCTGGCGGGGCGTGCTCGCGGTGCTTGGCTCGCTGGCGGTGGTGGCGTCGGTCGCCGTCGCCATCGGCTTTCGCGGCGGCGCGCTGACGCGGGTGCCGGCCAAAGTCGACCTTTCGGTGCTCAAACACGGCTATCGCACCATCTTTGCCAATCCGAACGCGAAGGTCTGCTACGGCGCAGTGTTTATCGAGGGTTGCTGCGTGCTCGGCCTGTTTCCCTATGTCGCGTCGTTTCTGTTCGAGCAGGGCGTCACCAGCCTTTCCATCAGCGGCCTCGTGATCGCCGGCTTCGCGGTCGGCGGACTGTTCTACACACTAAGCGTGTCGCGCTTCCTGCCACGGCTCGGCGTCAACGGCTTAATGATTTCGGGGGCCGCGCTGATGGGCCTGCAACTCGCCATCATCGCCTTCGGCCCGCGCTGGCAGCTTCAGGCCCTCAACTTCATTTTCATGGGGTGGGGCTTCTACATGATCCACGGTTCGCTACAGGTATTTGCCAGCGAACTTTCGGTGGAAGCCCGCGCCACCGCGCTGTCGTTGCATTCGTTTTTCTTTTTCATGGGCCAGACCATCGGCCCGATCGCCTACGGGTTCGGCATCCTGAATGTCGGCAAAATACCGACCTTGCTGACGAGCGCGGTGATCATCACAGCGCTCGGCTTGGCCTGCGCACGGCTGCTGCATCAGACAAGACCGGCGGATTTGAACGCAACATAGGCCGTTGGTTCATATCCGGTTTGGAGCCCATTCCCGGTCAAGTTATTCACGGCTCGCATTATTTGAGAGATCGGAAAGGGAAGCCTCAGCGCGGCGCTCGAGGATCACGGCGCCCTGGCGTTGGGCAATGTCGAGAGCCGTGGTGAAGGCCGCCCGCGTCTCGTCTTTGCTGTCGCGGCCAAGCGCCAGCAAACACGCGCCGCGCAAACGATAGATCTCCGGCAAATAGAAGCCGATCCCGGGTTCGTCTGTCCCGGGCGAATTGATGCGACATGCTTGGTGACCGCTCGGGGTCGCAAGCTTCGATCTTTAGCACCCTGGTTGCGGGACCGGTCAACCCGCCCACGACAGGGCATCCGTTACTTCACGAGCGTGCCCGGCAATCACATGCGTCTCAAGCTTCACGCGGGCCGCCTTCGCCTGTGTATGGGAAGCCTGGATGACGTCGTCGAACATTTTCCTGGCTTCGGCTTCCTGTTCGACAACCTCGTCGACCGATGCAGGAAATCGCGGCAATTCTTCAACGCAAACCATGTGCAGCGATGCGCGGAGCCGCCGCGTAAGTTCGATCGCGGCGCTCAATGCTCTTGCGGCCCCCGCCGAGCCATCATTGGCGATCAGGATCTTGCTATACATTTGCAGCCTCCTCCGCTGACGGAAGGGCATCGGACTCATTCTCAATCGGCTTGAAGGCCGGCTGGAACCAGCGCTGTGCGATCAGCGTCGGCACCACGGCGCTGCCGATCACGGCGGTGACCAGAATCGTATATTTCTCCCGGTCTATGATGTGGTTGGTGAGACCGAACAGTGCCGAGATCGTTCCGAAGGTACGCCCCGGCCATGACCAGCCGATTGCATAATGCGCATACGCCAACACACCGGCATAGGGCGCGAGGAAGCCCACAATGCCGATGCTCATGCTTGACCAAAAATGCTTGCGGACGACCCGGCTGTCGATTTCCGTTCCAGCAAGGAAGGTCAGCAGGATGGCTCCAAAGCCGGCGAGAAAATTCACCCACTCGGTGAGATGCAGGCCAATTGTGTTGCCTGCGACAGCTCCGACCATGATTTCCACGAGGGCAACGGACATTGCCACCCGGATCGAAATGATGGACGCGAGCAAAGCAAGGCCAAGCCAGACAGCCGATGCCAACCAGACGTTCTCCATCGCGCACTCCTTCCGGCCGGCAGGCCGATCATTGTGAGCGTGTAGGCGGCATAACAAAAAACCCGCCTGGCGGCGGGTTATCACACTGACCCCACCGCATGCCTTCACGCGGTAGGAGTCATTAGCCGTGGTCGGCGGTTTTGGGGGACTCCATCCCCTTGATATCTTCTTGAAAAAGTAACGCCTCGTCCCGGAATCGTCAATGCGGGAGCCGTGCAACCCGACCGATCTGACGGCAAATTGATGCCGGGATGCAACTTCCGTGCAGGCGATGGCCGCGTCTCATTCGCCCTCGCCATATCGGATAATCCGCACCTTCTCGGTCGTGATCAGACAGCTCTTCGTCAAGACCATGATCTCGGAGATGAATGCGCTGACCTTGTCCTCCGCATCGACGATCTCGATCACGACAGGCAAATCCTGCGATAGCCGTAGAATCTTTTCGGTATGAAGAAGGCTCGACCGGCCGAAGCCAAGCGGCCCGCGCAGCACGGTGGCCCCAGCCATATCGAGTTCTCGTGCTCTGGTTACGATCGCTTCGTAAAGCGGTCGGCTATCGACCTCATCAGCCTCTCCGATAAATATCCGCAGAAGCGTCGATTCCTCCGGAAGCGGCATGTCGATCTCCGTTCAGCAATCAGAGAACATTCATCGGTTGAGACGCATGGCCAGAATGTGGCCGACCCACGCTGCGACGAGCGAGAAAGCCACGACGAGCACGAGATACAAACCCGCCAGCGGGATGTCGCCCTGAAGCAAAAGTATAAACGTGTCGAGGCTCATGGCGGAAAAAGTCGTGAAGCCTCCGCAAATGCCCCCCATGACGAACTGCCGGCCTGCCGGACTGACCAGCAGGCGGCCGTCGGTCGCTGTAAGGGCAGCGAACAGTCCGATCACGAACGAACCCAGGACGTTCACGAAACTGGTCGCCCACAAGGCGCTGAGTCCCAACCCGGAGACAATCAGAATGCCGGACAGAAATCGCAGCAACGATCCAACCGCTGCCCCGCATCCGACTGCCAGATAGAGTCTCAACGCTGTCCTCCTTTGATCTTGCATCATGGCCTCACGCTAGAAGCCGGACGGCGGCTGCAAATCCCGCGCCGACCGCCGCGATGCAAAGACCTGCCGAAAAGATCGCGTTCAAGGCTGCCTGCAACCCCTGACCATCGAGCGCGAGATTGAGGGTTTGCAGACAGAAAGACGAGACCGTCGTATAGCCCCCGAGAATTCCGACAAAGACGAGGTCGCGAAACAATTCTCCGGAAAATATTCCGCCACGCGATCGGGCCAGTCCGGCGAGAATGCCAATGACGAAAGCGCCGGATACATTGACGATGAGAGTGCCCCAGGGAAAGGTCTCACCGATCCGCCGCCCGACAAAGCCGGAGATGAAAAAGCGGGAGATGCCGCCGAAGAAGCCTCCGAGCAAGACCAGGGCGCAGCCTTCGAGAGTCATGAGAATGGGTTTCCAGGCTTGTTAAGACGACGCGACATCAGCGGCCGAGCCTCGCTTCATTGCACCAATGTTTTTCTTTTGAGCCCACAGTCCATTCAAGATGAAGGAACGTCACGCTCGGGAAAGGCCGGTTTCGTCCTCGCCATAGCGAATGACCGTCACCTTTTCCAAGGTGATCAGGCAGCTTTTCGTGAGTTCTGTGAGGATCGGAAGGAACGCATTGATTTTCTCCTCGGTGTCGACGATTTCGACGACCACCGGCAAGTCCTGCGACAGACGCATCACCTTCGCGGTGTGAAGCATGCTCGATCGGCCGAAACCAAGTGGCCCGCGCAGAACCGTGGCCCCCGCAAGATGAGTTTCGCGAGCCTTGAGCACGATCGCTTCGTAGAGCGGTCTGCCGTCCGCCTTGTCATCCTCGCCAATGAAAATTCTCAGCAGAGATGCCTTTTCCGGAATTTGCATCGTTTCATTTCCTCCTCATACGCAGGTTAGCCATGTGGCGACCCATCACGTCACGCCCCGCGCCGGCGGCGCCATGATTCTGGCCCGCACCGCGAAGAGACCTCCAAGCGCGAGAAGCGTAAAGCATGCACCCGCGATGAATGTCCCCTTCGGACCCGTCGCGTCCCAGAGCGCACCAGCGATGACGCTGGCAGCAAGCATGGCGGCCCCGGTCAACAGATTGAAAAATCCGTAGGCCGTGCCGCGCAGCTCCGGCGGCGACGCATCGGCGACCAGCGTCGCGAATAACCCTTGCGTGAGGCCCATGTGCAAACCCCATAGCACCACGCCAAGTGCGACTCCACCAATAGAGGGCAGCAACCCGAGAGCGAGATCGGCCGCCATCAACAGCACCAACCCGACGATCAACAATGTCGTCCGGTTCATTCGATCGGAGGCAACGCCTGCAGGATATGCGGCAAGGGCGTAGACTACATTCATGACCACAAGAACGGCCGGGACCAGCATGATCGGCAGGCCGACACTCTGCGCGCGCAAGATCAGGAAGGCTTCGCTGAAGCGCGCCAGCGTGAAGACGGTGGCAACGCCGACGATCCACCAGTAAGACGGGCCGAGGCGCCTGATCTCCGCAAGGCTGATCGGATGACGCACCTTCCGCAATCCCTCCGGCCGCGCGGGTTCGCGCACCGCGAAGATCATCAGGGCGAACGCCAGAAAGGCGGGCACAACCGCCACCCAGAACACGGCCTTGAAATTGTCGACCGTCCACCACATCAGGCCGATCCCGAGCAGTGGGCCGAGAAAGGCTCCGACGGTGTCGAGCGATTGCCGCAGGCCAAAACTGGCGCCGCGCAAATGTGCGGGAGCGATATCGGCAACGAGTGCATCTCGCGGCGCGCCCCGAATGCCTTTGCCGACACGGTCAACGAAGCGTGCCCCGATCAGCCAGCTTACCGATGGAGCGAGCGGAAACACCGGCTTGGTGAAAGCGGCCAGCCCGTAACCAAGGACGGCCAAAAATTTGCGTTTGCCAAGCCAGTCGGAGAGGGCGCCCGAGAAAATTTTTGTAATGGACGCGGTTGCTTCAGCGATGCCTTCAATCACGCCTACCGTGACCATCGAGGTGCCTAGCACCGTCACCAGATAAACCGGCAGCAACGCATGGATCATCTCGGATGAGATATCCATCAGCATCGAAACGAAGCCGAGCGCCCAGACGCCGCCGGGAATTTCCCGCAGAGAATAGTTCGGTTTGGTGACTGCCGTCACTTCGTTGCCTTATCCGAATGTCTCAGGACAACAAAAAACCCGCCACTGGCGGGTTATGGACATACCCCACCGCGACGAGGCTCTGGCAGCCCCATCCAGCAGGCCCACGGCGAGCGGGTATCGGGGGACCCCATCCCCATCTCTCGTGTCAGCTTATGCGAAAATGACAGGAGGGGTCAATCTGTATGGGCCTCCCACGCTATCGCGAACACACTGCTTGCGAATATTATTCTCCATGCGCCGGGATGGTTGAGGCCGCACGTTCAGCCTTAGCCCCGTCCGCGATAGGGCGCGACGCCCTGATCGGGAATCCAGATTCCCTTCGGCAGTTTGCCGGTCTGCCAGAACACGTCGATCGGAATGCCGCCGCGTGGATACCAGTAGCCGCCGATGCGCAGCCATTTCGGCTTGATCTCGGCGGCGACCCTTTTGCCGATCGCCACCGTGCAGTCCTCATGAAATGCGCCGTGATTACGGAAACTCGCGACGTAAAGTTTTAGGGACTTTGACTCGAGCAGCCATTGGCCCGGGACGTAGTCGATCACCAGATGCGCAAAATCCGGCTGGCCGGTGACCGGACAAATCGAGGTGAATTCCGGCGCGGCGAACCGCACCACATAATTCGTATCCTTTTGCGGATTGGGCACGCGGTCGATTTGAGCCTCGTCGGGCGTCTGAGGCCATTCCACGGCGCGGCCGAGCTGCAGGACTTTCGATTTCGACGATTGGCTGGGCATTTTCGACATGATGTTGTCTCCGTTGGCGCGGTATTAAACAATTCGCCTGCCAGCGTCACGTGGCGCAGCGGCCTTTTCCGCCCCCATGGCTTGCTGTAGAAGCAGCGCCAACCGTTCAATCCCCGGCATTTTCCAAAAGAGGCTCCCATGACCGCCATCATCGACATCATCGGCCGCGAAATTCTCGACAGCCGCGGCAATCCCACGGTCGAGGTCGATGTGGTGCTGGAAGACGGCTCGATCGGCCGCGCGGCGGTGCCGTCGGGTGCCTCGACCGGCGCGCATGAGGCGGTCGAGCTGCGCGATGGCGACAAGACGCGCTATCTCGGCAAGGGCGTGCAAAAGGCAGTCGAAGCCGTGAACGGCGAAATCTTCGAGGCCCTGGGCGACATGGCCGTCGAGGAGCAGGTGCAGATCGACCAGATCATGATTGATCTCGACGGCACGCCGAACAAGAGCCGGCTCGGCGCCAATGCCATCCTCGGCGTGTCGCTGGCGTGCGCCAAGGCCGCCGCGGAGTCCTTCGACATGCCGCTGTATCGTTATGTCGGCGGCACCTCGGCGCGGACATTGCCGGTGCCGATGATGAACATCATCAATGGCGGGGTGCACGCGGACAACCCGATCGACTTCCAGGAATTCATGATCATGCCGGTCGGTGCCAAAACCTTCGCGGAAGCGCTGCGCTGCGGCTCGGAAATCTTCCACACCTTGCGCGCCGAATTGAAAAAGGCCGGCCACAACACCAATGTCGGCGACGAGGGCGGTTTCGCGCCGAACCTGCCGTCGGCGGACGCCGCGCTCGAATTCGTCATGGCCGCGATCGGCAACGCCGGCTACAAGGCCGGCTCCGATGTCATGCTGGCGCTGGATTGCGCAGCCACCGAATTCTTCAAGGACGGCGCTTACGTCTATGGCGGCGAGAACAAGACCCGCTCGCGTTCCGAACAAGCAAAATATCTGGCCGATCTTGCTGCGCGTTATCCCATCGTCTCGATCGAGGACGGCATGTCCGAGGACGACATGGACGGCTGGAAGGAGCTGACCGACCTCATCGGCACAAAGTGCCAGTTGGTCGGCGACGATCTGTTCGTCACCAACGTGACGCGGCTTGCCGACGGCATCAAGAATGGCCGCGCCAATTCCATCCTGGTCAAGGTCAACCAGATCGGCACGCTGACGGAGACGTTGAGCGCGGTCGAGATGGCCTACAAAGCCGGCTACACCGCCGTGATGTCGCACCGCTCCGGCGAGACCGAGGATTCCACCATCGCCGACCTCGCGGTCGCCACCAATTGCGGCCAGATCAAAACCGGCTCGCTGGCGCGCTCCGATCGCACCGCCAAGTATAATCAATTGCTGCGGATCGAACAGGAATTGGGAAGCCAGGCGAAATATGCGGGCAGGGCGGCGCTGAAAGCGTTGCGTTGAAACTTTCGATGTTGGAAATCTAGAGATAGCGGCGAAAGAATTCGCCGGCGTTTGCAAGCGCTCGTCGGCCGGGCTCCAGATGCACGTTCCACATTGGCCATGCGTGGATCATGTCCGGCCATATCTCGAGTGTAACTGCGACGTTAGCCGCTCCGGCAGCGGCTGCAAAACGCGTGGAATCGTCGAGCAATGTTTCGCACGAGCCGACCTGGATCAGCGTGGGTGGAAGACCCGCCAGATCGGCATAGATCGAGGATACGCGCGGGTCACGTCTGTCAAAGCCGGCGGGAAGATAGCTATCAACCAATTCGGCCAGATATGGCTTGTGAATGAGCGGATCGACGCCATCCTTGGTAGCGAGCGTGGAGCCGGATAGTGTCATGTCAGTCCATGGGGAGAGGAGCCATGCACAGCCCGGGACAGGCTCTCCCGCGTCGCGCAGCCGATTGATCAGCGCCACGGTGAGACCGCCACCTGCGCTGTCGCCGCCGACCACAATATGTTCGGCGGCGATGCCGCACTTTCGTAAAAAATGCCACGCCGAGAATGCGTCATCCAGCGCGGCAGGGAACACGTGTTCGGGTGCAAGCCGATAACCGATCGCGAGCGTTCGTAGTCTGGCTGCCCGGCCGGCTTCGGTCACCAATCTCCGATGACTAAGTATCGAGCCCGAGCAATAACCGCCGCCATGAAAAAACAACAAGACGCGTGAGGCATCGCTGCCCGGCGCGATGGACCACTCTCCCGGCAAGCCACCAATATCAACCTGCTCGAGCTTGATATCTTCCGCGGCAGGCCACGCCGATCCGACCTCTTCGATGCGTTGCCGACGTGCCTGCCAGCCCACCGGGCGAGGTTTTGAACCCAACAAAGCGCGAACGGCGTCGATTTCGCTTTGGCCCATTTAGGTGCTCCTCAGAGGTACGCTTAAGTTAGCTTGAACGGCCGGACTTTTGCAAAGGAATGGGCAGCGGCGCAAAAACGAACTAAAAAGCGCAAAGCCGTGAGCCTTGCGTTCCCGGCCAACATAAGAACACGAGGAAACCAAACGCGATGACGCAACCACTGCTGTTTTCTCCACTCGACATCAGGGGCGTGCGCCTCAAGAACCGCGTCGTCGTGGCGCCGATGCATCAATATTCGGCGGTCGAAGGTTTCGCGACCGACTGGCATCTCGTCAATGCCGGCAAGTATGCGCAGGGCGGGGCAGGGCTCGTCATCATGGAATCGACCAAGGTCGCGCGCAATGGTTGCGGCACGGTCGGCGATACCGGGCTCTGGAACGATGGGTTTATTCCGGCTCTCGCGCGCTGCGCGGCCTTCATCAAGACTCACGGCGCGGTTGCCGGCATCCAGCTCGGTCACTCCGGCCGTAAGGCGCGGCTGACGCGTCCATGGGAAGGCGGCAAGCCGCTGCGTGGTGACGAACCCGGGATCTTCGACTGGGAAGGCTGGGAGCTGGTTGCGCCAAGCGCGGTGCCTCACACCGAAAAATCGCCGGCGCCCCGGGCGCTGTCGCATAACGAGGTGCGTGATCTCGCGGTCAAATGGGGCGAGGCGGCCGTGCGCGCCAACGCGGCCGGCTTCGACGTCGTCGAGATCCACGCGGCGCACGGCTATCTGATCCATCAGTTCCTGTCGCCGGTCGCCAACACGCGAACCGACGAATATGGCGGCTCGGAACTCAACCGCATGCGATTTGCGATCGAGGTCGCCGAATGCGTGCGCGCGGTTTGGCCGGCGGACAAACCGCTGTTCATGCGTCTTTCCTGTGAAGACGACGCAGGCTGGGGACCGGATGAAAGCGTCCGGCTGGCAAAGCTGCTTAAGGCCGAGGGTGTCGACGTGATCGACTGTTCGTCCGGAGGCACGCTGGCTCATTCGCCCTCGGACAGTGTCCGCGCCCGGAAATACGGCTACCAGGTTCCTTATGCCGAGAGGATCCGCAAGGAAGCCGATGTCATGACCATGGCGGTGGGGCACATTGTACACGCCGACCAGGCAGAAGCGATCTTGCGAGAAGGCCGCGCCGACCTTACCGCGCTCGCCCGCGAGATCATGTATAATCCTAATTGGCCGATGGACGCCGCGCAGAAGCTCGGCGCCGATCCCAACTTCGACCTCGTGCCGCCGCCCTATTCCTATTGGTTGGGCAAGCGCGCCAAGTCCGCCTTCGAGGGCAAGCCATCAACATGGACGGCCGGGCTCGGGGATCACACCGCAACCAAGCTTTGATCGCGATACGCTTCGTCAAAGCTTCAACTTCGGTTTCGAAAACGATAGGGCAGGTTTCGGCCGGCGCCACCCGCTGGAGATCACCGTGCGGAGTTCCGCATATGGAACTTTACGGAGATTAGAACTCGCGCGAGTTCCAATCTGACGCGGCTTTGAATTTTTTTGCGAAACAGAAAAAGTTTTGGAGGAATGTTTTAAGAGGAACGTAATGCATCGCGGCGACCGTCAGGCAAAGACGGAGTTGCGAATATCCGTCAGACAAAGACGGAGTTCCATGTGGCGAATATCTTCGACGTTCAGGGTTTTGGTGCGTTGTCCGAGTGGAACGGGCAAGTCTCCAGCGCCTCTGCAGACCAGGCATTTCAGACGATCGCATCGCTCGGGTCGAACTCGATCGAGCTGACGGCGCGGATCTGGACCCAGACCGGAACCACCGACACGGTCATTGCCGACCCCGCCAAGACGGAGAGCGACGCAAGTCTGTTGGCGGGCTTTCAGGCCGCGCACGCCGCTGGTCTTTCGGTGGTCTTCAAAGCCGCGATTTCTCCGCTGGATGGAACTGCGACATCCAGCATGGCGCCGACGGATGTCGCTGCCTTCTTTGCCTCCTACGAGGCCGAAATCGTCCATCTCGCCACCGTCGCGCAAGCCGGCGGCGTGGAAACCTTCGCCATCGGCAACGAGATGAGCAGCCTGACCGGCCCGCAATATCGTGGCTACTGGACCGATCTGATCTCGGCAGTTCGCCAAGTCTATCATGGCGAACTGACCTACGCCGCCGCGACCGACGAGGCCTCCAAGGTCAGCTTCTGGGATCAGCTCGATACCATCGGCGTGAATACCTATCCGCCGCTGACATCGAGCAATACTCCGACCGTGCAGGATCTGGTCCACGCCTGGAACGAGGTACCGATCAATCCTTATTATGCGGCCGCCTTCGAATACAAATCACCGGTCGATTTTCTCCACTCGCTGTCTGAGCAATACGGCAAACCGGTGCTGATGACCGAGGTCGGCTACCGCAGCGTCGATGGCACCGCGATTAACCCGGGGTCACCGAACGGCGGCACGTCGGATCCGGCCGCGCAGGCGGACGCCTACAACGCCTTTTTTCAGGTCTGGACCGCGCAGGGCGGTAGTTGGCTGAAAGGCGTCGAATTCTGGCAATGGGATCTCAGCAACCAGTATTCCAGCACCGGCTATTCCGTGATGGGCAAGCCCGCCGAGGCCGTGGTCTCGCAATATTTCCACGGTGATGGCGCCGTACCCGGTCTCACGGTGTCAGGATCATCCGTTGCCGACATCATCGATCTCGGCCAAGGCAAAAACGTCATCAATGCCGGGCTCGGCGATGACGTTATTCATGGCGGAGCCGGAAGCGACGTCATTATCGGCGGTCCCAGCGCGACCGCCAAGCTGGCGTCGACGACCATAACCTTGACCGGCTATGGTTCGGTCGTCGGCGGCATCGGTGCGCAAGCGGAAATCCTGGTCAACGGCAAGCCAGTGTCTGGATTGCTCGAATTCAAGTCGGCGACCGACCCGTCGGGTTACCAGACGTTTACGGTGACCTTTGACAATCCGGACGCGATCACCAGCGTCGATATCGCGCTGGTGAATTCGGCACCGGGGCGGGCGCTGCATATCAAGGACGTTTCGATCAACGGCGTTGCTCTTTCGCCGAGCGACAGCACCAATGCGAGCTCGCCCGGTACCTTCGACCTCTACGTCCGTACCATCCACTTCGATACGACCAATCATCAGGACTGGTTTTTCGGTGCATCGACCGACAACGACGTGATTTATGGCGGTGCCGGCAACGACTACATCGCCGGCGGCATTGGCAACGACTTCATCGACGGTGGAGATGGCGTAGATACGGCGGTATATTCCGGCAATATCAGCGACTACACCATCAGCGTTTTCGGCAACGATATTGTTGTAAGCGACAAGGTTGCGGGCCGTGACGGCACCGATACGCTCACGAATGTAGAATTCCTGAAGTTCGCCGATGCCACGATCAGTACGAGCGATCTTACGGCGAACCAATCGGGTCTTTCTGCCGGCGACTCGCTCCAGATTCAGACCGCCGATAGCGCTGGAGATGTTACGGGCAAGACGGTTCACCATGCTGACGGTTCGTACGACGTCTACACGTCAGCAATTGTCGGCAAGAATTACGCATCCGAACACGATGTCATTAACGCCGGCGGCGTTACGACGCTGATCGAACGCTTCTTTGCCGATGGCGATCTGGCCTTCAGGCAGGCGGTCAACAGCGACGGCTCGATCACTGGCGCCGACTACGACGCCACCGGTCATCTCACGCAGTTCGCAACGCGCTATGTCGACGGCACGGTCGATCAACTCAATTTCGATATGTCGGGATCTGAAATCGGCGAGATCATCCGGCACGCCGACGGCACGCGCGATATCTACAGCTATGACATTGCCGGCAGGGATTATACCTCCCAGCATACGGCCACCGATTCATCGGGGCATAGTCTGCTGGTTGAAGACTATCGCGCGGATGGATCGCTGCTCTCGGAGCAGACCGTCGACGCCAGCGGCGTCAAAACGCTCGATCAATATGACAGCCTCGGTCATATCGTTCAGGAGACAGTAACGCAGAAGGATGGATCTTGCGTCCAGTCCAGTTACGCTTCGGATGGCACCCTGACCGCCGAAATCCTTCGCCACGCCGACGGCACGCGCGATATCTACGGTTATGACATTGTCGGCAAGGACTACACCTCCCAGCATACGGTCACCGATTCATCGGGGCATAGTCTGCTGGTCGAAGATTATCGCGCGGATGGATCGTTGGTCTCGAAGCAGACCGTCGACGCCGGCGGCGCCAAGACGCTCGACCAGTATGACAGCCTCGGTCATGTTGCTCAGGAAACGGTGACACAAAAGGACGGGTCTTATCTTCTGTCCAGTTACGCTACGGACGGCTCCCTGATCGCCGACATCGCCCGGCACACTGACGGCACCCGGAACGCCGATACCTACGACATCACAGGGCAGGCATATTCGGCGCGACACGATGTGATGGACGCATCGGGACACCGGGTTTCGACCACCTTTGATAACAATGATGGGTCGCACACCATGACGGCTTATGCGTCGGGCGTCACACTGACTTCAACGGTGGCGAACGATGTCATGAATAGTGCGGGCGGGGACACGTTCGTCTTCAAGCAGACATCCGGGAACGACGTCATCAATAATTTCAAGCCCGGAGATTTGACGGGCCATGATGTCATTCAGATCGCTTCGACGGCTGCCGCCGACTTTGCGCATCTTTCCGTCCATGTCGTCGGTCATGACACCGTCATCGACCTTGGCCACGACGCGTCCATTACGCTGGCCGGCGTGACCGCGCCGCTGACCGCGCACGACGTACTGATCGTGTAAGTCGCGACGGACCGAAATTGACTTAGCCGGGGTCCGAGGGCTGGCGAAGCTTTATATCGCCTCACGATGAGGCTTGCCTTCTCGCCGCAACCTGCGAACACTCCCGGCCAATTCGGTTGCGCCGAAATAGGGAGGTATGTCGTGAGTTCAGACCACAAAACGGGACTTCAACTGCGTTCTTTGATCAAGAACAGCGGCGAGCTCGAGATATCGCTGGCAAGCGTTCCAACACCCGAGCCGTCAGATGATCAAGTTCTTGTCCGCGTCGAGGCTTCGCCGATCAATCCATCGGACCTCGGGCTCCTGGTTGGGGCCGCGGACATGACCACCGCCACGGCGTCCGGCACGAAGGAATCGCCGGTGATCACGGCGAAGGTCCCGCAAGCCGCGCTAAAAGCCATGGCGGGACGGCTCGATGAATCGATGCCGGTCGGCAACGAGGGCGCCGGCGTCGTCGTCAAGACCGGATCGTCCGATGCGGCCAAGGCGCTGATGGGCAAGACGGTCGCGATGATCGGCGGCGCCATGTATTCACAATACCGGTGCCTGAAGGCGCGTGACGTCCTGGTGCTACCGCAGGGAACGACGCCGGCGGAAGGCGCTTCCTGCTTCGTCAATCCGCTGACGGCGCTCGGCATGATCGAAACCATGCGGCGGGAGGGGCACAAGGCCCTGGTGCATACCGCGGCCGCATCCAATCTGGGGCAGATGCTCAACAAGATCTGCATCAAGGATGGCATCGGCCTCGTCAATATCGTCCGCAGTCCGCAGCAGGCAGACGTTCTGCGCAAGATCGGCGCAAAGTATGTCGTCGATTCCACTACGCCCACGTTCATGGACGACCTGACCCATGCAGTTGACGAAACCGGCGCGACGCTGGCGTTCGATGCGATCGGCGGTGGCAAGCTCGCCAGCCAGATTCTCACCAGCATGGAGATTGCCATCAACAAGACCGCCAAGGTGTACAGCCGTTACGGATCGGGTGTGCACAAGCAGGTCTACCTCTATGGCGGCCTCGACACTGGCCCGGTCGAGATCAACCGGAATTTTGGAATGGCCTGGGGCGTCGGCGGCTGGCTGTTAATTCCGTTCCTGCAAAAGATCGGGCAAGCCGACGGCGAACGGCTGCGCCAGCGGGTGGCCACCGAGCTCAAGACCACCTTTGCCAGCCATTACACCCAAGTGGTGTCGCTGCAGGAGGCGCTGCAGCTTTCGAACATCGCCGCCTACGGCAAACGCGCGACCGGCGAAAAGTATCTGATCAATCCGAACAAGGGCGGCTGACATTTGGGGCAGGGGACGTCGCCGCACAAGTCGCAGGCGTGCTCGTGACAAGGTGATTTGCTTTCTGCCACCAAAAAGCGACCGAGGCAGCGGCTGCAATTTCAGTACTTCATGCACTTGCATCTTTTTCGGAGTTCGCTAGGTTATCAGGCCAGCCGTTCCAGCGCTCGCCTCAAAAGGAAATTCCATGGCCACTCCTCACAACGTTGTCGTACTTGTCGGCAGCCTTCGCAAAGAGAGCTTCAGCCTCAAGATCGCCAACGCGCTGACCAAGCTGGCGCCCGATACCTTGAAGCTCAACGTCGTCACCCTGCACGACATCTCATTTTTCAATCAGGACCATGAAGCATCGCCGCCGGCCGACTGGGTCGCATTCCGCGAGAAGCTTCAGAAGTCGAACGGCATTTTGTTCGTCACGCCCGAGTACAACCGTTCAATTCCGGGCGTGTTGAAGAATGCCATCGACGTGGGATCGCGTCCCTACGGCAAGAGCTCGTTCAACGGCAAGCCGGTCGGCTTTATCAGCAATTCGCCGGGTCCGCTCGGTGGCGTCAGCGCGGCCAAGCACTTGCAGAACATACTGCCTGGTATTTGCGGTCCGATCATGCAGCAGCCGGAGACTTATTTGAACGGCGTCGGCGATGCCTTCGACGACACCGGCGAACTGACCAAGGAGTCGCTGCAGACGGTGCTGAAACAGTATGTCGACGCCTTCGCGGCCTTCATCGAAAAGCACCACAAATAGGCGGAGCAGTGCGCCGGGCGGTCCGGTCTTAGGATTCCATTAACCGGACCGTCGCATCTTCTGGCCATGGTCTCGCGCTCCAGACTCAAATCCGTGCTCACCGGGCTCGCCCTCTACGCGATGGCGGCAGCGATGGTCGGCTATTTTGGTGTCAACGCCTATACCGGCAAATATGGGTTGAATGCGCGGCAGGAGCTCGACCAGGAGATCATCGCGCTGACCTCCGAACTGGCGCGGTTGAAGCGGGAGCGAGCCGAGGGCGAGCAGCGAGTTTCGCTGCTGCGGTCCGACCGGGTCGACCCCGATATGCTCGACGAGCGCGCGCGCTACCAGCTCGATTACGTCAATCCGCACGATCTGGTCCGAATGACCAATCCGAACTGATCTTCTAATTTCAAATATTCACGGAATCGATTTCGAAAATTTCGTGCATTGCACTGCGGCATAGGGAAATTTTCGCTAGCTCACGCAGTCCTTTCATGGCGGTTTGAGTTGGGATAGAGAGGGCCTGCCCGCTCTCTCATCCGGAATTGCCATGGCCGCACCGAAGAAAAACGTCGCTCAGGAAACAGCCCAAGAAAAAGGCCAAGAACAAGTAAAAGGCCAAGAAAAAGGAAACGGCTCCAGCACCCCCTTAGAATTCACCAGGGATCAGGAACTGAGCGCACTGCGCGACATGCTGTTGATTCGGCGGTTCGAGGAAAAGGCCGGCCAGCTCTATGGAATGGGAGCGATCGGCGGCTTCTGCCATCTCTATATCGGCCAGGAAGCCGTCGTCGTCGGCATGCAGATGGCCTTGAAGAAAGGCGATCAGGTCATAACCGGATACCGTGACCACGGGCACATGCTGGCCTGCGGAATGGAAGCCAAGGGCGTGATGGCCGAACTGACCGGACGCCACGGCGGCTATTCCAAGGGCAAGGGCGGCTCCATGCACATGTTCAGCAAGGAGAAGAATTTCTTCGGCGGCCATGGCATCGTCGGCGCCCAGGTTTCGCTCGGCACCGGGCTCGCATTCGCCAATCGCTATCGCGGTAACGATTTCGTCAGTCTGGCTTATTTCGGCGACGGCGCATCGAACCAGGGTCAGGTCTACGAAAGCTTCAACATGGCGGAGCTGTGGAAGCTCCCGGTGATCTACATCATCGAGAACAACCGTTACGCGATGGGCACATCGGTGACGCGCTCGTCCGCCCAGACCGATTTTTCCAAGCGCGGCATCTCCTTCAACATTCCGGGCGAACAGGTCGACGGCATGGACGTCCGCGCGGTGAAGGCCGCGGGTGACAAGGCGGTCGCATGGTGCCGCGCCGGCAAGGGGCCGTACATCCTGGAAATGCAGACCTACCGCTACCGCGGCCATTCGATGTCGGATCCGGCGAAATATCGCACCCGCGAGGAAGTCGACAAGGTCCGCCACGACCAGGACCCGATCGAGCAGGTTCGCAACCGGCTGCTGGCGGCAAAGATGAACGAACAGGATTTGAAGGCCATCGACGCCGAGGTGCGCGAGATCGTCAATGCCGCCGCCGATTTCGCGCAGCATGACCCCGAGCCTGAAGCGTCCGAATTGTGGACCGATGTCTATCGTTAAACGCGCAAGCGGGTATCCCGCAAAGTGGATAACGCGCAGCTTAAAAAGAGTGAATTTTCCGGAGCCACTATGCCAATTCAAGTGCTGATGCCCGCGCTGTCGCCGACCATGGAAAAAGGCAACCTTTCAAAGTGGCTGAAAAAGGAAGGCGAGGCGATCAAGTCAGGCGACGTCATCGCCGAGATCGAGACCGACAAAGCAACCATGGAAGTCGAGGCCACCGATGAGGGCACCCTCGGCAAAATCCTGATCCCCGAAGGCACCGAGGACGTTGCGGTCAACACGCCGATCGCGACCATCCTTGCCGACGGCGAGAGCGCCTCCGATCTCGGCAAGGCCAGCGCGCCGGCGAAACAAGAGAAAGCCGCCGAGTCCGCCCCGCCCGCCGCCGACGCAAAGTCCGAACCGGCGGAAGTAAAATCCACACCGGAAACCAAACCGGCTGCTCCATCAGCCCCAAAAGCCGCCGTAGAGCCCGATCCCGAGGTGCCAGAAGGCACCGAGATGGTGACCATGACCATCCGCGATGCGTTACGCGACGCGATGGCCGAGGAAATGCGGCGCGATCCCGATGTGTTTCTCATGGGCGAAGAGGTCGCAGAATATCAGGGCGCCTACAAAGTCAGTCAGGGACTGCTGCAGGAATTCGGCGCCAAGCGCGTCATCGATACGCCGATCACCGAGCACGGTTTTGCCGGCATCGGCGTCGGTGCGGCGATGTCTGGCCTCAAGCCCATCGTCGAGTTCATGACCTTCAACTTCGCCATGCAGGCGATGGACCAGATCATCAACTCGGCGGCGAAGACGTTGTATATGTCCGGCGGCCAGATGGGTTGCTCGATCGTGTTCCGCGGACCGAACGGCGCCGCCGCCCGGGTCGCCGCCCAGCACAGCCAGGACTACTCGGCCTGGTACTCGCAAATTCCCGGTCTCAAGGTGGTCTCGCCGTTTTCGGCCGCTGACTACAAGGGCCTGCTGAAAGCCGCGATCCGCGATCCCAATCCGGTGATCTTCCTCGAAAACGAAATGCTGTATGGCCATTCCGGCCCGGTGCCGAAACTCGACGATTACGTGATCCCGATCGGCAAAGCGCGGATCGTGCGCTCCGGCGGTCATGTCACTATCGTGTCGTGGTCGAACGGAATGTCTTACGCGCTGAAAGCCGCCGAGGAGTTGGCGAAGGAAGGCATCGAAGCCGAAGTGATCGACCTGCGCACGCTGCGCCCGATGGACACCGACACCATCGTCGCCTCGGTGAAGAAGACCGGCCGCGCCGTCACCGTGGAAGAAGGCTGGCAGCAAAACGGCGTCGGCGCCGAGATCGCCGCGCGCATCATGGAGCACGCCTTCGATTACCTCGATGCTCCGGTGACGCGGGTGTCGGGCAAGGACGTGCCGATGCCCTATGCGGCGAACCTCGAAAAGCTGGCGTTGCCCTCGGTGGCCGAGGTGGTCGAGGCCGCCAAAGCCGTCTGTTATCGGTGAACCATGGCCGGTCCCAAAGAGCAGCCATTGCCTCCAGACGTCATCGGTCGCGATGATGCCACCGAAGTGCTGCGCGCGTTCGTCCTCGATGGCGGGCTTTCGATCGCGTTCACGCGTGCCTTCGAGGAGCCGGACATGTGGGGCCTGCTTCTGGTCGACGTCGCACGCCATGCCGCCCGCGCCTATGCGCGCGAGAGCGCCTACACCGAAGATCAGGCGCTGACGCGCATCATAGACATGTTCGAAGCCGAAATCGCGCGGCCGACCGACACCGGCAACACCACGCCGCGGTCGCAACAAGGTCACTGACAATGCCAATCAATATTCTGATGCCTGCGCTGTCGCCCACGATGGAAAAGGGCAACCTTGCCAAGTGGCTCAAGAAAGAGGGCGACAAGGTCAAGTCCGGCGACGTCATCGCGGAAATCGAGACCGACAAGGCGACCATGGAAGTCGAGGCGGTCGACGAGGGCACGATCGCGAAGATTGTGGTGCCCGAAGGCACGCAGGACGTCGCGGTCAACGACGTGATCGCGGTGCTGGCCGGCGATGGCGAGGATGTGAAGTCGGCAGGGGCAGGAGCCGCGGCTCCTCAGCCGAAGGCTGAGCCCAAAACGGAGGCCAAACCCGAGACGAAGCTTGAGGCCAAAGCGGAGACGCCGAAGCAGGAGGCGGCTCCAGCTCCCGCCAAGGCGCCCGCGTCAGCTTCAGCGCCGCCGGCTCAGGCCAAGCAGGCCGCTCCGCAAGCCAATGGCCACGACCGTACGTTTTCCTCGCCGCTGGCCCGCCGCCTCGCCAAGGAAGCCGGCATCGAGCTTGGGCGCATCAATGGCACCGGTCCGCACGGCCGCATCATCGCGCGCGATGTCGAGGAAGCGAAATCCGGCAAGGGGCTGAAAGCACCGGCCGCCGCGCCCGCTGGCGCGCCGTCGATCCCACCGTCAATGTCGGACAAGCAGATCCTCGCGCTGTTCGAACCGGGCAGCTACGAGGTGATCCCTCACGACGGCATGCGCCGCACCATTGCGCAACGCTTGACCGCATCGGTGCAGACCGTTCCGCATTTCTACCTGACGATGGACTGCAACATCGGCAAGCTGGTCGAGGCCCGCGAGGAGATCAATGCTGCGGCACCCAAGGACAAAGACGGCAAGCCGGCCTACAAGCTCTCGGTCAATGATTTCGTTATCAAGGCGCTGGCGATCGCGCTGCAGCGGATCCCCAATGCCAATGTGAGCTGGACCGAAGGCGGCATGCTCAGGCACAAGCATTCCGACGTCGGCGTCGCCGTAGCGATGCCTGGCGGCCTGATCACGCCGATCATCCGCAAGGCCGAGACCAAGCCGATCTCGGTCATTTCAGCCGAGATGAAGGATTTTGCCGCACGTGCACGGGCGCGCAAACTCAAGCCCGAGGAATATCAGGGCGGCACCACCGCCGTCTCCAATCTCGGTATGTACGGCATCAAGGATTTCACCGCCGTGATCAATCCGCCGCATGCGACGATTCTCGCGGTCGGCACCGGCGAGGAGCGCGCGATCGTGAAGAACGGCAAGATCGAAGTGGCGCAGATCATGAGCGTCACGCTGTCCTGCGATCACCGCGCGGTTGACGGCGCGCTCGGCGCCGAACTCATAGGCGCGTTCAAGATGCTGATCGAAAATCCGGTCATGATGGTGGTGTGAGCCTCCGTTCCCTTCATCGGTAACAAGGGCGATCATGCGGCTTGCGGCGGTTTTCATCCTGGCTTTTGTCGTCTCGGCCATCGCCGGCATGCTTGCCTTTGTCGCGACATCGTATCTGCCGAATTGGGATGACCCCGCTGGCCACGGACTAGGCGAGGCCTTTCGCGCGCTATTGACCGCGGTTTATGTGATCCTCAGTGTGGTGCTCTACGGTTTGGCTTTCTGGCGCAGCAACCGCCAGCGGCACCTGAAGCGCGCGCTCTATATTTTGCTTTTGGTGCCGTTCCTGATCATGGTGCTCGGCGTCGTCGACAATGGCATCCATCACATGCAATGGCTGCGCGAAGCCGTGGACATGGTGCAGATGTTCATGCCGCTGTGGAGCATCGCACTGGTGCAATGGCTGATCCTGCATATATATATATCTGTCGCGGCAGACCGTTCCTGCGAAAGCCGCCTCCGTATGAACCTCCACATCAATATTGCGAACCCCAAGATCGACGCGGACGCCGCACGACGATGGCGTGCGCTAACGGGAGCCTGATATGGCCGACACATCCTTCGACATCATCATCATCGGCTCCGGCCCCGGCGGCTATGTCACCGCGATCCGCGCCGCTCAGCTCGGCTACAAGACCGCGATCGTCGAGAAATCCTACCTCGGCGGCATCTGCCTGAACTGGGGCTGTATCCCGACCAAAGCGCTGCTGCGTTCGGCGGAAATCTATCACTACATGCAGAATGCCAAGGATTATGGGCTGTCGGCCGACAATGTCGGTTTCGACGCCGCCGCCGTGGTCAAGCGTTCGCGTGGCGTCTCCAAACGCCTCAACGACGGCGTCGGCTTTCTGATGAAGAAGAACAAGGTCACGGTGATCTGGGGCGAGGCGGTGATCGACGCGCCCGGCAAGATCACGGTCAAGAAATCCGCTGTCGAGGCGCCGAAGGGCGCGCTGGGCGAGGGCGCCTATCAGGCCAAGCACATCATCCTCGCGACCGGTGCGCGGCCGCGCGTGCTGCCGGGGCTCGAGCCCGACAAGAAACTGGTCTGGACCTATATCGAGGCGATGGTGCCGGAGAAGATGCCGAAGTCGCTGTTGGTGGTCGGCTCCGGCGCGATCGGCATCGAGTTCGCGTCGTTCTTCCACACCATGGGCTCTGACGTGACCGTGGTTGAGGTGCTGCCGCAGATCCTTCCCGTCGAGGACGCCGAGATCGCAGGCCTGGCGCGCAAGCGGTTCGAGAAGCAGGGCATCAAGATTCTCACCAACACCAAGGTGACAAAACTTGAGAAAAAGAACGACAGCGTGGTCGCCACCATCGACGACGGCAAGGGCAAGCCGCAAACCGTCGAATTCGACCGGGTGATTTCGGCCGTCGGCGTGGTCGGCAATATCGAAAACCTGGGACTAGAGAAGCTCGGCGTCAAGACCGACCGCGGCTGTGTCGTGATCGACGGCTACGGCAAGACCAATGTCCCCGGCATCTACGCCATAGGCGACGTCGCGGGCCCGCCGATGCTTGCGCACAAGGCCGAACATGAGGGCGTGGTGTGCGTCGAAGCCATCAAGGGCCTGCATCCGCACCCGATGGACAAGAACCTCATTCCCGGCTGCACCTATTGCAATCCGCAAGTCGCATCCGTCGGTCTTACCGAGGCCAGGGCCAAAGAGGGCGGCCGTGAAATCCGCGTCGGCCGCTTCCCGTTTGTCGGCAACGGCAAGGCGATCGCGCTCGGCGAGGATCAGGGACTGGTGAAGGTGATCTTCGACAAGAAAACCGGCCAGTTGCTGGGCGCCCACATGATCGGCGCCGAGGTCACCGAACTGATTCAGGGTTACGTGGTTGCCATGAACCTGGAGACCACGGAAGAAGAGCTGATGCACACCGTGTTCCCGCATCCGACGCTGTCCGAAATGATGAAGGAATCGGTGCTGGATGCCTATGGCCGCGTGCTGAACATATAGGGCATGATCCCGGATAGGATCATGCCCCAATAACAAAGTAAGCGACGAGTCTGACGCAACGCAGTTGGACCGGACTCTGGCGAAAGGGAAAACGCACCTGTGAAAGCCGCACCTGTGAAAGCCGCACCTGTGAAAGCCAATGACAATCTGACGATCGAACGCCCGACGTTTGTGACCCATCTCGAATGCGCGATGGAAGGCGATCACTATCCCGCCGACCAGATCCATAATCTCTCGAAAGCAGGCAAGCCGCTGTTGGTGCGCTATGACCTTGCCGGCGTGAAGAAAGCGCTGACCAAGGACGCGCTGGCGCAGCGGCCCGCGGATCTCTGGCGCTACCGCGAGATGTTGCCGGTACGCAAAGTCAGCGACATCGTCAGCCTCGGCGAAATTGCGACGCCGCTGATTCGGTTGCCGCGACTGGCCGGAAAAATCGGCGGCGGCGAGATCATCGTCAAGGATGAAAGCCGGTTGCCGACTGGTTCGTTCAAGGCGCGCGGCCTCGTGATGGCGGTGTCGATGGGCAAGGCGCTTGGCATCAAGCACATGGCGATGCCGACCAATGGCAATGCGGGCGCGGCGCTCGCAGCCTATGCCACCAGTTGCGGCATCAAGACCACGATTTTCTGTCCTGCCGATACGCCCGAGGTGAATGTCAGCGAGATCGAGCTGCAGGGCGCGACTGTCTATCGCGTCAACGGACTGATCGACGATTGCGGCAAGATCGTCGGCGAGGGCAAGGCGAAGGCCGGCTGGTTCGATACCTCGACGCTGAAGGAGCCCTACCGCATCGAGGGCAAGAAGACGATGGGGCTCGAGCTTGCCGAACAGCTCGGCTGGGACGTGCCGGACGTGATCTTCTATCCGACCGGCGGCGGCACCGGCTTGATCGGGATGTGGAAGGCGTTCGCCGAACTCGAAGCCATCGGTTTCATCGGCAGCAAGCGGCCGCGGATGGTGGCAGTGCAGGCGTCAGGTTGCGCGCCGATGGTGCGCGCCTTCGAGAACGGCACCGAGCACGCGCCGCGCTGGGAAGATGCCCACACCATCGCGTCCGGCATCCGGGTGCCGCAGGCGATCGGAGATTTTTTGATCCTGCGCGCGGTGCGGGAGAGCAAAGGCTTTGCCATTGCGGTGACGGATGAGAAAATTTCTGCTGCGCTGAACGAAGTCGCGCGTGAAGAAGGCTTGTTGCTGTGTCCAGAGGGCGCGGCGACCTACGCCGCCTACAAACAGAGTCTTGCCGACGGGCGTGTGACGAAAAACGATCGCGTGATGCTGTTCAATTGCGCGACGGGGCTTAAATATCCGCTGCCGCCGGTGACGCGCACGCTCGATCGCCACCAGCCGATCGACTACGCAAAACTATAACCGACGCGAACCAACGCGTTGGACACTGCGGCTGCGCGAGGCAGAACGGCCGCGAGGGAGGGGTGCAATGCGAAGAACAGTGCTGGCTACAATCGTGGCGCTGCTGGCGCTTGGCGGCAACGCGTTCGCGGACGGCTTTCCCTCGCATCCCGTCACCATCGTGGTGCCGTTTTCCGCTGGCGGCCCGTCGGACGCGATGGCGAGGATTATGGCCGAGCGCATGCAGAGGGCGCTCGGCCAGACCGTCATGATCGAGAATGTCACGGGCGCGGGCGGATCGCTCGGGGTCGGGCGCGTGGTGCGCGCGCCCGCTGACGGGTACACCGTCGGCTTCGGCCATCTCGGCACCAACGTGGCCAACGGCGCGATCTACAATCTCGGCTACGACCTTGTAACGGATCTCGAACCGGTGGTGCTGCTCCCGAGCAATCCGATGATTATCGTCAGCAAGAACGCGGTGCCGGCCAAAACCTTGAAAGAGCTATTGGCATGGCTGAAGGCGAAGCCGACGCCGCCGACCGCCGGCACCGCCGGGGCCGGTTCCGGGAGTCACATCGCCGGGCTTTATTTCGAGAGCGTCACCAGCATCAAGCTGCAGTACGTGCCGTATCGCGGCACCGCGCCGGCCTTGAATGATCTCGTGGCCGGACAGATCGATGTCATCGTCGACCAGACCTCCAATTCGATCAGCCAGGTGCGCGCCGGCACCATCCGCGCCTACGCCGTCACCGACAGCAAACGGGTCGAATCAGCGCCGGACATTCCGAGCACCGACGAGGCGGGCCTGCCCGGATTTCACATGACATTGTGGTCCGGTCTGTGGGCGCCGAAAGACACGCCGAAAGACATCGTCGCCAAGCTCAACGCCGCGGCGGTGGAGGCGTTGAACGATCCGGCCGTGCGCCAAAAGCTGGAAAACCTCGGGCTGGAAATGCCACCGAAAGATCAGCTATCTCCTGAGGCGCTCGGTACCTGGCAGAAGGCCGAGATCGCGAAATGGTGGCCGATGATCAAGGCCGCCAACGTCAGGGTGGACTAGTTCCAGCAGGCGCGGGAATGTGAGACGCAAAAAGGACCGTCGTCATAAGCCAGCCGCTGAGGCGAGCATGAGGTTGACGCCTTATGGAATTCTTATGCGCTCTCGACCCGCTCCATCTGGAACTACCACAGCGAAGTCACATCTTTCGGATGAAGCAGGCATACAGCGTGATTTCCGTGAGGGGGTGGCTCATGACGCTCCATGTAGACTTTGCCAGTCAGGACTACTTTCGCAATCCCGGTGCCGCAATCGGGACCGTTCGCCGGCAAGGTGGCGAAGGGTTGATTGCCGAGATCGTGCGCGTCGAGAAGGACGGCGGACAAATCAGCCCTGACGAAATCGTGGCCATGGTGTTCCTGTTGCTGCTCGCGGGGCACGAAACCACCACGCACCTCATCAGCGGGTCAACGCACGAGCTTTCGAAAATCCTGACCTCCGTGACTGGCTCGAAGAAGACTGGAGCCGCGTCGATCTGGCCGTGGAGGAGTTTCTGCGGTTTGTCTCACCGGTGCAGTTCACCAAACCGCGCTACGTGCGGAAGGATATTGAACTCGGCGGCGTCAGGCTGAAAAGGGGCGAGAAGATCATGGTCATGCTGGCAGCCGCCAACATGGACCCTCAAGCAAATCTTGATCCGGCAAGGCTCGATTTACAACGCAAGCCGAACCGGCACGTCGCTTTCGGCACCGGAATCCATTTCTGCCTTGGCCATCAGCTCGCGCGTATTGAAGGTAGGTGCGCGCTGAAATCTCTATTCCAGCGTTGGCCCAAATTGGCGCTCGCGTTGGATGAGTCGGAAATTACATGGCGCAGACGGCCCGGCATCAAGGCGATTGAGTGCCTGCCGGTCACTGTTGGCGGGGAAAAGCCAGGTCCGGCCGCACCAAAGGCGGCGTGATCGATCCTGCGGCGGTCGGAAGCAGCCACAAAATGGTTGCCGTTGCGCCACGATTGTTGCCTGGCCGCAACAGCAGGGGAAGATTTAACCGTTATTCCAGCTACCTCTTGCGCGCGCCGCTTTTTAGCCACACCCCTCTATGAAATCATCCTTCGTAGGCTAACAGCCACGGCGCTCGCGAAGGCGAAGGAAAATTCCTGATTTTCCGGGTCTAACAAGAGTTGGCTGCGGAAACAGGTTCGCGATGGACGCCAAGACCAATATCAAAAACAGACTGCCGAGCCGTCACGTGACGGAGGGCCCGGAACGGGCGCCGCATCGCTCGTATCTTTATGCCATGGGGCTGACCACCCAGCAGATCCACCAACCGTTCGTCGGCGTGGCGTCGTGCTGGAACGAGGCCGCACCCTGCAACATCTCGCTGATGCGGCAGGCCCAGGCGGTCAAGAAGGGCGTTGCCTCCGCCGGCGGCACGCCGCGCGAATTCTGCACCATCACCGTGACCGACGGCATCGCCATGGGCCATGACGGTATGCGCTCGTCATTGCCATCGCGCGAGTGCATCGCAGATTCCGTCGAGCTGACGGTCCGGGGCCATTCGTACGATGCGCTGGTCGGTCTCGCCGGCTGTGACAAGTCGCTGCCGGGGATGATGATGGCGATGGTCCGGCTCAACGTGCCGTCGATCTTCATCTATGGCGGCTCGATCCTTCCCGGCAATTTCCGCGGCCAGCAGGTCACGGTGCAGGACATGTTCGAGGCAGTCGGCAAGCATTCGGTCGGCGAAATGTCCGATGCCGATCTTGATGAAATCGAGCGGGTAGCTTGCCCGTCGGCCGGCGCGTGCGGCGCACAATTCACCGCCAACACCATGGCGACGGTTTCCGAGGCCATTGGGCTGGCGTTGCCGTATTCGGCCGGCGCACCGGCGCCCTACGAGATCCGCGACGCGTTCTGCATGACCGCGGGCGAGAAGGTGATGGAGCTGATCGCGGCGAATATCCGTCCGCGCGATATCGTCACCCGCAAGGCCCTGGAAAACGCGGCGGCGGTGGTAGCGGCATCCGGCGGCTCGACCAATGCCGCACTGCACTTGCCGGCGATCGCCAATGAATGCGGCATCAAGTTCGATTTGTTCGACGTGGCGGAAATCTTCAAAAAGACACCATATGTCGCGGATTTGAAGCCAGGCGGTCGTTATGTCGCCAAAGACATGTTTGAAGTTGGCGGCATACCGCTTCTGATGAAAACGTTGCTCGATAATGGCCACCTGCACGGCGATTGCCTGACCGTGACGGGCCGCACGATCGCCGAAAACCTCAAAAGCGTAAAATGGAATCCGCACCAGGATGTGGTGCGGCCGGCCGACAAGCCGATCACCGTCACTGGCGGTGTGGTCGGCTTGAAGGGGAATCTCGCGCCTGAGGGAGCGATCGTGAAGGTGGCGGGCATGTCGAACTTGAAATTTACCGGTCCCGCCCGCTGCTTCGATCGCGAAGAGGATGCCTTCGAGGCCGTCCAGAAGAAAACCTACAAAGAGGGCGAGGTCATCGTGATCCGCTATGAGGGGCCGCGCGGCGGCCCCGGCATGCGCGAAATGCTCTCGACCACGGCGGCGCTGACCGGGCAGGGCATGGGCGGCAAGATCGCCCTCATCACCGACGGCCGGTTCTCGGGCGCGACCCGCGGCTTCTGCATCGGCCATGTCGGGCCGGAAGCGGCGGTCGGCGGGCCGATCGCGCTGCTGCGGGACGGCGATATCATCGAAATCGACGCTGTCGTCGGGACACTTAACGTAAAGTTGACTGACGCGGAGCTGGCCGAACGTCGAACCAAATGGAAGCCCCGCGAGACCAATCATACGTCAGGAGCTCTTTGGAAGTATGCCCAGCAGGTTGGGCCGGCGGTGGACGGCGCCGTAACCCATCCGGGTGGGGCGCGCGAGAAACAGTGTTATGCGGACATCTGAGCGTATCATTTTTGCGTTGATTTTAGGGGCCACGCCGGTGGCCGCGCCGGGATTCGCCTTCGACGGGGCGCCGGCTAACCAGGATGCGACCATACCGGTGGTTTCGGCCCAGTCCGGGGCCGTGGCGGCGTTGAAAAAGGCGGTCCCGCCCGCGGTGGCGCCGGACACTTCGCTGACCTCGCTGCAATATGCCGCGGAAGGCGGCCATCCCGGCGCGCAATGGAAGCTGGGGCGGATGTACGCCGATGGCAACGGCGTCACCCAGGACGATCTTCGCGCCTTCGAATATTTCAGCCGTATTGCCAATGCGCATGCGGAAGACAGCCCGTCGGCGCCGCAGGCGGCGATCGTCGCCAACGCCTTTGTCGCGCTGGGGCGGTATTACCTCAACGGCATTCCCAACTCGAAGATCAAGTCCGATCCGGAGCGGGCGAGGGAGATGTTCTCCTACGCCGCCTCCTATTTCGGAAACGCCGACGCACAATACGATCTGGCCCGGCTTTATCTCAATGCCGGCTCGTCGTCGCGGGATGACTACCGTTATGGCGCGCGCTGGCTCGGCCTTGCGGCCCAGAAGGGCCAGCATCAGGCGCAGGCCTTGCTCGGCCAGATGCTGTTCAACGGCGAGCAGTTGCCGCGTCAGGCCGCCCGCGGGCTGATGTGGCTGACACTGGCACGCGACAGCGCCGCGCCGGACGAAACCTGGATCAAGGAAAGCTACAACAAGGCGATCAGCAAGGCGTCCGACGATGACCGTGCGATGGCCCTGCAGATGCTCGAGCACTGGGTGCAGGGCCGCAAGGATTGAGCCGTCACTCTGAGGTGGCGAAGCGTAGCGAAGCCCTCGAAGGGGGCGCCGGCGGAAGGCCGTGTAAGTAACCCATCCTTCGAGGCTCGCCAAAGCAGACGGTGCAAGTGCACCGTCTGGCTGGCACCTCAGGATGACGCTTTACGTGTGAACGGCGTAATTAAGCCGCTTCGAAATCCAGATCAGCCCACACCGGCACATGATCTGACGGCTTCTCCCACGCGCGCACATAGCTATCGATACCGACACTGGTCAGCCGGTCGCTGGCTTGCGGCGACAGCAAGAGATGATCGATGCGTAGTCCGTGGTTTTTCTGCCAGGCGCCGGCCTGATAATCCCAGAACGTATATTGGCCTGGCGCGTCGGTGACGGCACGCAGCGCGTCGGTGAGTCCGAGGCCTAGCAGCGTCTGAAAGCTTTCGCGGGTGGTGGGCCGGAACAGGGCGTCGTTGACCCAGGCCGCTGGATTATGGACGTCCGTTGCTGCCGGAATGACGTTGAAATCTCCCGCCAGCACCAGCGGTTCTTCCGTCTTAAGTCGTTGCTTCGAATACTCAAGAAGACGCGACATCCATTTGAGTTTATAGGGATATTTCTCGGTTTCTGGCGGATTTCCGTTGGGTAGATACAAACAGGCGATCCGCAGCACGCCGTGCTTCAGCGTGACCACACCTTCCAGGAATCGCGCATGGGCGTCCTCGTCATCGCCGGCGAGCCCCGATTTGGTCTCGTCAAATGGCAACTTGGACAGCAGCGCGACGCCGTTGAAGGTCTTCTGGCCGTGGGTGACGACGTTATAGCCGAGCGCCTCGATCTCAAGCCGCGGAAATGCGTCATCGATGCATTTGATTTCCTGCAGGCAGACGATGTCAGGCGAGCAATCCTTCAGCCAGGTCAGCAGAGGATCGAGCCGCTGCCGGATCGAATTGACGTTCCAGGTCGCGATGCGCATGAAGAAAAAAGTTTCTCAGATCGAAAAGCTGGTGCCGCAGCCGCAGGACGCGGTGGCATTGGGATTGACCACCCGGAACGACGCCCCGATCAGGTCGTCGACGAAATCGACTTCCGATCCCGCCAGAAACGGCACCGAAGCCGGATCGACCAGCACCACCGCGCTGTCGCGGGCGATCACCAGATCATCCTCGGCCTGCGCGCGCTCGACGTCGAACTTGTACTGAAAGCCCGAGCAGCCGCCGCCCTCGACGCTGATACGCAGCATGGCGCCGTCGCCCTCGGTCTTGAGGATTTCCCCGATGCGGCGGGCGGCCCGCTCGCTGATGGTGACGGCTGTGGTCATGACAGGTCTCCGATCGCCGGTGCCAACCCGAAATTATCTGGTATCCGACGTCCAGCATAGTTAAGTGCGCCAGGCGCCGGAATCAAACCTTTAAGGGATTAATACACCGTGTCGGTCGGAATGGCTGCTCCTCGCTCGGTCTATGCCTGCGACCCCGACCGCAGTCGCGGACGGCTGTTCGCCGAGTCGCCGAGTAAGACCCGCAGCCCGTTCCGGCGCGATTGCGACCGGGTGATCCATTCCACCGCATTTCGCCGCCTGAAGCACAAAACCCAGGTTTTCGTGTTCCA
>JAQGKC010000507.1 GCA_028290305.1 Bradyrhizobium sp.
GCCCGGTCTCCGGCTCAGGACTCCCAAAAACGGGAATATTTCATATGTGGGTCGGAGACTATGGGCGATTTCGCCCTAAGATTGTTCAAATTTGGAGCTTAGAGACGGCACGCCAATCTGCAAAAGCCCGCAATTGGCGGGCCTTTCTGCGATGTGCGCGAGTGCAATCTCCGGTTGACGGACTGGCTGGCTGGCGACGCAGTGCCGATCGCGCCCGGTCTCCGGCTCGGGTCTCCCAAAAACGGGAATATTTCAAATGTGGGCTGGAGACTATGGGCGATTTCGCCCTAAGATTGTTCAAATTTGGAGCTTAGAGACGGCGCACCAATCGGCAAAAGCCCGCAATTGGCGGGCCTTTCTGCGATATGCGCGAGTGCAATCTCCGGTTGACGGACTGGCTGGCTGGGGCGGGAGGATTCGAACTCACGCATTCCTGATCGAACCCGGTCTCTGCGCGCCATTCGCGACATTTGGGAATATTGCAGAGCTAAATCAGAAGCTTGAACGGAAATTGGACATCATTCCTCGGCGTCCAGCCTAAATCGGCTCCTTGCCGCCAATTTCTGGAAATTGAACGGTTTACTGATTGAGGCGGTGATCGCGCTGACAGCGCCACTTCGGAATTTCGTTTATGCCGGAGCACCGTGTGACCGAGCGTCACGGAGTTTAGCGAAAATTCATTCGCGGACGGCTTTGGCCTGATCGAAGTAAGTGTAGCTCGCCGCACCGCGGGTAAGGATCTTCGTCTTCAGCTCGACGGAACAGCTGCTTAGCTTGGGATCGACAGTCAGGCCATCCAGGTCAGTCGCCAGCTTCACGGTCAATCCGCCCCGGATCGAGGACCGGTGCGTTTTATTCACCACGGCGTATTCGGTGATCGGCGGGCCGCCCCGCAGCGCTTCCTCGAGCACGCGTCCCTGAGCATCCGGCATGCTGAACTTCAGGATACGCGCGACCGTTGGCGCGACGTCCACGTTCGCCGTCGGCAGCGGATCGTGAAGGCCGGATTTGAAATCCGGACCACTGGCCATCAATGAAATATGCGTGTCAGTCGGCGAGAAGCTGCCGTGATCGCCTCTGCGGTTGATCGAACTGCCGTAGCTCACGCCGGACTTGCCCGCCACGGCAACGTTTTCATCGTAGCTGAAGCTGACGATGATGTCCGGCGCCCGGCCGTTTCCGCTGTTCTCGGTCTTGATGAGGCTCATGGGCAGCGTCCCTGCGATCTCGCCATACCGGTCGCTCACGAAGATCGCGCCGAATTGCAGACGGCTCTGCATGCTCACCACAGCTGCCTTCACCGTCTCGATGTTGCCGTCCGGCACGAACAGATAGTCACTGCCCGCGTTCGCGGCGACCACGATGGCCCCCGCGGGAATCGGCTTCGGCACGGCATAGCTTGGCGAGGTGTATTTTTGCGCCCGGCCGCAAACGCTTCCCTGCTGGTCATCTTTGCTGGGGTAAAGGTGTGTGCCGTCGGCCATGATGCCGGACAAGATCGGTATGTCGCGGCAGCCCGCTCCGTCAAAGGCCTTCAGTCCGTCCCGGGTCAGCAGCTCGGCCGTGCGCACGAAGCCCGATACCGAGTAGCCATGGGGATCATGCGGTCCGACCTCGCGATCGACGATGGCTCGCAACGGATAATGTGCGACGTCGCCGGACACGGTGCTGTGGTTGTGATCCTGGGTTATGATGATGTCGGTCGAGTCTTCCCAGCCGAGCTGGCGGAGCTTTTCGACGATCCGGCCCAAAATCTCGTCGTTCATCCGGGTCGCGTCGATCGAGTTGAACGTGCCGGGCCCGTAGGCGTGACTCGTCGCATCCGGTTCCTTCGACCAGAAGATCGTCAGGTCCGGCTTCTTGTTGGGCAGGACGTAGTTCACGAAGAGGTCGGTCAGGTACGCGAAGCCGCGCCGGGATAGCGCGCCGCTGCGGTCGAGCGGATCGCCGGTTTGTCCATCCTTGAGGCGCGCAATGGGTATAGGCGCGGTCGGATCGCCATTGTCTTTCGCCAGCGTCAAAGCGCCCGCCTGGTAGGCATTGACGCTGTTGCGCGGCAGCGGATAACCGGCCTGCTGCAGTTCGTTGGCGAAACCGAGCGGCATCGCCGCGTCTTCATCGAGGATGATCCCGCCGCGCTTGTAGTCCTGGATGAAGGCCGCGCCGAACTTGCCGATCGCCGCCGTCGTCAGCCCTTTGGTCTGCGCGGCCTGCAGCATCGTCGAAACGAGCGTGAGCCTGCCCTGGTAGGCGTCCCGCACGGCTTCGACCACGCCGAAATCCTCGATGAACGCCGGCGCAGAAAATTCAATATCGGCTCCCTTCGCGTTCTTCCCCTTCGCGGACGGTGCATACACCACGTTGCCGTAGAACCCGTGCACGCCCGGATAGGCGCCGGTGGCGATGGAGGCGGAATTCATCATCGTGAAAGTCGGATAGACGGCGTGGTGGTCCGCAAAGACGACGCTGGATCGAGCCAGCGCGAAGTAGTTAGGCGTGATTTCCGGAGTGAGGTCGTCGGCGCGAAGCCCATCCCACACGAAGATGATCACGCGCCGCGCGGCCGCGCCCGTCTCCTGCGGCTGCGCCCGCAGGCCTGCCGTCATTCCGAGCAGCATGAAGGCGAGAGCACTCAGGAAAATGAGCAGACGTGCTTTCATGGTTCGCCTCCTTGGCAAAATTGGAAGCAGTGACGACTGCCGAGCCCAAGCCGGACTGTCGCCGGTTGGATTCCGCTGGAGAGACCGTCG
>JAQGKC010000375.1 GCA_028290305.1 Bradyrhizobium sp.
TCGCGATCTCGTCGAGGTCGCGATCGCGCAGACCCGGGAGCGCAAGCGCAAGGACGTGCAGGCGCGTGCGCAGCTCGCCGCCGAGGATCGCGTGCTCGATGCCCTGGTCGGCGCCAACTCCAGCGCCGCGACGCGCGATTCGTTTCGTAAGAAGCTGCGCGCCGGCGAACTCAACGACAAGGAAATCGAGATCGAGACGCAATCCTCAGGCGGAATGCCGATGTTCGAAATTCCCGGCATGCCCGGGGCGCAGATGGGCGCGATCTCGATCGGCGATATCTTCGGCAAAATGGGCGGACGGACCAAGACCCGCCGCCTGACGGTCGAGGGTTCCCATGAACTTCTGGTCAACGAGGAATCCGACAAGCTGCTGGACAGCGATCAATTGGTGCAGGAAGCGATCAACGCGGTCGAGAACAACGGCATCGTGTTTCTGGACGAGATCGACAAGATCTGCGTGCGCGATGGCCGCAGCGGCGGCGACGTTTCGCGCGAAGGCGTGCAGCGCGATTTGCTGCCTTTGATCGAAGGCACGACCGTGTCGACCAAGCACGGCGCGGTGAAGACCGATCATATTCTGTTCATCGCGTCGGGTGCATTCCATATCGCCAAGCCGTCGGATCTGTTGCCCGAATTGCAGGGACGGCTGCCGATCCGGGTCGAACTGGAAGCGTTGACGCGCGATGACATGCGCCGCATCCTGACCGAGCCTGAAGCGTCGCTGATCAAGCAATATGTCGCGTTGATGCAGACCGAAGGCGTGACGCTTGATATCACCGACAGCGCCATCGACGCGCTCGCGGACGTGGCGGTCGCGGTCAATTCGTCGGTAGAGAATATCGGCGCCCGCCGATTACAAACCGTGATGGAGCGCGTGCTCGACGAGATTTCGTTCGCCGCCCCGGACCGCCATGGCGAGACCATCCAGATCGACGCCGCCTATGTGCAAAAGCACGTCGGAGATCTCGCCAAGAACGCGGATTTGAGCCGGTTTATTCTGTAAAATTGGTAACCTTCCGCCTGACGCGTTGCGCGGCACGCGCGCGCCATGTGATAACTCGCCCCGATTGGCTCGGGGGGCTGGATGATTCTACGATGGCGGGAAAACCCCTGGCGCTTGATGCTTGTCGTCAATATCGCCGTTCTCATCGGGGTTTTTCTCTACAAGATCACGCTTCCGCCCTACGTCCCCTACATCCATCTATTGGCCGATTATCATTTCGGCTTCACCAAGCGCGCGCTGATCGGCGCGATTGTTTCGCTATGTTTCTCACACGTGCCGGTGTGGCTGGTGTTCGCCCTCGGCGGCATGGCGTGGCTGGTGACGCTTGGCTTGTTCGTTGAACTGTTTCGACGAACCTTCGGGTTCGGCGATGAGCACATGCCGCTGTTCGTGTTTATGGCCGGCTCGCCGTTCTTCCTGAAAAATTTCATGCACACGCTAGGGCATTTCGACATCTATGGCTGCGCGCTGGCGATTTGCCTGCTGTTGATGCCAGCCCGCTCGGTCGTCTTCGTGCTGTCGGCCGCGCTCTTCTCTGTCATCCTCGTTCTGATCCATCATATTCACTTCCTGATGTATGTGCCGACCATCGCGGTCATCGTGGTGCTGCGTTACTATCTCGTGCAGGGCGTGAGCCGGCAGAACGTGCTTGTTGGCCTGCTCGCTGCAGCCTGCGTCGCCGTGTTGTTCTTTGCCGCACAATTTGATTCGATGCCGGTTCCGGAGGCGGACTTCGTCCGCTACCTGCAGGGCAAGATGGCCGATCCATCGCGCACCGATCTTCTGAGCTTCAGTTACATCTGGTATCAGCCGCTTTTGAAGGAAATCAGCGAGACCTGGGCGCGCATGCCCTCCAACCTGCTGGGCATTCCGGTGTTTGGGTTGCTGATCTGGCTGCATTTCCCGCTGTGGAGATATTTTGCCGATCAGATCCGCGCGCTATCAATCGAAACTCATCGTCGAATCGTCATTGCCGCGATCGTGATGGTGAGCGCGGCCTATCTGGTTATCTTTGCGATCGTGTTCGATTATTCGCGATGGATTTCGAACTGGGCGGTCTGCATGTTCCTGATCCTGCACGCAATCAAGACGTTGCCCAGCAAACGCGCCGTGCCGCCGGTTTCAACGGATGACCGGAAGACAAATATTCTCGGCTGGATTATCACGCTGATTCCGCGGGTGGGAATCGTGAGACCGTTTTAGCGCATGATCCGCCAGCGCATGCCCTCGGGCTCGACCCGAGGGTGTGAGCGGTTTGGCGACAAGATCATGCGCAAATACAAAACGACTCACACTCTCGATCGTCTGATCCGCACGTAAAGCGCGCCTTCGCCGCCATGGCCGATATGCGCTTCTTCGAAGCCAACCACCAGGGTGCGGAATTCCGGCAGGCTCAGCCATTGCGGCACCTGGCGGCGCAGTACCCCGCGCTCGGATTCGTCTCCCGTTGTGCGGCCTTTGCCGGTGATTACCAGCACGAATGTCAGGCCGTCGCTGTGGGCGCGCTGCAAAAAGCCCGCCAGCGCGCGGTGCGCGCGCGTCTGCGTCATGCCGTGCAGGTCGAGCCGGGCATCGATCTCCTTCCGCCCGCGTGAAAGTTGCGAGCGCTCGCGCCGTCCAAGCGGCGCTAGTGGCGGCGCTGCCGGCTTTGGCGGGCGCGCAATTCCGGCTGGTGGAAGCGGTCTTGGTGACGGCGTTACGGCTTTCGCAGCGGTCGGCGCTTCGGTATCCGGTGATGCCGCCTGCGGCTTCGCCGCGCGAGGTTTTCTCCGCAAGGGTTTGGTTTGCTTCGCCACACTCTCCCAGAGAGCGCGCTCTTCATCACTGAGGGCGCGCTTGCGTCGTGGGGATGCGGGCAATTCCGGAATAGACGGAGGACGTTTCATCGGCTGTGGCGATAGCGGCGGTGGCGTCGCCATTCACGGCTCGGTGTGATGGTCGGCCGCGCTTCCGGCAACGGTACGACTTTCACGGTGGCCGCCTGGGCAGTCGATGCTTGCGCGACGGAGGCCGAAGGCTGCCCTGCCGCAGGTGCGGCACTCTTCGCAGCTTCCGTGGCGCCGGCAGCGTCCTTTGGGCTCGGAGCCGCAGAAGTCTCCGTTGGCTTCGAGCCGTTCTTCTGATCTTTTGGCTTATCTTTCAAAGGATCGGTCTGCGGAAACAGTTTGGCGATTTTCACCGACGGCCTCGCATCGGGCAACGGCATCTTGTGGCCCAGGGCCACCGGATCAAGGCTCTTCGGCACAAGGATGACGAAGCGCACATTGTGCCGAAGGCGGCCGGACACCCGCCCGGCGTCCGCGCCGGCGCCGAAATAGATATCGGCGCGCGCGGGGCCCGTTATCGCGGAGCCGGTGTCCTGCGCCACCATCAGCCGGCGGAACGGCGTCTTCGATTGCTCCGACTCGATCGGCAGCTCACCTTCGATAAAAAATGGCGTGCCATAGACGTGCAATGATTTATCGACAGCGATCGACCGTCCCGGCGTCAGCGGGACGCCCTGCGCACCGACCGCTTCGTCCTTGTCGGAGAGCTGCACCTCGCGAAAGAACACGTAGGCCCGGTTCTGCCGCCGCAATTCCTTGGCGCCGTCGGGATTTTGATCCATCCATTCCCTGATCCGCTGCATCGACATCTGGTCTTTCGGAACGATGCCGCGATCGATCAGGATACGGCCGACCGCCGTATAGGGATAACCATTATGCGCATCGTAATTGATGCGGATGGTCGAGCCATCCTCGAGACGGACCCGCGCCGAGCCCTGGATTTGCGAGAACAGCAGATCGGTCTGGTCTTTAAGCCAGCAGATTTCGAGGCCTCGGCCGGCAATCGCGCCATCCTCGATCTCGCCGCGATCGTAATAGGGCACGAGCTTGCGCCGGCCGATCTTGCGAAACACCTCGCCCTTGTTGGGCAAGCCAACCGCGTCTTGCTTGAAGCCCCGGACGAACAGATTGGAAGGACGGCGATAGACCGGCACGGTGTAGACGTCGGTCTTGGTCCGGGATCCGTCGATCACGGGCTCGTAATAGCCAGTCACGAAGCCGGCGTCTTCGCCCAGCCGCGAAATTCGCAAGGGAAGAAAATGTTCCTCGAAAAATGCCTTTGCCTTGGCGCCATCGGTAATGTCGGCAGCCTGGGCCGCGCGGCAGGGATCACGTAACGAGATGCCTAATGCCTTCGGATCGACGGGAGGCTTTCGTTGCGCGGATATCGGTTTGCAGCTGGCGCGAAACGCCTTGTAGGCCTGGAGATGATCGTCCTCGCTCCAACCTGCGATATCGGCCCATGCCACCGGGGCATATTGGCTGCCGCTGATCTGAAGCGGCCAGTCGAGATGAGGATAGGGCAGATGCGGACGCGTGGGACGAGCGGGACGCGCGGCAATCGAAGCCAGCGACAGCGCGGCGGCGATCGCACAGAATGCGACGGCATATCCTCCCAAGCCGCGCGCGTTAGTGAGCGCTTCCCGTGCCAACCAGCTTCCAGTTCGGATCGCGTGAGGTAATGTCGCGGGCGAAAGTCCAAACATCGGTAATATCGGCGACCTTGTCCGGATTGCCGTCGACGATCGTGCCGGCCTTGTCGCGGGTGACGGAGATCATCTGCGACACAAAGCGAACGGTCAGCTGCGCCGTCCGATCCCGCGCTTCTGCGTTTACCAACTCGGCCTTGTCGATCGAAACGAATCGCGTTTCCGTCTTTTGCTCGTGCTTCTCGCGATCCTTGATCGCGGTCTCGAAACTCTCATAGACCTCCGACGACAGCAGATCCTTCAGCGCACGACGATCACCGTTGGCGAATGCCAGCACGATCATCTCATAGGCGCTGCGTGCGCCGCTGAGGAAATGCCTGGGATCGAACGACGAATCCTGTGCCGCAATGCCGTCAAGCCCCTGAGCGAGCGGCGTGCCGGGTTCAGTCAAGCCCTTCCAGCGATCGGTCGGCGGGGCCACATCTGCCGTCGGCGCCAGCGGCGCCTGGTCGATCACCGCCCCCGGCATCGGAACCACGTTATTATCCTGTGCCCCGTGCAATACGTTGCGCGCAGTGCGATCGAACGGCGGCCGCTCGTTTCCGGTGCGCTGTCCGAGGACATTACGCAGACGCAGGAAGATGAAGACCGCCAACGCCAGGAAGATGATGGTGTAAATATCCACGTCGTATTCGCTTTCTGGTCTGCGCCGGCAATGGGTCCGGCGGTAGAGCGTTCCCCTTTGGGGGGCAGATTACCTCATGGATTGAGTCTGCAGCATGTAGGCACGAAACTTTGCCTAACCAATGGCGCGCTTTGGCATGAAAAGCCATGCCGGTGGAAACGGGCCAAGCCAGTGCTCTTGCCTATTTGCCACTCCCGAATTGTAGCGCGTTTTCCCGGCGAGGGGAAACCCGATGATGCCCAGAAATCGCGCATATTCAACAATTTAGGGCGCAGCCTCCGTGGCGGGCCGGCCGTATTTTCCCCATCTGCCGCACTCGCCGATCTTTGGGGCGTGCCCTAGCAGACCATCCACGATTGTCGTCCTTGTGGAATGAGGCGGGGCTATGATAGCCACTCGCCCCGACAAAGGCCTTTTCGCCGCTCGAGCGAATTCAGCCAGAATACCCGTCCCCGCCCGCTTGAAACGCTCCAGGAGAGACTTCCATGACCAACGGCAACGGCGCACCCCCCGAGGCGGCCCCTCCTCCCCAGTTGAACGTGCTGGCGCAGTATACCAAGGACCTGTCATTCGAAAATCCGAACGCACCGGCCTCGCTGGCGCCGCAACAGCAGCAACCTGCGATCAATATCCAGATCAACGTCACCGCCAATAATGTCGGCGAAAACGAATTCGAAGTGACGCTGATGGTCGAAGGCAAGGCCGAAAACGGCGGCAAGGTGATGTTCAGCTTCGATCTCTCCTACGCCGGCGTGTTCCGCATCGTCAACGTGCCGAAAGAAAACCTGCACCCACTGATCATGATCGAATGTCCGCGGCTGTTGTTCCCGTTCGCGCGCGAAATCATCGCAACTTCGGTGCGCGATGGCGGGTTCCCCCCGCTGATGCTCGATCCCGTCGATTTTGTCGGTCTGTACCGCCAGAACCTGGAGCGGCAAGCGGCCGTCGCGCAGTCGGCGCAGGTCAAGCCGAGCTAAGCCCGATCGCGTTCAGACTCTAAGCTTCTTCCGGCGCGATTCATCACGCGCTCAAGAAATCGTTCCAGATCGGCTTGTCGCCCAGCGTGGCGACAAAGGCCCGATGCGCGGCGCGATCGGCCTCGGTAATTCGCGGCGCGAGCGGTTCCGACCGCTGCCGCCGCGGCATTTCGCCATAGCCGCCGGCGCGGGTATCGCGGGTTTCAGCCGCCAGGATCAATTGCGACTGCCGCGCCCCGATCAGATCGATGTAGACCTCAGCCAGAAGCTCGGCGTCGAGCAATGCGCCGTGCTTGGTGCGGCGGGAATTGTCGATCGCATAGCGTGAGCAGAGATCGTCGAGACGGTTCGACACACCGGGATGCTTGCGCCGCGCCAGCAGAAGCGTGTCGACCAGCCGATCGCGCGCAATCAGTGGCCGCTTGATGCGGTCAAGCTCGGCATTGATGAACCCGATATCGAACGATGCGTTGTGGATCACCAGCGGCGCGTCGGCGATAAATTCCAGGAACTCCTCGACCACATGGGCGAATAGTGGCTTGCCGGCAAGGAACTCGCTGGAAAGCCCATGCACGGCGAAGGCTTCGGCCGGCATGTCACGTTCTGGATTGATGTGCCGATGAAAGGTCTGGCCGGTCGGCATGCGGTTGAAAATCTCGACGCAGCCGATTTCGACTAGTCGGTCGCCCCGCAGTGGGTCGAGGCCAGTGGTTTCGGTATCGAGAACAATTTCGCGCATGAGTTAAAACCTGGGGCATGATTCCGAAAAGCGGACCCGATTTTTCGGGAGGTCATGCCCGAACAACAAGGACAAAGCGACGAATCACGGTCGCCGCCGCGGCATCTTACCAGCCTCATCCAGGATGTCCCGGATTCGCGCGCGCACCGGATCAAGGCCGTGCGACGTATCCACCACAAAATCCGCACGCTTGCGTTTTTCGGCGTCCGGCAATTGTCGCGCCAGGATGGCCTCGAGTTTTTCGCCGGTCATATTGTCCCGCGCGAGAATCCGCTGGCGCTGAATTTCCGGCGTCGTCGTGACCACCACTACCGCATCGACGCGCTTCTCGCCGCCAGTCTCGAACAAGAGCGGCACATCCACCACCGCGACGGGTGCACCGGATTGCTCGGCGTCGTGGAGAAATTTTTGATGGTAGGCACGCAGCATCGGATGAACGATCTCTTCCAGCCGCTTTATCGCGGCTGGATCATGCACCACTTGCGCCGAAAGCTTCGTACGATCGACCTTGCCATCGACAGTCGTGCCTGGAAATGCCGCTTCGATGGACGGCGCCGCCTCGCCTTCGTAGATTATGTGAACGGTCGCATCGGCATCGTAAACCGGCACGCCGGCTTCCGCGAACAGCTTTGCGGTGGTTGATTTTCCCATCCCGATCGAGCCGGTCAGCCCAAGTATGATCATTCAGCTATCGCCATTCGCTGCTTCTTCATAATGCGAGTTCAGTCGTCATGTCCGCGATGTGCTTATACGCATTGCGTCCTTCACACATGGAGTAGCCGCTCGCTACGCAGGAACGCCAGCAATTGCAGCAGCGGCAGACCAAGGATGGTGAAATGATCGCCTTCGATGCGTTCGAACAAATGGACCCCCAGCCCTTCAAGCTGATAAGCGCCGACGCTGGTCGTAACCGCCTCTCTTACCTCGTTTAGATAGGCTTCGATCTCGGCCTCGCCAAGCTGTCGCATGGTCATCCGCGCGATTGTGGCCGCTTCAAATAATATCTCTCCATCGCGCACGACGGCAACGGCCGAGTGTAATTCATGGCTGGCGCCGGCAAGCGCACGTAGCTGCTCCGCAGCCTGCACGCGGTCGGCCGGCTTGCTGAAAAGCCGAAACCCGAGCGCGAGGGTTTGATCCGCGCCGACGACAAATCTGCCGGGTTGGCGCGATGACACCGAAAGGGCCTTCTCGCGCGCAAGAAGTTCTGCAATCTCGCCGGGCGCCGACAGGCCCGAGGCTCGCTGAACCGCACGCTCATCGATCTCGGCCGGGATAGCGTCAAAGACGATACCGGCGTTAACTAACAGCGCTTGCCGCGCACGGCTTTGCGAGGCGAGGATCAGCGGATGTGTTCCGTGCCAGAGGGTCATTCCGAAAGCCGTTGCCGTTGCCGGTCGGTGAACAGTTTCATGATGGCGGCGGCAGTTTCCTCGATCGATCGCCGGGTGACATCGAGCTGTGCCCAATTGAACCTGGCGCTTAATCGCCGCGCGAACGCGACTTCATCCGCCACGGCCTGGCGATCGATATAATCGTCGTTGTCGGAACCGGCGCCCATACTCAACAACCGGTTCTGCCGGACCTGGATAAGGCGCTCCGGCGTCGCGTGAAGGCTGACCACAAGCGGCTTTCTCAGCGTCTCCAACTGATGCGGGATCGCGATGCCCGGCACCAGCGGAACGTTCGCGGTGCGGATGCCGCGGTTGGCGAGATAGATCGACGTCGGGGTCTTGGACGTGCGGGAAACGCCGACCAGAACCACGTCGGCCTCCTCCAGGCCTTCGACATGCTGGCCGTCGTCGTGAATCATCGTGTAGTTCAGTGCATCGATCCGCTTGAAATATTCCGCATTCAGCGTGTGCTGCGCGCCGACGCGCCCGGTGGTAGCCGCGCCAAGATAGGCCTGAAACAATTGCATGACCGGGCCGATAATCGAAAGGCTCGGTATATTGATCTCCTGGCACTTCGCCTCCAGCCGCGCGACCAGATCCTTCTCCAGCAAGGTAAACAGCACGATGCCCGGGGCTTCCTCGATTTCATCGAGCACGCGATCGAGCTGCTTCTGGCTGCGCACCAGCGGATAGACGTGTTCGACCGGCGTCACATTGGCATATTGCGCAGCCACCGCGCGCGCCACCGTGATCAGCGTCTCGCCCGTCGAATCAGAGACGAGGTGGAGATGAAAATAGTTGTTGGATGTGGGCACCGTGACCCCTGTGTATCCTGTGAATCGCTGTGGAGCTTACCCGAGAGAATCGGGTGCGGGTCGACGTGTCAGGGATAACCCGGCTTTTTCTTCACAGCCCTTCCCAAGAGGAAAAGTTCGTTCGACGTTTTGAATGATAGTGGGGTTATGTGGACTTGTCCCTTCATAAGCTTGCCACAACACAGCACAAGCATTTGAAGAGAGTGGTGTTATTCAGATTACCCCATGTGCTGCCAGAACTGTTGATGAATGTGAACAATCCCTGAGAATTGTGGGACAGCGTTGCGTGGGCCTAATCCACTGCTACTTAGACTCAAACCTAAGATTCTAAAATTATTGTTTTAGAAAAGAGCTGCTTGCGGATATGTCTCCGTTCGAACCGGTTTAGCGTTGCTCTCAACGTTGATATCGATTGGAACGTTCCAGTGATGCGTGTAGCAGAACAGCATATTTTCGAATGAGTGAGCCCTCCACGATGTACGAATGGATCAAGGCGCTGCATGTGATCGCCGTCATCTCGTGGATGGCGGGCATGCTCTACCTGCCGCGGCTGTTCGTGTACCATTGCGACGCGGAAGTTGGATCGAAGCAGTCCGAAACGTTCAAGACGATGGAACGGCGATTGCTGAAGGCGATCATCAATCCGGCGATGATCGTGACGTGGCTGGCGGGACTTTACCTCGCCTGGGCCGGTCATTGGTTTTCGGCCGGCTGGCTGCATGGAAAGCTTCTGCTGGTGGTGCTGTTGTCGGGCATCCACGGTTTTTTTTCCCGCTGCGTCAGGGATTTCGCTGCCGACGGCAACACCAGAAGTCAGAAATTCTATCGTATTATCAATGAGGTGCCGACGCTATTGATGATCGGGATCGTCATTCTGGTAGTGGTGAAACCGTTTTGATGGATACCGCCTTCGATGCAGCGCCTTGCCCCCTCCTTGCGGAAAGCCGGCCGATTTTCTATATTAGTCAAATCCCACCCCACGCAGGCGGATGTGGTTGCGTCCCGGTTTCCTCGTTGAACCGGCCGCCGCATCAGGTTTGAAGCCTCTCCGGCACCTTCCTTGCTCAAGACTTCTGCGGATTTTCCTTTTTGGCGCCCGCATTTCTCAAAGCCACCTCGCAATCCCTCCCCCGTTATTCCACAGGACCATCCCAATGCGGGAAATGAAACTTCAAGACCTCAAGGCTCAAACGCCGGCCGAGCTCGTCTCGTTCGCCGAAGAGAAAGGGGTCGAAAACGCCAGCACGATGCGCAAGCAGGAGCTGATGTTCGCCATTCTCAAACAGCTCGCGATCCAGGAAACCGACATTATCGGTGAAGGCGTCGTTGAGGTTCTCTCCGACGGCTTTGGATTCCTCCGCTCGCCGGACGCCAATTATCTGCCGGGGCCGGACGATATTTATGTTTCGCCTTCGCAGATCCGCCGCTTCGGGCTTCGCACCGGCGACACCATCGAAGGCCACATTCGCAGCCCGAAAGAGGGCGAGCGCTATTTTGCGCTGCTCAAGGTCAACACGCTGAATTTCGAGGACCCTGAAAAGTCCAAGCACAAGGTCAATTTCGACAATCTGACACCGCTGTTTCCCGATCAGCGCTTCCGGCTCGAGCTCGAGGACCCCACCAGAAAGGACCTTTCTGCAAGGGTTATCGACATCGTCGCCCCGATCGGCAAAGGCCAGCGCGCGCTGATCGTGGCGCCGCCGCGCACAGGTAAAACCGTGCTGATGCAGAACATCGCGCACTCGATCACGGCCAATCATCCGGAATGCTACCTGATCGTGCTTTTGATCGACGAGCGTCCGGAAGAAGTCACGGACATGCAGCGCTCGGTGAAGGGCGAAGTGGTTTCGTCGACCTTTGACGAGCCTGCGGTGCGTCACGTCCAGGTCGCCGAAATGGTCATTGAGAAGGCCAAGCGGCTGGTCGAGCACGGTCGCGACGTGGTGATCCTGCTGGACTCGATTACGCGCTTGGGGCGCGCCTATAACACTGTGGTGCCGTCATCCGGCAAGGTGCTGACCGGCGGCGTCGATGCCAACGCGTTGCAGCGGCCCAAGCGCTTCTTCGGTGCGGCGCGTAATATCGAGGAGGGCGGCTCCCTGACGATCATCGCCACCGCGCTGGTCGATACCGGCAGCCGCATGGACGAGGTGATTTTCGAAGAATTCAAAGGCACCGGCAACTCCGAACTGATTCTCGACCGCAAGGTCTCGGACAAGCGCACCTTCCCGGCGATCGACATCTCGCGCTCCGGCACCCGCAAGGAAGAGCTGATCACCGATCCGCAACTCCTGAAGAAAATGTATGTGCTGCGCCGGATCCTCAATCCGATGGGCACCATGGACGCGATCGACTTCCTGCTCGACAAGCTCCGCAACACCAAGAACAACTCGGAATTCTTCGATTCGATGAATACCTGAGCCGTTTCGACGGTTTTGAAGGGGGCGTCCTGTGCATTAGGGCGCCCTTTTTCGTGCGGGTCCGGGGTGCTTTTACTGCGCCATTTGCTGCAGCAAACCTGCAGCATAATCGGACGCGGACGATTTATTCGCCAGCACTTCAACCCATTGAAATGATTTTGATTTGTTCCTAGCGCACGACTTCGAGTGCGGAAACTGCCCCCTCTTTGCAGCATAATGCTGCAGAAATGCTGCGGCATTTGTTGCGATGCAGCATTTCTGTACAGGCAGTATGAAGGCACCCATCTAATTTGTTTTCGGGAATTGTTTGCCTGTTTCGGGAGTCGCGGGCAAATAGGCGATGCATCCACGGGAACAGACCATCTTCGCGTTATCGTCGGGTCGGGCGCCGAGTGCGATTGCCATTGTCCGGGTGTCCGGACCGCAGGCCATCACTGCGCTGACCTCGCTGGCGGGCAAGGTTCCAACGCCGAGAATGGCGACGCGGGCATTGCTGTGCGATGCGAACGGGCAACCGATCGACGATGCGGTGATCCTGTGGTTTCCGGGGCCGGCGAGTGCAACTGGCGAGGATGTCGCGGAATTTCATGTCCATGGCGGGCACGCGGTACTGGCGGCATTGTTCGCGGTGCTCTCGGCATTTGAGAATGTGCGCGCGGCGGAGCCGGGGGAATTTACCCGCCGCGCCTTCGAAAATGGCAAGCTCGATCTCACCGAGGCGGAAGGTCTCGACGATCTGATCCATGCCGACACCGATCGGCAACGCCGCCAGGCGCTGCTTCAGTTGAAGGGTCTGCTCGGTGACAAGGCGCGCGACTGGCGCACGAGGATTATCGAAGCCTCGGCGCTGATCGAGGCGGGAATCGATTTCTCCGACGAAGCCGACGTACCGACTGAATTGATCGCGCCGGCGCTGGCAAAGATTACGGCGCTGCTCGACGAAATCCGGGAAGTCCTCGCAGCGCAGGGGAAAAGCGAACGGCTGCGCGACGGGCTGGTGGTTGCGATTGCCGGACCGCCAAACGTCGGCAAGTCGACGCTGATGAATCAACTGGCGCGGCGCGAGGTCGCGATCGTCTCACCGCATGCCGGGACCACGCGCGACGTGATCGAAATTCAACTCGATCTCGACGGTTACCCGGTGACGGTGATCGATACCGCCGGGATTCGTGAGACTGACGATCCGGTGGAGCAGGAGGGCGTGCGTCGCGCGCGGGCGCGCGCCGCGGATGCCGACCTGGTGTTGTGGCTGGTCGATGCACGGCACGAACAAAATCTGCAGGAAGGCGCCGCGCCGGTGTGGATGGTGCGCAACAAGATCGACCTCGACACATATGGAGCTGCAGCGGTTGGTCCCGGAATTGACGCGACGAATACGGGGCAGCCGGCGACCGTCTTGCTGCAGGGATCGCGCAGCCCCGGTTTCGGAATTTCAGCCAGCCGGGGTGACGGGATCCAGGAATTGGTCGCGGCTTTGGTGGCGTTTGCGGAAAATTACTTCGGCTCGGGTGAAGGTGGTCTGGTCACTCGGGCCCGGCAACGAAAATTGCTGCAGCAGACGGCGGATTCGCTGCAGCGCAGCATTTCTGTGGTCGGGGAGGGCGAGGAACTTGCCGCAGAGGATCTGCGGGCAGCAGCTCATTCGTTGGGGCGACTGCTCGGGCGGGTCGATGTCGAGGATATCCTGGATATAATTTTTCGGGACTTTTGTATCGGTAAGTAATATTTCTTGGGTATGTTTCTTGGTTCATTTCTATAAACCGTTTCACGTGAAACAAACACTCGGTTTGGGCCTGGTGTTTCACGTGAAACGTCCAATTAGCACCAATTTCCGGCTTTCGACTTTTGGCATCTCGCGATAGAAGTCGCGCCGTGAGCAGCATGCAAATATCGTTCGACGTCATCGTCATCGGAGGCGGCCACGCCGGCTGCGAAGCCGCGAGCACCGCTGCGCGGATGGGCGCTAATACCGCGCTGGTCACCCATCGTTTTGCGACCATCGGCGCGATGTCCTGCAATCCCGCGATCGGAGGGCTCGGCAAGGGCCACTTGGTTCGCGAGGTCGACGCGCTGGACGGATTGATGGGCCGGGTCGCGGATGCCGGGGGCATCCAGTTCCGCATGCTGAACCGCCGCAAGGGCCCGGCGGTGCGGGGTCCGCGTGCCCAGGCCGACCGCAAGCTCTACGCCGGGGCAATGCAAGCCGCCATCAACGAGACCGCCAATCTCAGCGTGATCGAGGGTGAAGCCGACGAGCTGGTCGTCTCAAACGGTCGGGTCATCGCCATCCGTCTGGCCGATGGCCGCGAACTGTCCGCGGGTGCCGTCGTCATTACTACCGGCACCTTTTTGCGCGGGCTGATTCATCTCGGCGAAAAGAACTGGCCGGCCGGGCGCGTCGGTGAGGCGCCGGCGATGGGGCTTTCGAAGTCGTTCGAGCGCGCCGGCTTCATGCTCGGGCGGCTCAAGACCGGCACGCCGCCTCGACTCGATGGGCGCACGATCGATTGGTCGGCGGTCGAGATGCAGCCCGGCGACGATCCACCAGAACCATTCTCGGTGATGACGGACCGGATCACGACGCCACAGATTCAGTGCGGTATCACCCGCACCACGCCGGCGACCCATGAAGTGATCCGAGCCAATGTGCATCGCTCGCCGATGTATTCCGGCCAGATCAAGAGCAGTGGGCCGCGCTATTGTCCGTCGATCGAGGACAAGATCGTCCGCTTTGGCGATCGCGACGGACATCAGATTTTCCTGGAGCCCGAAGGGCTCGACGACAGCACGGTTTATCCCAACGGCATCTCCACCTCGCTTCCTGAAGAGGTGCAGTTGGCGATTTTGGCGACAATTCCCGGTCTGGAGCAGGTCCGCATGGTCCGGCCGGGCTATGCCATCGAATACGACCACGTCGACCCGCGCGAACTCGATCCGACCTTGCAGACCAAGCGTCTGCCCGGGCTGTTCCTGGCCGGCCAAATCAATGGCACCACCGGCTATGAAGAGGCGGCGGCGCAGGGGCTTGTTGCGGGTCTGAATGCAGCATTGGCGGCCGGCGGCGCCGACACCATCGTGTTCGACCGCGCCGACGGCTATCTCGGGGTGATGATCGACGATTTGGTGACGCGGGGCATCACCGAGCCGTATCGAATGTTTACGTCGCGTGCCGAATATCGACTGACGCTGCGGGCCGACAATGCCGATCAGCGCCTGACCGACAAGGGCATCGCTCTGGGTTGCGTGGGGCAGGCGCGTTCGCTGCGCCACGCCGCCAAGATGGCCGCACTCGATTATGCGAAGTCGCTGGCGAAGACGCTCACGCTCACCCCCAATGAGGCCGCCAAGCATGGGTTGGCGCTCAACAAGGACGGCCACCGTCGTTCGGCTTTCGAACTGCTGGCCTATCCGGAGGTCGGCTGGACTGAGTTGCGCGGGATCTGGCCGGAATTGTCGGCCATTGACCCAGCGATCGCGGTGCATCTGGAAATCGATGCCAAATACGATGTCTATCTCAAGCGCCAGACCGCCGATGTCGAAGCCTTCCGTCGCGACGAAGGGCTGATCCTTGGGGATATCGACTATGCCGCCGTACCGGGACTTTCCAACGAGGCTCGCTCGAAGCTTGCGGCGGCGCGTCCATGGACGGTGGGGCAGGCGGGCCGGCTCGATGGCCTGACGCCAGCCGGGCTGGGGATTTTGGCGGCCTATCTGCGCCGGGAAGCGCGGCGGAAGACGACGGTCGGGACTTCTGTGGCGAGCGCATAGAGGCGTTTCACGTGAAACAGAAGCGGCTCGCGGGATGTAGTGACGGAAAGGGTCTAAATCGTTCATTGCGAGTGAAGCGAAGCAATCCATACACTTGACTCGGAGAAGAACTGGACGGCTTCGTCACTTTGCTCCTCACGACGACGGCAAATACCCAATTCTCTGGGCCGCATTTCGAGTCCGAAGCAGAGAAACAGATCGCCCGTCCTCACCGCGGACAAGCCGCTGCCCTGGCGCTGACGCCTGTTTCACGTGAAACAGCGCGGCCGACCAACTCTGACGTCATCCTGAGGTGCGCGCTCTTGCGCGCCTCGAAGGATGGGCTGCAAATGACTGCCGTCATCCTGAGGCTCGCCGCAGACGGCTCACTCAGTGACGACTCCCGCGAGGCTGCAAAGATTGTCCCAGGCAAATGGCTGAAGCACAAAAGCAACCCATCTCACCTACTCTCGCCCCCGATAAAGCCACGGCTTTGGCGCTGACGCCGGTTTCACGTGAAACAGAGGCACGGCTGGATCGCTATGTAGATCTGCTGCTGGAATGGCAGGCCAAAACCAATCTCGTGGCGCCTTCGACACTTCCTACCCTGTGGACCCGGCACATCTCCGATTCGTTGCAGCTTTTGACTCTCGCCCCAACCGCGAAAACCTGGGCCGATCTGGGCAGCGGCGGCGGCTTTCCCGGTGTCGTGCTGGCCTGCGCGATGGCGGAAACATCAGGCGCCATGGTTCATCTGGTCGAGCGCAACGCCAAGAAGGCGGCATTCCTGCGCGAAGCGCTGCGGATCACGGCGTCACCCGGCATCGTGCACCTAGCGGATATCGGGGATAATGTGGATAGAATCACGGGCCCGGTCGATTGCGTCACCGCTCGGGCGATGGCTCCGCTACACCAGCTCATCGGCTTCGCGGAACCGCTGGTAAAACAGGGTGCGAAGGCTTTGTTTCCTAAAGGTCAAGATGTAGAGTCAGAATTGACCGAAGCCACTAAATATTGGAATATCAAACCCCATCTGCATTCCAGCCGCACCGGCGGACACGGCTGGATCGTCGAGCTCGATCATATCGAGCGGCGCAATCCGTCCGCCATAGCACATGGCACCCGCGCATGACCGTAATTGATGAAATTTATCAAGAGGATAAGGCGCCACGCCCGGCAGGCCATCCGCGCATTCTGTCGCTGGCCAACCAAAAAGGTGGCGTCGGCAAGACCACGACCGCAATCAATCTCGGCACCGCGCTGGCCGCTATCGGCGAACGCGTGTTGATCGTCGATCTCGATCCGCAAGGCAACGCATCTACCGGTCTCGGGATCGACCGCCGCAGCCGCAACTGCTCGACCTATGACGTGCTGATCGGCGAAGCGCCGCTGCGCGATGCGGTTGTCGCGACCGCCGTACCGCGCCTGCATATCGCAGCCTCGACGATGGATCTTTCAGGCCTCGAACTTGAACTCGGATCGACGCGTGACCGCGCATTTCGGCTGCGCGACGCGATCGCAGCGCTCAACACCAACGCCACGCCGGAGTCCGATTACACCTATGTGCTGATCGACTGTCCGCCGTCGCTCAACCTTCTCACCGTCAATGCGATGGCGGCGTCGGACGCGATCCTGGTGCCGCTGCAATGCGAGTTCTTCGCACTCGAAGGCCTGTCGCAATTGCTGCAAACGGTGGAGCAGGTGCGAAGCACGCTCAATCCCAATCTGTCGATCCACGGCATCGTGCTGACCATGTTCGACTCACGCAACAATTTGTCGAACCAGGTTGTCGCCGACGTCAGGCAATTCATGGGCAGCAAAGTCTACAACACCATGATCCCGCGCAACGTGCGCATCTCCGAGGAGCCGTCCTACGGCAAGCCGGTGCTGGTGTACGATCTCAAATGCGTCGGCAGCGAAGCCTACCTCAAGCTCGCGACGGAAGTGATCCAGCGCGAGCGCGAACTCCGCACGCATTAGTTTGCGTTACGTCATTCCGGACAATCCGCACTAGCGGATTGATCCGGAATCCCGAGATGGTGAAACGAAAACTCTCTCGGACCTCGAACGTCGAGATTCCAGGTTCGCGCGTTTCACGCGCGCCCCGGAATGACGGCGGCTTTAGGCTCTAAGATAAAGTGAAACAGGAGCGCGTAAGTTGAATCCAAGGGAGCTGGCGATGGCCGACGAAGCGCGTTCGCGACTGGGCCGCGGTCTTGCAAGTCTGATCGGAGATGTCGGCGGCGAGGCCGCGCATCTGGACCGGCCGCGAGCGCAGCGCAAGGTGCCGATCGAATTCCTCAAACCGAATCCGCGCAATCCGCGCCGTGCCTTCTCCGATGCCGAACTCGGCGAGCTTGCCGATTCGATCAGGCAGCACGGCGTGATCCAGCCGATCGTGGTGCGCCCGGTCAAGGGTGTGCAGGATCGCTTCGAGATCATCGCCGGCGAACGGCGCTGGCGCGCGTCGCAGATCGCCGGCCTGCACGAAGTGCCGATCGTGCCGGTCGATGTCAGCGACAGTGACGCGCTCGAAATTATGATCATCGAGAACGTCCAGCGCGAAGACCTCAATGCGATGGAAGAGGCGCAGGGCTATCACGCGCTTGCCAATGAATTCAAACGCAGCCAGGAAGACATTGCCAAGATTGTCGGCAAGAGCCGCAGCCACGTCGCCAACATGATGCGGCTGACGAAATTGCCGGCCGAGGTGCA
>JAQGKC010000379.1 GCA_028290305.1 Bradyrhizobium sp.
GGGCCTCCCGCCATGAACCGCGGCAGGTAAGGCTGGCGCGCGATCAGTTCCGCCGGCGGATGCCAATCCGGCCAGTCCGCCTTGCGGCTGATGGTTTGTACGCCGGACCAGGTGAAGCCCTCGCGGCCGACGCCGACGCCGTAACGAATGGCGCGGCCCTGGCCCAGGACGTAATAGAGCGCGGTGTTGCCGGTATCGATGATCACGGTGCCGGGAGCTTCGCGGGTGTCGAAGGCGACAATGGCGCGCCGCAGCCGTTCGGGGACGATGCTTGCGCTTCCACCGCCTTCATCCGTCAGCGCGGGCTCGGTCGGCGCCAGCGTCATATTGTCTGACGGAAACGAATTTTGCGGCGCGGATGCGTAACCGAGAACTTGCGCGCTCGCCTCGCTTGGGAGGATTGCGGGTGCAAGCAACAATGCCGCGGAAATGACCAGCGCGTTGGTCGCGCGCCGTGATTGCCTGCGAACGCCTGCGAATTTCTGTGCCATCACCTGCCCCATTCGATGCTCAATGCGCATCATGTGATGCTCTGCACAACGAACGCGATCGAGGCTTCGCGGTTCCGTCCGATTCGGCGCAAACCGATGCTGTCAAGCACGCCATCCTTCACGATCCTGCGATGGAACTTTTGCGATGAGCGCGAATTGTGGTGCAGCCGGATCGCAATGCGACCTCGGGATCATGCCATATGCGCCGAAGCGCAGGGGGAGAGCCAATTGCGTGTCCTTCCCGGTGAACGCATGCCTTCTACAGAACCGGTCGGAACGCCGCTGCCCGACAGCAAAAGCGAACTACCGCCGGTCATTCGCCGCGCGGAGGTGGTTGCTTTTGCCCTGGTCGCACTTTTAATCATCTCTGTTGTCGCGGTTCTGTATGCCGCGAAAGCGTTCTTTCTTCCGGTTGTGACCGCCTTCGTGGTCGGCACCATGCTGTCGCCGGCCGCAGGCTTTCTTGAGCGGCACCGGATTCCCCGCTCGGTGTCGGCGGTTCTGATCGTGACCGCAGTTGCTGCCGGCGTTGCATTCATGGTCGGCTTGATCTCTTCCCCGCTGATGGAATGGAGCACGCGACTGCCGGAACTCGGCTCGCTGCTGAAGGAAAAGTTGCATGTGTTCGATCGGCCGCTCGCGCTGTGGCAGGAACTCCAGAGCATGCTTGGCGGGTCCGACGCGGCCTCGGCCGCGCCATTCCAGATGCCGAAATTCGACTGGATCGAGCCGGCCGTCGGATTTTTGTCGCCTACCTTCACCGAGTTTCTGCTGTTCTTTGCAACGCTGGTGTTGTTCATCGCGAGCTGGAAAGATCTGCGGCGTGCGCTGATCATGACGTTCGCGGATCATGCTGCCCGGTTGCGAACGCTACGAATTCTGAACGAAATCGAGGGGCATCTTGGTGGCTATCTGCTCACCGTGACGATGATCAATCTCGGCGTCGGCGCTGCGACCGGCATCATCTGCGCGGTCACGGGCATGCCCAATCCGGCCGGGCTCGGCGCGCTGGCCGCGACCTTGAACTTCTTTCCGATCATCGGCCCGGTCGCGATGTTTGTGATCCTGATGGTGGTCGGCGTGATCGCGTTCTCTACCCTGGGCGCGGGACTGATCGCCCCGCTCGCGTTTGTCGGGCTGACTTTCCTTGAGGGTCATTTTGTCACACCGACCATTATCGGCCGTCGGCTCGAACTCAACGCACTCGCGGTGTTCATCGCGCTGGCGTTCTGGACCTGGCTGTGGGGGCCGATGGGCGGCTTCTTGTCGTCGCCACTTTTGATTGTAGCGCTCATTCTCAAAGAACATCTGCTGCCGGTGGATTCGCCGCAGCTACCAGCGGACTAATCCGGTTTCGGCACCAGGTTTCATCTCGGGGAACTTCGGAGAATTCGGCGCGTTTGTGCCGTACGTAACTCCAGTATCTGGGAGCTTTTGATGTCGAGTACGGATGGCGAAATCGGAATGAGAAATCTGACGGATAAAGCGACCTATGAACGTCTCGAAAAGGATGTAGCAGCCGTGAAAAACGATATCTCAGCCCTGACCGAACAGATCACCGACGCGCTCAACACATTTGCCGGCACCGCTGGAAAACAGGCACGCCGCGGCTACAAGCAGGCCCGCGCCAACGTCGATTCAGCTGTCGATGATATGTCGGAGCGCGGCAGCGCCATGATGGACGCCGCCCAGGATGCGGCCTCTTCGATCGAAGAGACGCTGGAAGACGTCATCGCGCAGCGCCCGCTGGCAACCGTGGGTCTGGCGCTTGGTCTGGGCTTTCTGATCGGCGTGACGTGGCGTCGGTAAGGATTCGGCGCCGGTAAGGCCGCTCGCATCGATGGTCGTTTCGATCCTATCAATTCCTTGAGTTGAACGGCGGCGCACATGCGCCGTCAGTCGTTTGACAGCATTATTTTGAATCGAGGCTTTCAGATGTTTCAGCGCATGATCGACGATTTCAAGGACTCTACCGGAACGGCGATGCGGCTGACATCTCTGGCGGCAGCGGCGGCCCTGGCCTTGTTCATCACGACATCATTTCTTTGCGCGGCCGCCTTCGTCTTGGTGCTTCAAAAATACGGCTTGGTCGAAGCCTGCCTGACTGGCGCCGGCATTTTCTTCGTGGTCACGCTGATCGCAGCCGGCTGCTACATGGTGCGCAAGAATCAGGTCAAGGCCCGAGCCAGGGAAACCGCCAGGTCAGCGGTGCAAACTGCGCTCGCCGATCCCATGCTGGTTGCGGCCGGCATCCAGGTGATCCGCGCGATCGGCATCAAGAAGCTGATCCCGCTTCTGGCCGTGGGCGGATTGGCGTTGGGCATGCTGGCAAGCCGCAACGCTTCAAGCGACGACACGCCGGAGACGGAGACGTGATCTTCAAAAGCTTAGGTAACGCAGCGGCCGGGCTGAAACTGCTTGGCGACTTCGGTCAAGACGCTGACAACGGGCTCGCATGCCACCGCCACCTTGCCACCTGACTTTATCAGGGAGGGAGCGGAAGAACTGTTGCGGGCTTCGCCGGCGACCGGGACGCGGACCAGGACAGAGGTGTCGGAAAGGCTGTCCAGCCGAAGCGAAATCGTCTGCGTCTGTGCCGCCGATGCTGCCATCCTGGCCGCGCGATCGGCCTTTGCTTCGCGATTGATGTTGGCCTCAGCCGATACCACGGGAGTCTGCGGGACCTCAGCAAGATCGCGCCCGGACGCCAACTGGACCGCGCCGAACGTCAGCGTTACCCCGATTGCACCGAAAATTCCCCTGGATAGAGCTTCGCTGGATATCCGCGACATGTTGTGCCCGCCATTACCCATCGCCCCATGGCGATCAGCAACACAACGCGACGCGGGGGATGGGGTTCTGTCGGTCCACCATCACTTAACCGTGTGCAAAAAAATAATATCCGACGCGGGAACGATTCCGGGGGCCTGTGCGTCATCTCGGCAGCCGGTCTTCCCCCCTGCCCCATTGACCGGCGATGTGGGGCGCGGCTGTGGTGATGCCAGCCGCGCCCTGCTTTTTATTTTATCTGTTTGATTTCGCTTACGCTTTTTCAGCAATTCCTGCCGAGTCCTTGCTTTCAAGGGCCTTGAACACACACCCCAAGATTGACGCGCGGTTTGCCCGAGTGCAGCAACAGCAACTGCACCCACATGGTGGCTACCAGAATTGCGTGATTTTCTTGAGATCGTCGGTCTTTCGATCAGCGTCAGCCTGGCGGCGACGGCCGTCGCGGCGGCTATCAGCTTGCCTATCGGGGCCTCGCTCGCCATTTTTCCTTTTCGCGGGCGGCGGTTGATTATCGTTCTGATCAATGCGCTTTTCGGTCTGCCGCCGGTTGTTGTCGGATTGATTTTATACCTTGCGCTTTCTCGCTCCGGGCCGCTTGGTTTCCTTGAACTGCTCTTTACGCCCGCCGCTATGGTGATCGCACAAACGATACTGGCGATTCCCATCGTCACTGCGCTGGTCCATCGCGCCAGCGAACGGGCGTGGGCACGTTATGGCGACGAGCTGATTTGCGACGGGGCATCACAGGTGCAGGCTATTCCACAAATTCTTTCGATCATCCGCGCGGATCTCTTAACGGCGGTGCTGGCGGGCTTCGGTCGCACCGTGTCGGAAGTCGGCGCGGTGATTCTTGTCGGCGGCAACATTCGCGGCCTGACCAGAACCATGACGACGGCCATCGCGCTCCAGACAAGTCAAGGCGACCTGCCGTTAGCGCTGGCCCTTGGAGCCGTGTTAGTCGGGATCAGCATTTCAATCAGTGCGACGGTCTTCGCATTGGCGGGACCGGCGAGAACAGCCGGGAGTGACGAAGTACGATGACAGTCCGATCCATATTGGCGCTGGTTGCGGCCATCGTCACAATCGATTCCTGTTCGGCGGCCGAGCAATCCATTATTCTGGCTTCGACGACTTCGGTCGAAAGCTCGGGGCTGTTGACTAACATTCTTCCGCAATTCACCGCGAAGACCGGCATCGCCGTCGACGTCGTCGCGCAAGGCACGGGCAAAGCGCTTGATACCGCGCGCCGTGGCGATGCCGATTTATTGCTGGTTCACGATCCGGAAGCCGAGCAGCAGTTCATGGGTGAAGGCCACGGCGCTACACGCCGGCAAATCGCCTGGAATGATTTTATCATCGTCGGACCATCCACCGATCCGGCCCATGTTCGCGGCGGCAGCGACAGCGTCGCGGCCCTGAAGTCGATTGCGTCAGCACAAGCGCCCTTCGTATCGCGCGGCGACAAGAGCGGCACGAATGCAGCGGAGCTACGGCTTTGGAAAGCCGCCGGACAAATGCCCGATGCGCTCAGGGAAAAGTGGTATCGCGACATAGGCGGCGGAATGGGCCAGGCGCTTAATGCTGCGAGCGCGATGGACGCTTACACGCTTTCCGACCGCGGCACGTGGCTGAGCTTCAACAACAAAGGCTCGCTGGTGATCGCCATTGAGGGCGACCCACGCCTGATCAACCGATACGACGTTATCGAATTGAGCCCGCAAAAACACGCGGACGCAAAACTCGCCATCGCGAAGGTTTTTGCGGATTGGCTGGTCTCGTCTGAGGGGCAGCAAGCAATTGGCGCGTATCAAATGAACGGACAAAAATTATTTAATCCGTCAGCCGCCTCTCCAAAGTGACTATTCCCAGTTTCGGCCATGCCATTATTTTGAAGGCAGCCGAACCGACGGCTCAGCAACCCTGACCTCGATTCGGTCAGGCTCGGCGTGTGAGTCATGGTGCGTTGAGTCGCCTCAGCGCGCCGAACCGTTCAATGCAACCGCGTCCAGCTCAGGAAGCCGCCGCGCGGGGTGCGCGGTTGCGTGAATTGCGCTGGAAGAACAACGCCTGACTGGCGACAGCGGACACCATCGCGGGCTGGAACGGCTTCGAGATCAGGAACGCCGGTTCGGGGCGTTCGCCAGTCAGGAAGCGTTCGGGATAGGCGGTGATGAAGACCACCGGCACCTCGAAGACTTTCAACAGCTCGTTGACGGCGTCGAGACCGGAACTGCCATCGGCAAGCTGGATGTCCGCCAGGATCAAGCCCGGCTTCTTGTTTTTGGCGAGCGCCACGGCATCCGAATGGGTGCGGGCGACGCCGATCACGTTGTGACCGAGATTCCTCACCAGGCTCTCGAGATCCATCGCGATGAAGGTCTCGTCCTCGATGATCAGCACGTCAGTCGCGATCTCCGCCGCCATTTCCCGACCCGCGGTATCGGCGAGCTTGCGGGTCTCGGCCACATCGGTGCCGAGAATGAACGCCACTTCCTCTTCCGAAAAGCCTTCCAGCGACAGCAGCAGGAAAGCCTGCCGCGGCAACGGGGTGATATTCGAAAGCCGTCGCTCCGAAGGCATCGGCAGGGTCGTCACGTCGGAATCTTCGTTGAGCGAGACCGAATTCCAGATTTGGGTAAACAGCCGGAAAAGCCCGGCGCGGGGACCGTGTTGCTCATCGAGCAAAGATGGATCCTGCAACAGGGCTTCGAGCATGGCGCCGACATATGCGTCGCCCGACGCCTGGTTTCCCGTCAGCGCACGAGCATAGCGCCGCAGCAACGGTAAATGTTCAGCAACGAGCTGTGATCGGGACATCCCCACTCCATCATTCTCTTGGGTCGAAGTACCAAATGGGGTGACCCGGTTCCCCTGACGTGCCTGACTACGCCCCAACACGATAAAAGTTCCCTGCCTCCGGAACTTTCCAGCCAACTTTGCATTAGCTCCCATACAGATGCTGCAAAGGCTTCAAAATCAAGGATAATTCTTGAAGTTTCAGGGACTTAACTCTCGGGGAAGCGTGGATCAGGTCATGAAAGATGTAAAGTCCAAGAATGCCGCGCCAGGCAAGCAGGGCGGGCTCAACGCTGAGATTCAATCGAGAATCGGCCACCAGCTCCGCGCCATGTACGACGATGTCGTGCGGCAAGGGGTGCCGGACCGCTTCGCGGATTTGATCCGAAAACTTGATGCGTCCGAGGACAATCCCCAATTGGGAAACACGGGCGATAAAACTGACGGGAGGGACTAATGCCTCTCACGGACTCACTTCGGGACGACATTCTGGCGTCGGTTCCCAGTCTGCGCGCGTTCGCGATCTCGCTTAGCGGCAATGGCGATCGTGCCGACGATCTGGTGCAGGAAACCCTGCTCCGTGCGCTCGCCAACATCGACTCCTTCCAGCCTGGCTCCAACCTGCCGGCATGGTTGTTCACGATCCTGCGCAACCTGTTCCGCTCGGACTATCGCAAGCGGCGGCGGGAGGTGGAGGATGCCGATGGCAGCTACGCCAAGACGCTGAAAACCCAGCCGGCACAAAACGCGCATCTTGAGTTCGAGGAATTCCGCGCCGCGCTCGACAAGCTTCCCCAGGACCAGCGCGAAGCCCTGATTCTGGTGGGCGCCTCGGGTTTCTCTTATGAAGATGCCGCGGCGATCTGCGGCTGCGCGGTCGGCACGATCAAGAGCCGCGTCAACCGTGCACGATCGAAACTGAGCGCGCTGCTTTACGTCGACGGCGCCGATGATTTTGGTCCCGATGAAACGGTGCGCGCCGTGATCGGCGGCAGCGGCGGCTAGAGCATGATCCGGAAAAGTGGAAACCGGTTTTCCCTCGCGACAAACGCGAAGCGTTTGCGCGGAGATCATGCTCAAACAAAAAGATAACGCTAAAGTCTGATTCAACCCCAGTTGAATCAGACTCTAGCCGAGCAATTGGTCGAGCCGGTCGCGCAACTGGTCCTGGTGATACGGTTTCGCCAGCCGCGGCAGGTCGAGCTGGGCGCCCTCGGGGAGATCGGCATAACCGGTCGCGAGCAAGATTGGCAGCGACGGCCGCACCTCCCGCGACGCTGCCGCGAGTTCGACGCCGGTCATGCCGGGCATCACATGATCCGTCATCATCAGGTCGATCGGCTGTTCGCTCCGGATGATATCGAGCGCATGCAGGCCGGAATTGGCGCCGATCACCTGGTGGCCGAGGTCTTCCAGCATTTCCGTGGTCGACATCGCGATCAACGGATCGTCGTCCACAAACAGGATCACCGCCGAGCGGTTGACCTTTTGCGTCGCGTGCGCAGGGCTTTCGGCTTCCGGCGCGGCGGTCGCGACAGGCAGCACCAGCGTTGCGGTGGTGCCTTTCCCTACCGTGCTCGATAGCTGCAGCGTGCCGCCAAGTTGCACGGCGAGCCCATGCACCATCGACAGGCCGAGGCCGGTGCCTTTCCCGAGCGGCTTCGACGAGAAGAACGGCTCGACGGCCCGCTTCAATATCTCCGGCGTCATGCCGGTACCGGTGTCGGCCACCGACACTTTCAGGTAGCTGCCAGACTTCAGCACCGGATCGCTGCTCACCTGATATTGGGCAATGTTGATATCAATCGAGCCGCCGTCCGGCATCGCGTCGCGCGCGTTGATCGCGAGATTGAGGATAGCGAGCTCGAGCTGGTTGGCATCGACACGCGCCGGCGGCAATCCCTCCGGAAGATCCAGCCGCAGCACAACGCGCGGCCCCAACGACCGCTCCAGAAGATCGATCATGCCCTGGATCAGGGCGCGCAAATCGACCGGCACCGCGCGCAGGTCCTGCTGGCGCGCGAACGCCAGAAGGCGCTGCGTCAGCGACGCGCCGCGCTCCGCGCCCTGCACCGCGCCGTCGATCAGCCGGTGCAGACGCGGATCGTCGGGGATGCGCTTGCGCAACAGATCCAGATTGCCCATCACCGCCATCAACAGATTGTTGAAATCATGCGCAACGCCGCCGGTGAGCTGACCGATCGTCTCCATCTTCTGGGCCTGCCGCAACTGCTCCTGCGCCTTCTCGCGGGCAGCGACTTCCTTCATCAAATCGGCGGTGCGCTGCTCAATGCGCTGCTCGAGCGTGGCCGTCAATTCCGCCAACGCGGTGCGCTCGGCCGCCAATTGCGCCAGCAGATTCTCGCGTTCGATTTCCGCCGTTTTGCGCGCGGTGATGTCGGATGAAGCGCCCACCAGCGATTTGATGCTGCCGTCTCGCCTGCGAACCGCCCGCGCGCGGACGTCCACCCAATGCTCCGATCCGTCGGGCCAGATATTGCGGTATTCGATGCTGTAGTCCTTACCGGTTTTGATGGCTTGGCTCAGCACGTCGAGACGCCGCGCACGATCGTCGGGATGAACCGCTGCCAGCAAATCCTGATATGAAAACGGATCGCCCCGCTTGCGTCCGAAAAACGCCTTGCAGGTGTCGGAGGCTTCGAGCTCGAACTCCGGCAGATGCAACTCGAGCGCCCCGAGATGGCCGGCGTTCAGCGCGGTCTGCAACAGGCCTTCGCTTTCGGTGAGATCCTCGAGAATGGCGCGGGTCTGGTACTGGCGGCGCCGGCCCCTGACAGCGGAGCCGACAACACTCACCAGCGTGGTCGGATGAAACGGTCGCTCGATGAAGGTGACATTGCCGAGCACCTGCCCAAGCCGCGCAGCGTCCGGATTGCGCTCCGGCCCGCCGCCCTGATGCGTCAACAGCACGATCGGAAAATCAGACCATGACGGCTGATCGTTCAGCCAGCGCATCAGGCCGCGCAAATCCGCGGTCTTGATCGCCTCATCGGCAATCACCGCGAGACCCGCGCCGCCCTCGATCTCGCGCAACAGCGCGGCGAGGTCCGCGCAGACGTTGGCGTAGTAGCCCGCCTCCCTGATCAGTGCCGCGGCAACCGAGGCGTCGCGTCCCGTCGGAGCGAGAATGACCGCGCGCTCGGAAGAGGCGCCAGGCCTCACTGGAGCTGCTCTTCCAGCAAGGGCTGGCCTTCGCCGACGTAAATCGGAACGCCGCGCAGTACGCCCTGGAATCCATCCAGGGGGTCGCCAATGGTGAGGCCACGATCGCCGATACGGAATTCGCGAATCGTCGATTCATGCGCGCCGGTGCGTTTCTTGATGATCGACATCGCGCGCCGCACCGTGCCTAACGCCTCGAAATAGCGCAGCAAGACCACTGTATCTGCGAGATAGGTGACATCCACCGGCGCCTTCATATCGCCGACCAGCCCATGCTGCGCCACCGTCATGAATGTCGCCGCGCCCCGGCGGTTCAAATATTGCAGCAATTCGTGCATGTGCAGGATCAGCGAATTTTCTTCCGGCATCGCGGCCTGATAGCCGTTGAGGCTATCGATCACTACGGTCTTGATGTGATCTTCATCGACCCGCTTGCGGACGCGGTGCGCGAATTCGCCGGGCGACAGTTCCGCGGCATCCACCTGGTCGATGAAAAGGTTGCCACCGCGCTGCATTGCTTCGAGATCGATACCGAGGCCCTTCATGCGCGCAAACAACAGGCCGAGCTCTTCGTCAAACACGAACAGCGCCGCCTTTTCGCCGCGCGCGATCGCCGCCACGACGAAGACGATCGCCAAGAGGGATTTGCCGGTGCCCGCCGGTCCCAATATCAGCGTGCTTGATCCAGCCTCGATGCCGCCACCGAGAAGCTGGTCGAGCTTGACGATGCCGCTCGACATCGTCGTTCGTACGAAGTTGCTGCGATATTCGGACGCCACCAGCCGCGGAAACACATTCAGTCCGCCGGTGGTGATGGTCACATCATGAAAGCCGCTACGAAACTTCACGCCGCGATATTTGATGATGCGCGCACGCCGCCGCTCCGCGCCGTAGGCCGGCGCCAATTCCTCGAGCCGCAGCACGCCATGCGCGACGCTGTGTACGGTTTTGTCGGCGAGTTCGGCGGTCAAATCGTCGAGCAGCATCGCTGTGGTGCCGAACTTTGCGAAATAGTGCTTGATCGCCAGAATCTGCCGCCGATAGCGAAGCGAACTTTGCGCCAGCAGCCTGATCTCGGAGAGACTGTCCAATACCACGCGGCTCGGCCGTGCGCGTTCCACTGTTTCGAATATCTGCTTGGTGGTCTCGCCGAGTTCGAGATCCGACGAATAAAGCAGGCTCTGCTGCTGTTCGGAGTCGAGCAAGCTCTCCGGTGGCAACAACTCGAACACCTCGATGCGATCACCGAGTGTCCAGCCATGGGACGCCGCTCCGTCGCGCAGCTCGTTCTCGGTCTCGGACAATGTGATGTAGAGACATTTCTCACCTGCCTGCGCACCTTCCATCAGGAACTGCAGTGCAATAGTGGTTTTGCCGGTCCCAGGAGCACCTTCGACGAGAAATAGATGGCCGCGCGAAAATCCACCCGACAGGATATCGTCCAGTCCCCAGATCCCGGTTTTTGCCTTGTCAGTGATTGACTCAACTGAGTTCATACGACCCTCTAACCGGGTCTAAACCTCCACGGCATCATGCGGTTCCTCATGAATGGAACTATTTTTGCGACGCTGATCGCTTCTCGATGACGAGGCTTTGGACGGCGCGGCCGAAATAACCGTGCTCGTCTGCGAGCCGCGCGGTGGCGAGACCCGCGCCATCAGGACCGATCCAGGATTCCGCATCGAGCAATATCCACGCGCCAAGCGGCTGCCGCGCAAAGCTGACGGTGAGATCGGCATTGATGAACGTCCATTCCCGAAAATCCAGCACGGCAGACGTGCCGTTGCAGAAATCCGCGGCGACCACGGCGCGCATGACCTGCGAAACCGGCGACGCCTCGACCAATGGCCGATCCACCCGATACCAGATCGCGCCGGGACCGGGCACACCGAACCGGCCGCGGGCAGCGCGCATCGAGATGCCCGTTACAAAAGGACTGCTGGAAAAGCTCGGCTGCTCCTCGCGTGCCTGATCGGGCCCGGGAAGTTCGACGGCGATATCCGCGACCTCCGACGGCAACCTCAACGCTTGCGTCTTGATCTTGAGAATTGTCGCGCCGACAACGACGACATTTTCGGCGAGCAGCCGAACGGCACAGAGCTGAATCTTGCGCCCTTCCCGCAGCACTTCGGTCTCGAACGTCAGCGGCGCCACCGGCACCGGCCGCATCAGATCGACGGTCACGCGCGCAATTCGCATCGGCTGCAGCGTCGGAATCGCCTCGGCGGCCCACACGGCCAAAGCCGCCGGCGCGGAGCCGTGCTGCATACTGATATCCCAAGGGCCGGCAGCGTCGGGACTGGTGACGACGCGGTTGCCATCGACGCGATAGATGGCGTCCATCAGATCAATTCTACTTTCTCGGTGCTCGCGTTCCCCGGATGCTGCGCAGCGCCATCAGCGCGTTCACGCGCGTCTTCGACACGCTATGGCTTGCGGCGTGGTGCGCCGCTGATCCGGGGTCCATCAAGTGCGTGCGTGGGTCTCGGCTCGGCGGGGCACCGCCGAAGAGGCGCGGCACCGCGTCCGGGACACGGCGCGTTGCGTGGCAAGCATCACAGCGGCGGATCGACGGCTTCGTCGTATTCCTTCTTGAACCGCGCGATCAATTCAGCGGCGGGCAGTATTTTGCCGACACTGCCGACGCCCTGGCCGCTGCCCCAGATTTCCTTCCAGGCTTTCGGCTTGGCGCGCTCGCCCGAGGCGTCGGTGCCGAAACTCATTTTCGACGCATCCGACTCTGGAAGATTGTCCGGGTCCATTCCGGCCGCGACGATCGACGGCTTCAGATAATTGCCGTGCACGCCGGTGAACAAATTCGAATAGACGATGTCTTCCGCCGTCGAGGTGGTGATCATCTGCTTGTAGTCCTCTACCGCATTGGCTTCAGCGGTGGCGATAAATGCCGAGCCGATATAGGCAAAGTCGGCGCCGAGCAGCCGCGCTGAGCGAATCGCACGGCCGTTGCCGATCGCTCCCGACAACGCGATTGGCCCGTCGAACCACTGCCGGGTCTCGGCCACGAACGCGAACGGCGATATCTCGCCGGCATGGCCGCCGGCGCCGGCGGAGACCAGGATCAGACCGTCGGCGCCTTTCTCAATCGCCTTGTGTGCGAATCTCTGGTTGATCACGTCATGAAAAACGATACCGCCCCAGCCATGCGCAGCCTGATTGAGCTCCTCGCGCACGCCGAGCGAGGTAATGATCATCGGCACCTTGTGCTTCTCTCAAAGTGCTAAATCCTGCTCGAGCCGGTTGTTCGATCGATGCACGATCTGATTCACCGCGAACGGCGCCGACGGCCGGTCGGGATGCGCCTTGTCGTGCGCGGCAAGCTCCTCCTTGATCCGCACCAGCCATTCGTCGAGCAGCGCCGGTGGCCGCGCGTTCAGCGCGGGAAACGATCCGACCACGCCCGCCTTGCACTGCGCGATCACCAGATCAGGCACGGAAATGATGAACAGCGGCGCACCGATCACGGGAATCGACAGACGACCCTTGAACAAGGCGGGCATGGACATTCGTAAAGATCCTTTTCATGATTCAGGGGGAGGCGCGATGGTTTGGTTTAAAGATGCCAGACATCATACCAACAAGGCAATCGGGCCTTTTTTCAGGTGGGACATCGCAATCCCGATGTTACTGGCACAGCGCGCGGGTGACATAAGTATCGGTCCGGCAGTCGTCCGGTTTTCGTGTCCGGCCGGGGATCAACACTTTCGCTGAGCAGGTTTCCGCGGAATCGGCGGTAAGGCTCTTACCCTCCTTGAAGCCTTTGGTCTGGCACAGCTTGTCGGAGGCGGTCTTGCAGTCCGGTGCGCCGTTTGTCGAAACCGGACATATCGTGCGCCCGGTCACCATCAGGGGCTTCGCCAGGCGCGACAGGGTGTCGTTGGCGTCCTTGGCCGTATCCTTCGCGCGTGCGTTCCAATCATCGATGGTCTCGCTTGGGCTTTTCAGCGACGGGAGCTTCCCGAACATCTTTCCGATTTCGTTGATCAGGCCCGGATTCTCTTCACGCGCCGGTGGAGCGGGTGACGGCACGACCTCGCCTTGCGGAGGCGCAGCCCGGTCCGGTGCCGCCTGCTGGATCGGCTCCTGTACCCCGAGCGAGGGCGGCGGCGGCGCCGCTTGCGGCCAGGCGGAGCCTGCGGCGATCATCAAGGCCGATATCGCTGCAGCCGCGGTCGCGGCGAGCATCCTGGACGGCGCGATGAGATTGCCGGATCGATCGAGCATGAACCAAGGGTAGCCCGAAGCAGCGAGCCGGCAAAGCCAATCACGGCTGCTTCAGATCATTCGGAATGCGACGATAAAACCGAGCACCAGCACGGCGGCTCCCAGCGCCACCCACAGCCCCAGATGTTTCTCGATCCTCGCCCGGATCCACTCGCCGTAGCGGTTGAGCAGGATGGCGACGATGAAGAAACGCCCACCGCGCGCAATCACCGACAGCGCGATGAACAGCCAGATGTTATAATTAGCGAAGCCTGAAGTGATGGTTACAAGCTTGTAGGGGATCGGCGTCAAGCCCTTCAGCAGGATGATCCAGGCGCCATATTCAGCATAGCCGGCGCGGAAGGCTTCGACCTTGCCGCCAAGGCCATAAAATTGAATCAGCCAATGGCCGAGGGAATCGTACAGCAGCGCGCCGATGGCATAGCCGAGAATGCCGCCCAGCACCGACGTCGCGGTGCAGATTGAGGCGTAGAGCCACGCCCGCTGCGGCCGCGCCAGCGACATCGGGATCAGCATCACATCCGGCGGCACCGGAAAAAACGAGCTTTCCGCGAACGCCACCGCTCCCAAAATCCACAGCGCGTATGGCTTATGTGCGGCGTCGATACACCAGTCGTAGATCCGTCTCAGCATGGCGCGATCAACCACCATGGAGCGGATTTGTCCATGCCGGGGATTCGAAGAAATCGTGATGCCTAGTGGCGCTTGCGAAGGTTACGGCTCTCAAGCGCGACAATTGGTCGCCGTGCGACCCTTGGCGGCGAAGCCTTCGACATAACCTTGGGCATTTTGACCGCCGATTTCGGCAGTTTCTCGGCGATTCCGAGCAGATGTTCGCGCCGCTCCATTTCGCGCCATACGTCCTCGGGCTGCACACCGGCCGAAGCCCACAAAACGGTGAGATTGTAGAGAAGGTCGGCGCTTTCGCGGATCACGGCGTCGGGTTTGCCGCTGACGGCATCGATCACGACCTCGATGGCTTCTTCGGCCAGTTTCTTGGCCATCTTGGCCGGACCGCGCTGAAACAGCCGCGCCGTTCGCGACGTGGCCGGATCAAGATCCTTGGCCGCGATCACCGCCAGATAGAGCCGTTCGAGCGAATCACTCATTTTCTGAACCTAATCGAAACTGATGGCCAGCGTGTTAACGGCCGGGTCCTCACTGCCCGCCAACGCAAAGAAAATCCACCGGCCGCGCAAGGCAGCCGGCGGATTGACCGATTCGGAAAGCGACGATTTACCAGCCCGGATTGGGGTGACCGTGGAAATAGGGAACGCCCGATCCATAACCCCCGTAGTAGTACGGGCCGCCGCCATAATAGGGCCCGCCACCGTAATAGACCGGGCCGCCGCCGTAATAATCGTCATAATAGGCGCGGCGGTTTTGAGCCGCAGCGATCGCAAGGCCGGTGCCGACAATACCGGCAAAGGCTGCCGCCGCCGCCGCGCCACCGCCGCCCCGGTAGACTCTGCGGCGAGCGCTGAAATCGGTGGCGTCGCTGGTCGCGGACGCTGCCGACAGGCCTTTTCCGGCAGGCGCGGAGCCGGCGAGAGCCACCGACGGCTCGACTGCCGTCAGCGCCACCGCCGCTACAGTCGCCATCACGACGGTGCGGCCAATCGGTGAAAACAAACCCTTCGCGAACATCTCGATGTCCTCCGTGGCAGTTCGGCCTGGCAGGCCTCTTGCAACTAACCACTGAGTTCATGTTGGGTTCCCCAACCCAAATGTAATCTGGACGATGGGTGGCGAAATCGTCGCAGTCATCAAGCATTCAGATTTCATCTGACAGAGTGTTCACCATCGACCCTCCGGGCGTCATGAAACGGGCATCCCGGCGCGGCAATTTGGCGTCAGGCTTTCCCAGATGTAAATTTAATGCGCGCAAATCCGACAAAAGCGCTTCGCTGCTTTTTGGCCTCACTGATAGGCCTGCTGAGTTTTGCTTACTTCGACGCGGGAGAGAGCCGGGCCGCGGGCGAAGTCAAGCAACCGATCGCGATCCAGTTTTCGCTCGACCGTCCGATCAATGCGAGCGTAGCCCCCTTCGTGCTGGCGGCAGCCGACGGTTTGTTTGGTTCGGAAGGTCTGGCGGTCACGACCAACATCGCCAACGGATCGCCTGACGCGATCGCGCGCGTCGCTGCCGGCGCCAGCGATTTCGCGTTGGTCGATGTCAACGAACTGGTCCGCTTCCGCGGCAGGTCAAACGCGCCGCGCATCAAGGCGGTGTTTATGTTGTTCAACCAATCGCCCTACGCCATCATTGCCCGCAAAAGCCGGGGTATCCGCGCGCTCTCCGATATCGAAGGCAAAACGCTCGGCGTGGCCGAAGGCGATCTTTCGATCCGGTTATGGCCGGCGCTGGCGCGGCAGAACGGAATCAAGATCGCAAGCGTAAAGCAGAGCAACCTGAGTGCCGCCGTGCGGGAGCCGATGCTGTCGGCGGGCCAGGTCGATGCCGTGAGCGGGTTCTCGTATCTGTCGGCGGTCAACTTGAGAGATCGCGGCGTTCCTGCCGACGATCTTGCGGTGCTTCGATACGCCGACTATGGCTGCGAGGCCTACGGCTTCGCGGTGATCGTCAATCCGGCGTTCGCAGCCACAAGGCCCGAGGCGGTGAAGGGCTTTCTGCGCGCGGTGATTGCCGGCATGCATCTCACCATCAGGGAGCCCGGGCGCGCGGTGGATGAAGTGGTCAGCGAGATGGACGGCGGATCGCGCGAGCTTGAGCTGGAACGCCTGCGCAGCGTGGTTAGCGACAACATCCTCACCGGCGAAGTGAAGCGCGACGGCATTGGCGGCATCGATCCCGCCCGCTTCGAACGGTCGATCGATCAAATTGCCGAGAATTTCAAGTTCGAGAAACGACCCACAGCACCGGATATTTTCGACGATACTTTCTTGCCTCCCCTTGGCGGCCGCCTGATCAATTGAGTAAAACATCAGCGGACGCTGTATCTCGCCTGCGATCCCTGATTAGAATGCAGGTCTGAACGATCCAGTCCCGTTGCCCTTGAGCGCCCGGAATGTCCCTGCTTCGCCTCTATACGCGCGTCCTGGAGCTGCTCGGCAAGGAGGCGCGGCTGGGCTGGATCCTGGCCGGCGCCAATCTGCTGCTGGCCGGCGCACAATTCGCCGAACCGGTGCTGTTTGGCCGCATCGTCGATGTTCTTTCCGGTAAGCCATCCGCGGATATGTCTTCGTCGGCTTGGCCGCTGCTGGCGGCGTGGGCGGCGTTCGGCCTGTTCACTATTCTGTGCAGCGCCGCGGTCGCGCTGCACGCGGACCGGCTTGCGCACCGCCAGCGCCAGGCCGTGCTGACGAATTATTTCGAGCACATCATGCAGTTGCCGCTGACCTTCCACACCGGCACCCATTCCGGCCGCCTGATGAAGGTGATGTTGAACGGGACCGACTCGCTTTGGCGGCTGTGGCTCGGATTTTTCCGCGAGCATTTCGCCGCGATCATGTCGCTGGTGGTGCTGCTGCCGCTGGCGTTTTACATCAACTGGCGGTTGGCGATCCTGCTGTTCGTTCTTTGTGTGGTGTTCACGGTGCTGACCACTCTGGTGGTGCGCAAGACCTACGGCATGCAAAGCGAAGTCGAGGCGCATTACAGCGATCTCTCCGCGCGCGCCTCCGACGCGCTCGGCAATGTCGCGCTGGTGCAAAGCTTCGTGCGCATCGATGCCGAGGTGCAAGGTTTGCGCTTCGTCGCCGACAAGCTATTGGCGGTGCAGATGCCGGTGCTGTCGTGGTGGGCGCTGGTCACTGTCATCACCCGGGCGTCGACCACTATCACGGTGCTTGCGATCTTCACCGTCGGCATCGTGCTGCACGAGCAGGGCCTCACGTCCGTCGGTGAGATCGTGATGTTCGTGAGCTTCGCCACCATGCTGATCCAGAAGCTCGAACAGGTGGTCAGCTTCATCAACAGCGTATTCATGGAAGCTCCGCGGCTGCAGGAATTCTTCAACGTGCTCGATGCCGTACCCGCGGTCCGCGACCGGCCCGATGCGATCGACACCGGGCGGCTCTCGGGCCTGATCGAATTCAAGGACGTCTCGTTTTCATATGACGGCAAGCGGCCCGCGGTCGAAGACCTTTCCTTCACCGCGCTGCCCGGCCAGACCATCGCGCTGGTCGGCCCGACCGGCGCCGGCAAATCGACGGCGATCGCCTTGCTGCATCGAGCGTTCGATCCGCAGTCTGGCTTCATCAGGATCGACGGCATGGATGTCCGCGGCCTGACGCTGACGGCGCTGCGGCGGAATATCGGCGTGGTGTTTCAGGAAGCGCTGCTGTTCAATCGATCGATCGCCGACAATCTGCGGGTCGGCAAACCGTACGCTTCTGATGAGGAAATGCGGATCGCGGCGGCGCGCGCGCAGGCGCTGGAATTCATCGAGCGCAGCGAGCGGAAATTCGACACCAATGTCGGCGAGCGCGGGCGCATGCTGTCCGGCGGAGAACGGCAACGATTGTCGATCGCGCGTGCGTTACTGAAAGATCCGCCGATCCTGATCCTCGACGAGGCGACCAGCGCGCTCGATGCCGTGACCGAAGCCAAGGTCAACGCCGCTCTCGATGAAGTGATGAAGGGGCGCACCACCTTCGTGATCGCACACCGGCTTGCGACCATTCGCAATGCCACGCTCATCCTGGTGTTCGATAGCGGACAAGTGATCGAAAGCGGAACGTTCGATGAACTGGTGGCGAAAGGCGGCCGCTTTGCGGAACTCGCCAGGGCCCAATTCATGGTGCAGGAGAATGCGCGGACCAGCGTTCATGCACAGGATATCGGCCGCACGGCCGTTGAGATTTAAGCATCGCCGAAATTCGGCCTATTTCGTCCACGATTTAGTCGCACGACCTCTGTTCTGGAACGGCAAGCCGGTATAGGTTTGCAGCCGCCGTGAGCGACGGTGCCGGACACGCTTGAAACCCAAACGTCACATGCCAGGACTCCTCTTCATAGGCGGGGCTCAAAGGACCGGAATCGGATAGTGCAATTTATTCGCCTGTTGTTTCGCAAGTCACCGTTGAACTGGATCGTTCTTGTCGCGGCGCTTGCCGTTGTTTTCCCGCGTACCCTGTATGCGGAAGCGCTGCTGCTCGTCGAAGCCGATACCGGAAAAGTCCTGCAGGCGGACAACGCGACCTATCCCTGGTATCCCGCATCGCTGAGCAAGTTGATGACGGCCTATGTCACGCTCAAGGCGGTCAAGGAGGGGCGCCTCACGCTCGATACCTTGCTGACGGTATCGCCCGTCGCGGCTTCGCAATCGCCGTCGAAGATGGGTTTCCGGCCGGGCACGCAGGTCACTGTCGATAACGCGCTCAAGATGATGCTGGTGAAGTCGGCCAACGACATGGCCGTGGTGCTGGCCGAGGGCGTCGGAGGTTCGATCGACGGCTTTTCCGCAATGATGAATCAGTCGGCGCAGCAGCTCGGCATGACGCAGACGAGCTATGTCAATCCAAACGGCCTGCCCGCGGACGGTCAGATCACATCGGCGCGCGATTTGGCGATCCTCGCGCGCGGGATCATTCACGATCTGCCGGAATACGAATATTTCGTCCACATCCCTTCGATCCGCTATGGCCGCAAGATCACCCAGAATTTCAACAAGCTGATCGGACGCTATCCCGGCGCCGACGGCTTCAAGACCGGTTTCATCTGCGCGTCCGGCTACAATCTGGTCGCGTCGGCCACGCGCAACGGCAAGCGGCTGATCGCGGTGGTGCTCGGCGCTTCATCCGGCCAGATGCGCGCCGTAAGAGCCGCGCAATTGCTTGAGCGCGGCTTTGCCAACAATAACCTGTCATGGCTGCGCCCCTCGCTCGGCACGGTGGACAATCTGGTGCCAATCGACGCCTCGCCACCGAACCTGCGCGACGAGATGTGCGGCGGCAAGCACAAAAAACCGGCCAGCGATGAGGACGAGGACACGGTCGCCAGCAACGCCGCCGGTTCAAGCAGTGGCGAAACCGGCCTTACATTTTTCGCCGCCGGGCTGCAGCCGCCGATGCTGAAGCCGTCGGAGCTCTTAGCAGGAGCGCCCGCGGCTTCCGAGCCGATCCCGGTTTATACCGGTCCGACGAGGACCGGCGCTGCGTTGATCGCTGCCGTGGCCGTGGACGCCGAAAGGCAGACGCCGCCGCCGCGCAAAAAGAAGTCGCAGGTTGCGGCGAAAAAGCCGGATGCCGCCGAGCCAAAGACCGCAACCAAGGAGACTGGCAAGGATGCCAAGCCGGACACTCCGGCCAAGCCGGCGGCCGCCAAGCACGCCAATGCCAAGCCGGACGCGGCCCCCAAAGCTGCCGAAAACCCCGTAGCCGCGGCCGATAAGCCTCCCGCGAAGCCGGCAAAGCCCAAGGCGGCTGCAAAGCCCTCGGCCAAGCCCGCGCCCAAGAGCACAACCGGCGAGGCCAGCCCAGCGGATCAAAAGCCCACCGCCGCGCCGCGCACGTAAGCTAAGTCCAGGGCCGGAGAGACCGGCTTTTTCCGTCGGCGATGCGTCCGTAAGGCGCAGCCGCTTGCCATGGGCTGCCGCATTGCTCAATACTGACCAAAATCAATACATACCTAAACCAATACTGCCTAAAACAAGGCGTCCTGTTCCAAGAACGGGGAAAATAAACCGGAGGGGAAATACCATGGAGCGCATCTGGCTCAAGCAATATCCGGCCGGCGTGCCCGCCGACATCGATGTGACCCAATACGCGTCTCTTGTTGAGTTGCTGGAAGAAAGTTTTGCGAAGTTTCGCGACCGCAAGGCCTTCATCTGCATGGACAAGTCGATCAGCTACCGCGATCTCGACGAGATGTCGTTGGCGCTCGCAGCCTATTTGCAAAGCAAGGGCCTGCAAAAGGGTGCACGCGTCGCGCTGATGATGCCGAACGTGTTGCAATATCCGGTATCGACCGCCGCCGTGCTGCGCGCCGGCTATGCGGTGGTGAACGTCAATCCGCTCTATACCCCGCGCGAGCTCGAACACCAGCTCAAGGATTCGGGCGCCGAGGCGGTTATCGTTCTCGAGAACTTCGCCACCACCGTGCAACAGGTGATCGCGAAGACCGCGGTCAAGCACGTCATTATCGGCAGCATGGGCGATATGCTCGGCCTGAAGGGCGTGATCGTCAATCTGGTGGTGCGGCGCGTGAAGAAAATGGTGCCGGCCTATTCTATTCCGGGCGCCGTCAGCTTCAACGACGCGCTCACGGCCGGCCGCAACATGAAGCTCAACAAGCCCAAGCTCGCGCCCGACGATGTCGCCTTCCTGCAATACACCGGCGGCACCACCGGCGTCTCCAAGGGAGCGACGCTGCTTCATCGCAACATTCTCGCCAACGTGCTGCAGAACGATGCCTGGCTGCAGCCGGCGCTGAAGAAGCCGCCGCATGTCGATCAATTGTTCATCGTCTGCGCGCTGCCGCTCTATCACATCTTCGCGCTGACGGCCTGCTTCCTGCTGGCGATGCGCGCCGGCGGCGTCAATCTTTTGATCCCCAATCCGCGCGACATGGCGGGCTTCATCAAGGAGCTGGCGAAATATCAGGTCAACAGCTTCCCGGCGGTCAACACGCTTTACAACGGTCTGCTCAACAGCCCCGATTTCGACAAGCTCGATTTCTCCAAGCTGAAGACCTCGTTCGGCGGCGGCATGGCGACCCAAAAAGCCGTTGCCGAGAAATGGCTCAAGGTCACCGGCTGTCCACTGTCGGAAGGCTATGGCCTGTCGGAAACGTCGCCGACGCTGACCTGCAACCCCGCCGATACCGACAAGTTTTCCGGCTCGATCGGTCTTCCCGTTCCGTCGACCTATATCTCGATCCGCGACGATGACGGCAACGAGGTGCCGCTCGGCGAGCCCGGCGAAATCTGCGCCAAGGGCCCGCAAGTGATGTCCGGTTACTGGAACAGGCCCGACGAGACCGCGAATGTGATGACCGCGGACGGTTACTTCCGCACCGGCGATATCGGCGTGATGACGCCGGACGGCTACACCAAGATCGTCGATCGCAAGAAGGATATGATCCTGGTGTCCGGCTTCAACGTCTACCCCAACGAGATCGAGGAAGTGATCGCGAGCCATCCCGGCGTGCTGGAATGCGCCGTGATCGGCGTCCCGGATGCGCGTTCGGGCGAGGCCGTAAAGGCGTTTGTCGTGAAAAAGGATCCCAATGTCACCGCCGAGGACATCATCAAGTTCTGCGGCACGCAACTGACCAATTACAAGGTCCCCAAGCAGATCGAGTTCCGGACCGGCCTGCCGAAAACCAATGTCGGAAAGATCCTGCGCCGTGAACTGCGCGATGAAAAGAAGGTAGCGGCGTGAATAAGAGGCGGAATTAGCCCAATCAGCGGGCAACGCTTGCGACCTGCGACGATGACCGAACAGTGAAAGCACGGGCCATTGCCGTTTCCCCAGCGCTGAATATTGTGCCTGCCACCCGTCCGGTTTAAGACACTTCCGCACATTGCAAGGAGAATTGACGATGACCATCAAAGTTGGCGACAAGCTGCCCGAGGCCAAGTTTCGCGTGATGACGGCGGAAGGTCCGCAGGTCAAGACCACCGACGATATCTTCAAGGGCAAGAAGGTCGCGCTGTTCGCGGTGCCCGGCGCCTATACCGGCACCTGCCACAAGATGCATCTGCCGAGCATTTTCCTGAACGCCTATGCGATCAAGGACAAGGGCGTCAGCACGATCGCGATCGTCTCAGTGAATGACGCCTTCGTCATGAACGCGTGGAAGCGCGACACCGACCAGCGCGATGAGGCAGTGTTCCTCGCCGATGGCAATGCCGAATTCACCAAGGCGATCGGCATGGAGCTCGACGCTTCCGGCAACGGGCTGGGCATCCGCTCCAAGCGTTACTCGATGCTGGTGGATGATGGCGTGGTGACGAAGCTCAATCTCGAGCCGGCACCCGGCAAGGTCGAGGTCTCCGGCGGTGACACGCTGCTGGGACAGCTTTGAGCTAAAATTACTTCGCGGCAGTCACAATTGTCGTCGCCCGGCTTGACTGGGCGATCCAGTACTCTGGGGGCTTCTCGGAATATCGCGAACGCCCCAGAATACTGGTTTACCCGGTCAAGCCGGGTGATGACGGCTTTCACTGGGTACCACTGCGTCTCACAACAAGCCCTTCAGCCCTCGAGCGATTGTTTCAAGCGCGCCATGGCAACGCCTTCCCGCGCCAGTTGATCGGCGCGCTCGTTCTCGTCGTGGCCGGCGTGGCCCTTGACCCAGTGCCAGCGCACTTCATGCGTCTTCAGCGCAGCGTCCAGCCGCTGCCACAGATCGACGTTCTTGACCGGTTTTTTGTCGGAAGTGCGCCAGCCGTTCTTCTTCCAACCGTGGATCCAGCCGGTGATGCCCTGACGCACATACTGGCTGTCGGTGTAGAGATCGACGGTGCACGGCTTCTTCAAGGTTTCCAGCGCGGAGATCGCCGCCATCAGTTCCAT
>JAQGKC010000383.1 GCA_028290305.1 Bradyrhizobium sp.
TGGATCGGCGCCCGCGAGCGCTGCGCCCGCGCCACCATGTCGACGATCCGCGCCAGCATGGTGTCGCGGCCTATTCTTTCCGCGCGCAGGACCAGCCCGCCGCCCTGGTTGACCGTGCCGCCGATCACATGCGCGCCTTCGGCCTTCTGCACCGGCATCGATTCCCCGGTGACCATGGACTCATCGACAAAAGAGTGGCCTTCGGTGACGACGCCATCGACCGGAATCTTCTCGCCGGGTCGCACCCGCAGCAAATCGCCGACCGCGATCGCATCGATCGCGACATCCTCGTCGCCATGATCGGTGATGCGGCGCGCGGTTTTCGGCGCGAGGCCGAGCAGCGCGCGGATCGCACCGGAGGTGCGCTCGCGTGCCCGCAATTCCAGTACCTGCCCTAGCAAGACCAAAACCGTAATGACGGCCGCCGCCTCGAAATACACTGCGACCGCGCCGTGCATGTCGCGAAACGCAGGCGGAAACAATTGCGGCGCCAATGTCCCCACCACGCTGTAGAGCCAGGCCACGCCGGTACCCATCGCGATCAGCGTGAACATGTTGAGATTTCCCGTCACCACGGAGCGCCAGCCGCGCGCAAAGAACGGCGCACCTGCCCACAGCACCACCGGTGTCGCCAGCACCAACGAAATCCAGTTCGACCACATCGGCGGCACCAGATGCATCAGGCCGAGATGGCTGCCCATCTCGATGACGAACACCGGAAGCGTCAGCGCCAGCGCAATCCAGAAGCGCCTGGTCATGTCGATCAATTCAGGATCGGGTGTATCGTCGAGCGAGACTTGCTCCGGCTCCAGCGCCATGCCGCAGATCGGACAATTGCCCGGACCGACCTGCCGCACTTCAGGGTGCATCGGGCAGGTGTAGATGGTGCCGGCCGGCGCTGCGGGCTCCGGTTGTTTAGGCTGCAGGAACTTTTCCGGCTCGGCTTCGAAACGCTCGCGGCAACGCGCCGAGCAGAAAAAATAATCTTGCCCCCCATGCGCGAAACGGTGCTTCGCGGTCGCGGGATCAACGCGCATGCCGCACACGGGATCGATGACGGTCACGGCATCGGCGGCTTTGTCCCCGTCGCCATGTTTACCGCCGCAGCAGGACGAAACCCGCGCCTCGGCGTCATGATGATGGCCGGCGTGAGCCGCACCGTGTGAGTGATCGTGATCCAATTGCGCCACCAGAACTCTCCTGGCCTCTTGATTGATATACCCTGGGGGGGTATATGAGCGCAATGCGCACAGAGATCAAGACCTCCTGTTTGAGGCGTCTGAAACGAATTGAAGGCCAGATCCGCGGCCTCGCCGGCATGGTCGAGGACGACCGCTATTGCATCGACGTGGTGACCCAGATCGCGGCGGCGAAGGCGGCGCTGCGCCGGGTCGAGGAGGAAATCCTGCGCGACCACGTCGCCCATTGCGTCGAGCATGCGATCACCTCGGGCGACAAGGCCGATCAGCGCCGCAAGATCGCGGAGTTGATGGATGTGGTCAGCCGCGCGGATCGATAGTCCGCGGGTACTGAATCGTCATCCCCGCGTGAGCAATTCTAATCGGCAATTTGCGTGGTTAATCCGCGGTAACGCCGGCATTTCAAATCCGAACGAGGCGGCGGCCGCATCTTTAAAATTTGAGGCTTATTGAATCTCGACAACAAAGAAACGGGGGGAAACAATGACCACTCAAATCACTGGAGATGCCAGGTATCCGAGCTGCGAGCGGGCCCAGAGGATGCAGGATTCGTCATTCGGGCTGTGGGCGGTGCTGTTGGGGCTGTCGCCGTTGCTGGCCTTCCACATGCTCATGGGAAGCTGACGATTTCTGAAAGGTGCTCATCGTTAATCGGCGGTAGCACCTGTGGTCAAATGCGAGCGAAATTGCGACCGGCTTTTTAAAAGCCGACCCCTATCAAAGTCTCCGCAAGAACAAAACGCGGGGGCGTCGTGAGTAGCCGCAATAATCCATTTTCTGAACAACAGGACTTTAGCAAGCAGGACATTTTGTGGGCGCTCGGCATTTGGTCCGTGATCCTGAGCCTGTCGCCGGTGGTCATCTTCTACGTGCTGATGGTGAATTAAGCAGCTCCTCGCCACATACATCAGCGTCATCCTGGAGCCTTTTCCGTTTCGATCGAATCGGAACGGAGGCTCTAACTTTTATTTTGACGCGTTTTCTTCACGCGAACCGGTATCCACTTCGCTGGAAAACGCTCTAAGGAGCGCGCTCTTGGCGCGCGTCTCGAAGGATGAGAGCTCATCGCGTGGCGCATCCTTCGAGACGCGGCCAGATGGCCGCTCCTCAGGATGACTACCCCTCACGACAGAAAAACGCGCGAAGCCCGCGCGTTCTTTGCCGACCTGGCAAAGCGGCGTGGTTACGCCGCCTGCTTGTGCATTGCTCCGCTCGCCGAGGCCGTGCCGCGGATCGCCTTCACCGAACGTTCGATCGCAGCCCATAGCCGGCTGATCTCTGCCGCCGCGCGGCCTTCTGCAGAATATTCTCGCGCGCCTTCGCCTTGGGCGAGCGCCATCAGCAGATCGGCACGGTTGGTGATCTGGCCGCCCCACACCGGCGCGCGGAATTTGGCCAGCGCTTCACGCGCGATGGTGACGATCGGGCTTTCGGCATCGTCACGGCGTGCAGGCGCACCGTTGATCACGACCGCATAGGGCTTGCGCGCGGCGCGGCAGGTTTGAATCGTTTCCTGCACGGCGTTGACGTCGAACACCCCCGGCCGCGCCGGAATAATCACCATCGTGGCATTCTTGATGGCGTCTTCCACGACGGCCGATGTGTTCGGCGGCGTATCGATGAATACCCATTCGATGCCATCGCGCTTTGCCGCCGCAATGATTCCACTGACGGAATTGACAGCGGTCTTGATCGCCGGTTCGTTGGTGCCGCGCAGCTTGTGCCAGAGAGTCAGCGAACCCTGCGGATCGGCATCGATCATGAGACAGGGCTTCGATACCTTGTGGACATGCGCAGCGAGATGAGCAGCCAGCGTACTTTTTCCCGAGCCGCCTTTACGCGAAGCGAAAACAATGACGTTCATACCTTGGCCTCCAGATTGACCCCAGAAGCCGAAAATGAATCAGCGCGCTGATTCGTGGAAGAAAAATTTACTGCTAATTGTGGCGAAGCCCCTGATTTATCGGCCGCGCTGGCTTTTGAGTCACACCGTGCGTTGCAGCAGAGGCGTGAAATGAGTTCGGCAGGCGCTTCAAGGAGTCAGTGCACGCTTTTTTTGCTCACGCTCGGTCCATTTGCGCTCGATCCATCCCAGCATTCGCGACAGCGGCTTTTGCAGTATCGGCACGTCCTGCGCGAACAAAAGGAGTCCAAGGGGCAGCATCCACAGTCCCAGCACCGGCAAAAAGCTGAAGATGCCGCCGACGATCAGCAGGATTGCAAGCGGAATCCGCACCAGCCACGAGGATGGCTTGCGCAACCAGCCAACGAAGCGCGCGAGCCGCGGCGGTAGCCTGCCTTCAAACCAGGCAAAATGCCGATCGAGTTCCTCTCTGGAATGTTTGCTCAATGGATATCTCCTCACTGTGAAGAGGCAGATGTTGATCCGCTGTGTCGCCGCAAGGCGTCAGGTTGTCGCGTAAGAGGGGGAGGAACAATGGCAGCCGATCATTCCCCGGTGTGCAATCGCACATCTAACAGGCTGCATGGCATCGGGATCGCTGGTCGAGGTATGGGTCTGGTTGCTGCGTTTCTCGCCGCGGAAGTTGACCTCCTCATTCCGTCCGCCACTCGCAGGAGGTTCGATTTCACCGGTGCCTTCTTCGGCTTGAGGCTCTTCATGCTGGGCTTCCACCAGCGTGCCGTCTACCGAGAAGTGTGACGCCAGCTTTGGGGTGGGGAGCGGCCTTCTTGCCTTTGAAGCATACGGTCTTACTCTACTCCCTCCATCCGGACCGCGAATTGGTCTGATGCTGGTTCGCGAGGTAAGGAATGAAAGCGTATTTGGTGCTCGACTTGTCGGTGAATGACTTAGGTGGTTTCAGAAAATACATCGCTGAAATCCCTGCATTCATCGCAAAACATTCAGGAAAATACATAGTTCAAGGGGTTCAGCCAACGACAATTGAGGGTGATTGGAAACCCGAACGCATGGTCATCATCG
>JAQGKC010000384.1 GCA_028290305.1 Bradyrhizobium sp.
CCCAGGCAATGCTGCTCCATCTTCGCCCATTGGGCGTTTGTCAGTACGAATCGATCCATCCAAAGCTTGAATCACAGCCAAGCCTCAGGTGGAATCCTGATTCTCAACAGCCCCTAGAGCGCGATGAGTTCAGGATGAATCGTCATCGCGCTCTAGCTGGCCAATCGTTCGCGGTTAGCAAGATTTCACTTCACTTTTGTCTCAGCCGCGATCAGCTCTTTACCCTCTGCGGTCCTGATCGTCAGTCGTACCTGATCGCCGCTGCCGCCGGCAGGAATCGGCGCGGCAACGCGATTTCCGTTGTTCGGATCGGCTTTCACGACCTCGTTGAACAATACCTCGCCGCCGCGTTTCAAGGTCACGCTCAGCGGCGTGGCGGGTTCGATACTGAAGAATTGAAGACTCACGCCGGACGCGTCGGCCGAGAGATTGATCAGGATGTTCTCGTTGGCATGCGTCACGTTGCTCATGCCGACGGTCGGGCTGTAGGTTTCTGCAATCGACACTTCGCCCAGTGCGGGAAACCTGGCGCTATGGAAAAACTGATCCGACGCCCCCGCCCACAATTCGACGTAAGGCCGCTGTGGGTTCGGGTCTTTGCGCGCGTTGGTTTCGTTGGTAAACGACGGAAATCCCCACGTCCACATTTTCAGGCCTGGCGTGAGCGAATTGTCGGCGATGCGGATGATCCCCTCTTCGTCGTCGTGGTTGATCACCCCCCAGAAATTCCCGCCCTGCATATCGGGCGCCGCGTAGGCGATGCCCATCGTCGGCCAGTTCCTGAAGTAACGCAGTCTTTCGAAACGGCTCTGGCCGGGAGCTAAGCTCTCGTCGCCGTCAGCCAGGTTGGCTGACCATTGGGGCGTGCTGTACGCCCGGATCGGCGCGATGATTTCGGCGCCTCCGGTCGTTCTGGGGTTTTTCGGGTCCGATCCCGGTGCGAGCGTCGTGCAGGTCCAGTATTCGTAGTCGATCGCCTTGTCCTGCGGATTTTTCAGCACCACGCGCGAATCGAGCGCGGCCCGATCGGCTTTTAGCGTGACGTAGGTCGTCGCTTCGATACCCGTCGAGCCCGACCTGAACCTCCTGGGCGCTGCCGTATAGGCGAAATCGTCTTTCAGCGACATCGACACAATCACTTCGTCAGCACTTTCCTTCACCACCTTGAAATCCCACGCCTTCAGCCACGACTTGCCGTGCTCGGCATCCGGGAATGTCGGAAAGATGCCGCCATACACCATCAGCCAGTCGTAGTAAAAAGTGCCGCTCTTGATGCCGTAAGGCACGCCGACCTCGCTGCGATAAAGTTCTTCGTGACCGGTCGGCTTGTAAATGATGGAAAGGATGCGCCCGCCGAATCCGGGAACCAGCGTCACCTTCAGATAGCGATTCTCGAGCAGATAGGTCCTGAACGTGTGATAGACGATGGTCTTCTCGTCGAGCGACCCGCCGACGAAACCGTTCTCCGCATCGGTCGCGTATTTGACAGTGTCCCACGTGATTGTCGACTCGCTAAGAGACACTCTGTCGTGCACAGATGACGCCGCATGCACGACAGCATGACATGCAAGGACCGCTGAAAGTGCTGCAACCACGAAACGGACACGGGTAAGCAAGAGAGCACGAATTGCCATTTGCGTCACCTTTGAGTGAGCCAGGGCGATCCTCTCGAAAATATCGAATGGCTAGAGGATCCGGCGAAGAATTTAGCCGTCACTATTTACCATCAATGAAGTTGCCGATGTCTGTTCGCCGATGGCTGTTCGCGATGGCTGTTCTTGGCGCACCTTTGAGACATGCCGACCGACGATGGCCCAGTCCATATGGACCAGAACCGGCCCGTCCAGGATCAGAGCGATACCAACAATCCGGAGAAGCCATTCCGAACTGCCCAGGGCATTCTCACGATCCCGTGAAGCTGTTTCAACCGTCACGGACGGCGAAACAATTCTCCGGCCGGGACGAAGTCATTTTCTCCGCCTGCGAAAACAGCCCGAAAAAGACGCCTGGTACAAGAGCTTACGATGAAACAATGGGGTTCGATCATGTGGGACAATATCATCAACCTAATTTACCACCAGCTTTGCCGGAGCTACTTGGCCGCCGCGCTGACGCAGAAGGGATCACTTCGTAGCCAGTGAGTAAGTTGTGGCCTGGTTCATATCGCCATCGCAGCGGCAAGGCTAAATTTTCAAAATTGGCTTTGGCTTTAGCGCAGTGGGCGTTCTCGCAAGAGCCGTTTTCGGTGCGTCAGAAATTTCGGTTGAAGTCGAGATCCTCAAAACCATTTTCATTTTTGCGGGGTCGGCCTTTTCGTGTCGCTTCTCTCTATCTTTTAGGTCTGGATTTAAGCAGCGGACCAAGTTCGTAGCACGTCATGTTTGACGATGTTGTTTTGTTGCGCGTAGACAGCCTTTTTCTTCGACGACTTTATGGGGTTTCGCCATGCAAAATAATGAAAGCTATTTTGAACGAGCTGGTTTTTCCGAGATTTGGAGGAACGCCCAACATCGCCGCATCGAAGATGTTGGTAGATGGCTTGCGGATTATTTCCGAAGGCAACGGCGGTCCAAATCAAGCGATGATGGGACCCAATATCCGCAAGCTGCAGTCCGCGCACCAGGGACAAATACCGTATAGCTGGACAGCGCAATGTCGAACGCTTTCTATTTCCGTAAATGGGCAGCCCAAGTCGCCCGTCAGGCGGGAGAAGAGCCGGACGAGGCTGAAGCGGAGCGCCTTCTGAGCATCGCGGAATATTGGGTTCAACTCGCCGACAGCGAAGATTCCGATAAATCCGTTGCCAATCGGCGGGATTGACGCTCGTTCCCGATCGGGACGATTTCCGTTATTGGCCGATACGTTGCAAAAGTCTTTTGCGGCAAGGGACTTTAATTAGCACTCTGGCCGGCCCCCGGCATGGCAGACAGGACGCGGAGCAGCGTTGGGGAATTGAGGACGGCGAACGTCTCGCGCTGGGTCAGATAGCTGAGTGCCTCGCCGAAGCTTTCCGCATCCTCGATCTTTGCACGCGCAATTGCCAGATTCGGATCGACCTGGCCGCGATTGCGGCGCTTGTCGTCGGGCAGATTCACCAGATGGCTTTCCAGCAAGCGCCCGTCTTCGAAGAGTACCTGCAACGGCGAGACGATCACGCTGCCTGATACGATCGCCAGCTCATTTGCGCGGACGAGCACCTGTGGCGGGGCTGTCTGCTCGGGGGTGCGCAGCAGTCCGGCGTTCGGATCGGACTGCCTGGACGACAATATCGCGATCGGAACGCTGAGCAAGAGACCGGCAATCACCGGCGCCATCCAGAACAGCAACGGCAGCGACACCGCATAGGCAATGGCGGCCATGGCCACCCCGAACAAGGTCGGCAACGCGTATTTCCGTATCAATTCGGCGCGCGGCAGTTCGTCGTCGTCGCGACGCTGAACCTGCCAACCTGAGTCGCGACCCAGCAGAATCTCGCCGACCGCTCTGGATTGAAAGATCATCATGACCGGCGCTATCAGCCCCGACAAAAATGTCTCGATCAGGAATCCCAGAAAAACACGCAGCCCTCCGCCGAATTGCCGACGGTTTTGGCTTTGCGTTACGAGCAGGATCCAGGCGAGCAGCTTTGGGACGATAAGCAGCCCCATCGTGCCGACGAAAACCCAGGCAGCCAGAATGGGATCCTGCGCGGGCCACTGCGGAAACAGGGAAAATCCTTTCGGAAAATATTCGGGGCGGACGAATTGAGCCTGCAAGGAGATCAAGATTCCGAGCATCAAAAACATCAGCCAGAGCGGCGCGGTGAGATAGGAACCTATTCCGGTGAGCAGATGAAGCCGCGACACCCAATGCAGTCCGCGCGCCGGAAGCACGGCCAAATGTTGAAGGTTGCCCTGGCACCACCGGCGGTCGCGGGCGGCAAAATCCAGCAGCGATGGGGGGCATTCCTCGAAGCTGCCGCCCAAAGCCGGCACCATCCTGATCTCCCAGCCTGCCCGACGCATCAGCGCCGCCTCGACAAAATCATGGCTGAGAATATGACCGCCGAACGGTTTGCGCCCCTTCAGTTCAGGCAGGGCCGCATCCTGTGCAAAGGAGCGCACACGAATAATGGCGTTATGGCCCCAATAGTTGCCTTCGGAGCCATGCCACCACGCAATGCCAGCAGCGATCAGGGGTCCGTATAAACGTCCTGAAAACTGCTGCAGCCGCGCGAACAACGTCTTCGCATTGACGACGATAGGAAGCGTCTGGATGAGGGCGACCGTTGGATATCTTTCCATCGCTGACGCAAGCCGAACGATGGTATCGCCGGTCATCAGACTGTCGGCATCGAGGATGATCATATGGTCATAGCCTGCGCCGAACCGCTTGATCCAGTCCTCGATGTTGCCGGATTTTCGGGCGATGTTTTCCCGGCGGTGCCGGTAGTAAATGTTCGATACGCTGAGATCGCGGCGAAGCTGCAAGAAGCATTTCTCTTCCGCGATCCATACCGATGGGGCGGTCGTATCGCTGAGCACAAACCAATCAAAGCTCGAGCCCCGTCCCGACTGATCGACCGACTCGTACATCGCCCGCAGACGGGCCATGATGCGATAGGGATCTTCGTTGTAGGTCGGCAGCAGCATTGCGTTCCTGCTGCGGATGGTCGGGAGCGGCGCGGCCGGATCGATACCCAGCGGGTCCTTGGCCCGGAACAGCAGCACCACGAAGCCAGCCAGCGATGACGTGAACGAGAGCGCGATCCAGGCGAACAGAAAAACGAACAGGCCCAGCACCATCCACTCGAGGACCGTGACGCCCCCAACCTGGACGACTTCGTACATTTCGTAACAGCCGGCCGCAGTCATCGCGGCGGTTCCGGCGAAAATGCCGGCGCGCCGGAGCGCCGTGGACCGCGCGAGTTTGGGATGTCCTTCGCTGCGCTCGAAAGAATGCAACTGCTGCGTCGCCATCGGCAGCGGCGATTCCGGCGGAAGGAACATCTCTCGCGGCCCACGTTGCGGCAATTCAATCCCGCCGTTTTGCGTCAGGGTGTCCATCGATAAACCCACACTTCCGATATGGCGTCGTTGCCCTGCATCAGCGAGGCCCGCAACTCGACCGGCGATTTATCGTTGACCGGAAGCTCAAAGCTCAATCGCCAGCCGCCGGTTGCCGGGTTTGGCTGGGTGACGATGTTTTTGATCTCGGCTTTTTCAGCCGTGACATTACCGCGTATGCTGCTGGGATCGACCGATTTGAGCCGTTCTCCAATCAGATCGAGGACAAAGATCCTGGCGTCATCACCTTTCGCGCCGACACCTGTCCGGGAAAATCGGGCCAGCGACGTCATCTTGGGCGTGTCAGGTCCCCAGTGAAGGCGATAGGTGTAGGTATGCTCGCCCTTGGCCTGCAACGGATTCTTCGGGCGCCAAAAGCTGGCAATATTGTCGTGGATTTCCTCCTTGGTCGGAATTTCGATCAGCTGAACCCCACCCTCGCCCCAATCTCCGATCGGCTCCGCCCAGAGACTCGGGCGTTTTTCGAATTTGGATTCCAGGTCCTGGTATGAATAGAAGTTCTTCTGCCTCTGCATCAGGCCGTAACCGCGCGGATTGAGGTCGGAAAAGGTGCTGATCTGCAGGTCCCTCGGATTGCTGAGTGGACGCCATAGTTCCTCGCCGCGGCCGTTGTAGATCGCCAAGCCGTCGGAATCGTGCACCGAGGGTCGAAAGTCATCCACGTCGACCCGGTCATTGGATCCAAAGAAGAACATGCTTGTCATCGGCGCGAGGCCGGCATGATCGAGATCGACGCGGGGATAGATGGCCAGTTCCACGTCGAACACCGTGGTGTCGCCTGGCCGTATTGTGAAGCGATAGGCCGCGGTGGTGCTTTGGCTGTCGAGCAGCGCGTGCACGACGAGGGACGTGGCGTTCGCGACCGGCTTCTCGATCCAGAATGTCTTGAACAGCGGGAACTCTTCCCCTTTGGTTTCACCAGTGTTGATAGCCAATCCCCTCGCCGACAGACCGTAAATTTCGCCCTTGGCGACCGCGCGGAAGTAGCTCGCGCCCAGGAAGACGCACACCTCGTCATAATAGTCCGACCGATTCATCGGCGCGTGAATCCGAAAACCGGCGAAACCCAGATCGCTATCGGGTTGGGGCGGCGGGTTGGCGCCGAAGGAGAAATCATCGGGCCGGTAGGCAATCTTGGCCGCCTGGCCGTTGGCGACTTCGTAGATGTCGACGCGCGGCTCGTAGAAGAATCCGCGATGGAAGAACTGGACCTGGAACGGCAGTTTTTCGCTGCGCCACAGCGCACGCTCCGGCAGAAAACGGATCTGCCGGTAATGGTCGTAATCGAGGTTTTTCAGGTTGTCCGGCAATTTCGTATCCGGCGTCTTATAGGGCTTGCCGGCGGCATCATGGGCGAGTTGCCGCACGACCGATCGATCGAATGGCATCGCGTCGGCTCGGGCAGGCGCAACCAGCCCGCCTGCCGTTGGAGCCCCAAGCGGCAAGGAAGCCGCGGCTTGCAGGAAGCGTCGACGGTTCAAGGAGCCTCCACAAATGCATGATTGTGAGCGTTAGAAACTCGCACGAGGTCGGCAAGTTCCAACAAAAGGAACCTTATGTTTGGGATGGACCGGCTGTCTGCCGCATGAACGAGACTCAGGTTTGGTCGCGTCAAAAGGTCACAATGGACAGTTTGCCACGATGTAGCGCTCATCGTCCCCGAGCGCGAATCGTGGCGCCTTGTTCAATGGTTCGAGAATCCCGGCCGCGGCTCGTTTTTTCGCCGCAATCAGCTTCTCAGAACGAGGCGCGTTCCCACGGTTGTTGCCAAACCAGGGGGAGTTGCTACTGCTCAAGAAGCAAAACCCCGCGGGGCCGATTGGATTGAACTGCCATTTCATCATGCAACGCCGAAAGGCGGGCAACCGATTGGCCATTTCAGTCGGCTTTGTCACGGCAGTCTGGCTTGTCGCCGTCAGCCGCTGGATCGTCCGGGACGCCGTTGTGCCCTGGGATTCCAAGAACCAGTTCTATGCCTTCTTCCGTTTCTTGTCCGCGACTCTACGCGCCGGAGAATGGCCGTTCTGGAATCCCTATCATTACGGCGGACATCCGAGCGTCGCAGACCCGCAATCGCTGGTCTTCGCGCCGGTGTTCGTTGCCTGGGGGATGCTCGATCCGGCCCCGACGATGCGGGCATTCGATCTCGTTGTTTTTGCCCATCTGCTCGCGGGAGGCATCGCCATCGCAATCATGGGCTGGCGCGCGCGATGGCCAATTCCAAGCAGTGTGTTGGCGGCGGCATTGTTCATGTTCGGCGGCGCCGCGTCTGGTCGTCTACAACATTCCGGGATTATCCTCAGTTACAGCCTGTTTCCAGTGGCATTGCTGCTTCTGCAACTCGCGCTCGAGCGGCGCTCCCTTTCGTCAGCCATCGGCTTTGCGATCATGGCGGCCGGTGTAGCACTTGGCCGCAATCAAACGGCTCTCCTGCTTTGTGTGTTACTCGTGGCCGCCGCCCTGGCCGAAATATTGGGCTCGACGCAGCCGGTGCATTATCTGCGCGCGCGATCAGGCGTGCTGACGACGATGGCATTAGCAGGCAGTGCGCTGCTCACGGTACCCATGCTGCTGACGTTGCAATTTGCGCAGCTTTCGAACCGTCCCTCCGAGTCTCTGGACGACGCGCTCAGGGGGTCGCTGTATCCCGCCAACCTGGCAACCCTCGTGGTTGCCAACATCTTCGGCACGCATGGAAGCTACTGGGGCCCGGGCGCGGCAACCCTCCCGGAAGTCGCTCTCACCGACGATTCAGAGAACTACTTGTTCGTTGGCGTCGTGCCCGTTCTGCTGCTGTTTTGGTTCGGCATCGTGGGAGGTGGCGTGTGGCGGCGCGGCCGTCGCCTGATGACGTGTACACTTGCAATAACATGCCTGTTCATGCTGGGACGCTATACGCCGCTCTATGGGCTGGCGTTCAGGTTCGTGCCCGGGATCAACCTATTTCGGCGCCCGACCGACGCGAGTTTCTTGTTTGGCATTGCACTGGCGTTTCTTGTTGGACACAGTCTCGCCGATTACGTTCGCGAGGGCCTGCCTCGTTTTCGGCCGTTCGTGGCCGGAGTGGCAGCTTCGGCAATGATGGCGGTCGTGGGCTCCGCGGTGGTGTTTTCCAGTCGGACGGGGCACGCGCTGGACGCTGCCCGCGAGGCTCTCGTCGCAAGTGCGGCCATGCTGGTCGCTGTCTCGATACTTCTTAGCGCGCGCCAACGCCCGGCTCGCATTGTGGCCGCCACACTCCTTACGCTTTTTGGGATTGCCGAATTGTTATGGTGGAACACCGCCTCGCGTCTTAACGCCGAAAGCCGGAGCAATTATGCGGTGCTCGAAGCGCCGACCGGCGCGGAGGCCAACGCGATCGCGTTGCTGGAAAACGCCATCGCGGCCGATCATCAGCGAGGCGCCCGCCCGCGTGTGGAAGTCGTCGGCCTCGGTGGAGCTTGGCAAAACCTCGCAATGGTCCGTGGATGGGAAGCCACCAATGGATACAATCCCCTCCGCATAGGTCTGTACGACCGTCTCGTTTCGCCCGGCGAGGAAAATTGGAGCGCCTTCCATCGGCGATTTCCGCCTTCGTTCGACAATTACGACTGCACACTCGCACGAGCGCTTGGCCTTACCTACCTGGTGATGGGGCAGCCGCTGGAAAAGTTGCCGGGCTTAAAAACTCCGCCCGCAGCCGAGCTTTTGCTTCCTGGACCGCCCATTTGGATCTATCGGCTCGCAGGCGCGATGCGGCGAGCCCTCGTTTACCGATGGTCCGAAGGAGATGCGGCGGGCGCAATGCAAAATCCTTCCGCTGATCTTTCGACCATCGATACATCAATGGCATACGACCGATTGATCTCGTTGCCGTCATCGGAGGATCCCGGCGTCGTGAAAATCGAGTCGTCAAGTCCCGGCAGCGTAGAGCTTGTCACGACATCGACAGCGGACAGCCTCCTCGTGCTGCACGACCTGTACTATCCCGGTTGGATCGCCGAGGTCGACGGCAAGCCGGCAGCGATGCTGCGGGCCGCCCTCTTGTTCCGCGCCGTCGTAGTGCCGGCGGGACGCCATCGCGTCGCGTTTCGGTTTGAACCTTTCGCGCTTTCCAACCTTGGTGCAGCCTTGAGCGGCTCCGGGCGACGCGTGACATCGCGGTAAAAACAAAACGTGGCGCCGGATTGATCCGAGCGCCGCTTCGCCCAGTCTTGCCGTTTGATGTGTTTGCGCCCGTTGGGGGACGGCGAGGCATCTGGCGATAGATCCGCATTCAGCCGCGATACGCAAACAGCTCGATTGGGTCGTTGAAGCCGCGCACCGGATATTCGCCGACGCGCTCGAGATCGAAATCGCTTTCGACAAAGTCGGCGAACGCGCGAGACAGCAGCACCGTTTTCCCCAATTGTTTGGTGAGGGCTTCGAGACGTGAAGCCATGTTGACCGCAGGACCGATGACCGTGAAGTCGAGCCGGGTCCGCGACCCGATATTGCCGTACATAACGTCTCCGACGTGGACGCCGATGCCGTAATTCAGCGGCGCACGACCGGTTTCGCTGTTCTTTTCGTTCAAGGCAACCATGGCCTGACGGGCATCAGTCACGGCATGCAGCAGATTTGCGCAGGCCGATGGCTGGCTGAGCGGAAAAATGGCGAGCAGACCGTCGCCGATGAATTTCAGTATTTCCCCGCCATGTCGCGCAATCGGCTCCGACATCGCGTCGAAATAGCCGTTCAGAAGATCAATGACGTCATCGCGCGGCCAGCTGTCGGAGATCCGGGTGAAATCACGCAGATCGCAGATCATGATGGCGGCGCGTACCGTCG
>JAQGKC010000415.1 GCA_028290305.1 Bradyrhizobium sp.
CATTGGAAAAATGCCGCCAGGCGTGAAGCGGCGGGCTGTCTCATTTACGCGCTCGGGTACGGCCGCTCCCGAAGGAGCGTTACGACGCACGCCTTTGCTGGTTCTGGCATCGGCCGCATATGCTCCGGTATCAGCCCGCATATTCATGCGCCCAAGGAAGCGAGATGGCAGGATGGCGGCTCGGCACTGTGTGTGTGCCAAATGCTCCCGAAACATTGACGCTTGGGATAACCAGAATCTCGAGCGCCCAGGCAAGTAGCAGTGAGCGGCAAATGGGCAGGACGCCGCCCTGCATCAGACGCCGCCCGTTCTGTGCAGGGCGCTCTTTGGCTCGACGTCAGGCAATTGTCAGGCTGCAATCCTCGGCTCTGAAAAGAGCGTCATGATCCAGCGCGGCGGGTTGCTGGACTTAACTTCCATGACGGAATGGACCAACCCCGTGACGGGCGACCCTTCTACGGTCACAGTTGTCTTTTGGCCGCGATGTTGATCATAGCGGCAGCGTCTCGCAATTTTTGGATTAGTCGTCTCGAACGTGTACATGTTTTACCAAGTAGCGGCCCGTGAAACGGTTCCGCGACGACAAACAAGGCAGGCAAAGTCCAATATCTTTTCCCGACCCGTCCCCAACGCGGTAAAAGGCAGGATTAGTGCACTGCGCACACTTCATATATTGCCCTAGTCGATGTCGAATTGCTTAAACAACTCAGGATAGCACATCTTCAACTCGGCGATATAGCGCGGGAGATGATGATGTCCCCAGCCACCATCGCGCCCTCTGCAACGGCGCGGTGAACGGCTAGTGCCCGTATTCTACCGGAGTTGAATTTTGGCCCAGTTTTTGCTGATATATCGCTGCCGAGGGATTTGAGGGGCTCGGTACCTAACCAACGCCGCCGAGCGATCATACTCCGCTTGGGCGGCGTTGTGTGAAGTGCTCGCCGTGCGCCTCACTCACCGCGCCCTGCCCGTCGCCGTCATCAGCCAGAGAGCTGCGCAGCGCTAAGACTCCCAAATTGAAATGCGACGTCGGCACGCCGCTGACGATCTCTGATCGAGCCGCTACGAACGCGGCGGTCCCGAAATATGCGAAGCGCTGATCGGATGCGACGCGTCATCGCCCGGCGCGTTCGGTTGCTTTCCTGAATCCCGCCGCTACCCAAGCTATTACGACACCGAAGATCAAAAAGGCGACGGGAGGGATAACCAGAATTGAAAGACCATGATACAGCCGACTAGCCCGCCGTCCATTTTCGTCCGCGAGTGCCTTGAGCAGTTCGTCGGCGGTGCCGTTCACCTGATCAGTCTGCGACTTCGCCTCGGCTGGGTCTGTTCGCTCCAATAGCGCGGCAGCCCTTTTTACGCCGTCAACAATCTGGTGGCGAAGGAATTCCGGATCATGTGCGCTGTCCAAGATATCCTTGACGTCTCCTTTGTAAACGACTTCGAAGGTCGCGTTCGGCGACCACAAGCCCTTAAATTCATCCTTTCCCATTGCAGCGAGGGTCGCCACCATCCACAGGACCGTCACGACGATCAAGAGCCTAAAAAAACCCGTCGACCACGTCATCGCGTATCTGTCATCGTCGGATGCACCGGTATGGCATAATGTTGGAATTGAAGTTTAGAGCACCAATTGCTGAGCTAGTCTTGATATTCCATTTCGGCATCATGTTGGGAAAGTACGAAGCCGCCATCGTCGTCCAAAACCCTAAAAAATCCGGTGTCCCGAGCGACATGGTTGCCGTCCCTGTACCGAATCACGCCAACCGCACAGAGTTGATGATTACTTGTAGCTTCGCGGAAGATTTGCATCTCTAGCTCTGCGTCGGGAACCACTTTAGCGGTTAAAGTGAAAACGTGTCGCTGACCGCACGCTAGGACGATCGGCGATATTGCCTTTGGCCCTGCATCCAAACCGGGGAGAGCCCAGCCGCCGGAATCGTCCCATCGTTTTGCCAAGTCGGCATCAAATTCTTCGATGGTGGCCGTAGTTGCCCCGATATTGACGAGCGTAAGCCAGACATACTGAAACCCGTCCTCATTTTCAAATGGGCCTTGAATATATCTCAGGATAACTCGCGGTCTGTGGTTCGCGACGAATTCTTGTCTGGCGAGATTGACGGCATCCGTAATCAGTCGTGCTTGCTTTCCGGTAACCCGCGCCAGTACGATCGTGAAAGCTGCGATGAAATGGTCGCGACCGCAGTCACAGCCCCGTTGTACTTTTCCAAAAAGTCGAGCACGATGGTCGCGATGCCAGCAATGTAATTCAGAGCGCTCATCCCGGCACTATATCCAAATTCAGGTCGCGCAACATGGGTTGAGCCGCCTCGTAATGCAGGGTTGCCACACCTTAGTCGATCCGAAGTTTTTCAAGCTCAAGCTGCTCAAGGAATTCCGTCAAGGCCCGGCTGCCAGCCATTCGCGCTGCTTCATAGGTCGTAAAGCCACCGCCTTCAATTCGCACGCCCATCGGTTTGCCGCGCCGGACGATTAGCCAGCGCCACGAAGGCGGATAGGCCGACTGCCGGGCCGCCATTACGTAGTAGCCCCAAGGTTTCAATTTTTTGATCATCGCCCGCAATCGTAGCCGCCGACGCAACCACTGGCACGGAATTTGCTAATTTCGGGCCATTGATAGGACGGCCTTGGCAATGACCTTTATCGTGCGCGGAACGAGAGGCGAAGACGCCACAACGGGTTGTCCGGCTGCGCGCCGATACCGCCGTCGCCAAGGCGCGGGAACTTGCGAGTATGGGTTGGGGCGTCTTCATTGACTGCCCGGGCGGTATCCGAAACTTTCCTGACGGCTTCGACAATATGCTTTCAGACTTTGCGGATAATAGCGCGCCGCCAACGTGACAAACCGAGAGCGACCTCGACGTTGCCGTTTAGTGCGCTCCTGAGCGCCCTGCCCGGGGGCTGGTGCGCTCGCTGCTATGGTGACGGCGGCCGCGACGATCCAAGACCATGAGCGAGGCTGGCGCGGCCCCGGCAATCCCGCGCATTGACATCGCAGGATAGCGAGCGTGAGATTCTGTCAGAGGCGGTCCGTGTGATGGCCCACATGTCGGAATATTCGATAACGTGGCAACTGATAGCGGACTACCATCCCACCACCGCTGTTCTGTTCGACGAGCACGACGTCGCTGGGTTTGACTTCCGCCTGCATGGCCTCGCAGCACGCACGTGTCGAGCTGTTGCCCATGGGAATGGATTGGCAGAGTTCGGCTGAGGTAATCACGATTTGCGTCCCACCCTGTTCGGTGGCGCTACTCAACTGCCTTCGTAATTCGTGCGCGAAATGATCGAATGAAACCATGTGGGACGCGACGACATTGGCGTCGGCGTGACGGCGACCGAAAGCTAAGCTGGGATTTTGGCGACAGCGAGGTATGAAATGACGGCCCCAGCGGGGGCGCGCCGAGGCCGTCGAGGGGGCCATGTTATGCCAGTTTGGACTGGCACAGCTCATTAAAACGCAAATCCCGAAATTGTTCCTAATCCGATGACCGCTTTGCAAATTTGCCTTGTATCGAGAGCGTCGGACTGCGCATTATTCAGGGCATGCCGAAGTCCGACCCCCGAGCCCCTTTCCAGCGACGAGTTCGCGGCCTTGAAGGCCCTGAGCGTGTCACTGCCGCCGCCCACCATACCCGGAGACATCGAGTCCCGGTTATTGCAACTCGGCTACATCGAGGAAGTGCTGGGCAACCTTGTCCTCACGGATGAGGGCGTGAAGCGGATCGACTTGGGCAAATAGCTCGCCCCTCTCATTGCCTTGGTTCATTTAGTGGCCGCGCAATTGGTCTCGTTTGTCGGGCGGTAAGGCCCGGTCGATTATTCTCAGCACGTCACACACGGTTGCTTTCACATAGCCTAGCTCGTTGGAGCCAGCCGCAACGATCGCCAGCTTTCGGATGAGCTTCGCCTCGACGGGGTCCAGCGTGTCCATCACGCCTCGCGGTATCGTAAGAATCCATTTTGAAATCGTTCGCAGTTCAGATGCTGCATTGACACCTCGCGGATCGCGCCAGATTGAATGGCTCCTTATGAAGGTAGGCCCTGCAACTTGTCCACGTCCTCATCGGCGTAGAGTTCGCCGTCATATTTTATGAAATGGGTTTGCTTCTGCACTCTTCGGAATGA
>JAQGKC010000418.1 GCA_028290305.1 Bradyrhizobium sp.
TATAGACTTTGCCGGTCGGGTCGGACATTTTGGAAATTTCCATCACGGTTTTCATGCCAGGCGCGTTGCCGCCCCAGCCGACCGCCGTGCGCAACGGAAAGATCACGCCGTCGGCGGCGTCTCCGGCCGTCTTGGCGGCGTTCTCATCCATGCCCCAGACATTGCTGAGAAACTGGACGTCGACGCCCGCGGTCTAGCAGGCCTTCATCACCGAGATGTTGGAGGCGGCGGTGTTGCCGAGATAGGCGTAGTTGGCGCCTGCGCTCTTCAGGCTCAGGCACTGCGCGCTGTAGTCTCCCGGGGCCAGCGCGAACACCAGCGGCGGCAGCACTTCGAAGCCGAGCTCGATGGCGAGCGCTTCGCCGGCCGCCTTCGGCGCATTCGGATAGGGGTGGTTGGCGCCCATATGCACGAATTTGGGCTTGCCCGGCTTGCCCTTGGCCTTCCAGTCCTCGGCCGCCCAGGTCAGTTCGGCGCGCAGCGCATCGGACTAGCTCGGGCCGTAGAAGAAATTATACGGCGCGGGCTTGCCCTTGCCGCTGGTGCCTTCCGGATCGGTCAGCGCGGCGGCGTAGGAGCCGGAGATATCCGGGATCTTGTCCTGCGCCAGGAAGCCGGTCAGCGCCTCGGTGTCGGCGGTTCCCCAGCCCATGATCGCCGCGACCTTGCCGTCGGGGGCGGACCATTTCTTGTAAAGCGCGATCGCGCGCGGCACCTGGTAGCCATAGTCGTTACTGTCGACACTGAGCTGCTTGCCGCCGACGCCGCCGTTCTTGTTGACCCAGGCGAAGGTGTCCGCGACACCCTGCCCATAGGGCGTGCCGACGTCGGATGTGCCGCCCGACAGGTCCTCGAGATGACCGATCGCGATCTGGGCCTGTGCCGCCGACGCCGCGCCGCCGAGCAGCAGCGCGAGCGAAGCCGTGCTCAAAAGAGATTTCATCGTCATTGGCATTTCCTCCGTTTGTTGTTGGTATCGAGTGTAGCCCGTTCCGCTGCAGCCTCAATGCGAAAACGGGTAGAGTTTCCAGTACGTCTTGATCTGCCGCCAGCGGTGCGCCAGCCCGTCGGGCTCGAACATCAGGAACGCGATGATGATGAGCCCGATCGCGATCTCGCGCAGGAAGGTGATGTTGTTGTTGAGCGAGAGCGCCTTGTCGATCGCCGAGCCCTTCAGGCCGGCGCTGATCCATTCCATCGATTCCGGCAGCAGCACCACGAAAGCGGTGCCCATCAGCGTGCCCATGATCGAACCGGTGCCGCCGATGATGACCATCGCGAGGAAGATGATCGAGCGTTCGATGCCGAATCCCTCGTTCGAGACCACCAGCTGGTAATGCGCATAGAGTGCGCCGGCGATCCCCGCGAAGAATGCCGCCAGGCCAAACGACAGCGTCCGGTATTTCGTCAGGTTGATGCCCATGATCTCGGCGGAGAGATAGTGGTCGCGGATCGCGACCAGCGCGCGGCCGTCGCGGGTGCGCATCAGATTGGTCACCAGCAGGTAGCTGACCACGAGATAGGCCAGCACCACGTAGAAATATTGCTTGTCGCCGCGGAAGGCATAGCCGAAAATCGAAAACGGATTGGCGCTGGCCGGCACCGAGCCGCCGGAAAACCAGTCGGCGCGCGAGAAGAAATCCAACAGAATGTATTGCGCGGCCAGCGTCGCGATGACGAGATACAGCCCCTTCAGCCTTGCTGCCGGCACGCCGAAGATCAAACCCACCAGCGCCGTCACCACGCCCGCCAGCGGAATGGCGAAGAACACCGGGATCGGCAGATTGTTCGAGATGTAGGCCGACGTGAAGGCCCCCAACAAAAAGAACGCGGCGTGCCCGATCGAGATCTGTCCGGTAAAACCGACCAGGATGTTCAGCCCGAGGGCGGCGATGGCGAAAATGCCGATCTGGATCAGGATCGAGAGCGAGTATCCGCTCAGCACCAATGGTGCAAAACAGATCAGCACGATGCCTGCGATCGCCATGTTGCGGCTGGTGGTGGTTGGAAAGATCGTGGTATCGGCCGCATAGGAGGTGCGGAAATCGCCGGCCGGAATCAGGGAAGGAGTTGCCATTTGTTACACCCGCTCGATGTCTTTGGTGCCGAACAGGCCGTAGGGTTTTATCATCAGGATGATGATCAGCACGTAGAAGGGGGCGATTTCATACAGATTGCCCCAGTGCAGATATTCGCTGTCGACATACTGGGCGATGTTTTCCAGTAGCCCGATGATGATGCCGCCGAGCACCGCGCCGCCAATCGAGTCGAGCCCGCCGAGGATCGCCGCCGGAAACAACTTGATGCCGTAGGCCGACAGGCCCTACGACACGACGTTGACCACGGCCACTACCACGCCCGCGACGGCCGAGACCGTCGCCGAGATCGCCCACGCCATCGCGAACACGCTTTTCACGGAAATGCCGAGCGACTGCGCCACCTGCTGGTTGAACGCGGTGGCGCGCATCGCCAGCCCGTATTTCGAGATCCGGAAGAACCAGGCCATGCCGATCATCATCGCGACCGACACCACGAGGCTCATGACATAGACGGTCTGGATCTGCAGGCCGAGAAAGCTGACGGCCTGGCTGGTGAACACCCGCGGGAACGGCTGCGGATTGACGCCGAAGATCCATTTCAGCGCGGCCTGAAACACCATCGACAGTCCGATCGTGACCATGATCACCGAAATGATGGGTTCGCCGATCATCGGCCGCAGGATCACGATCTGGATCGCGATGCCGAATACGAACATGAACACGAGCGTCAGCGGCATGCCGACCCAGAACGGCACCTGATATTTTGTCAGCAGCGCCCAGCACACCCAGGCGCCGATCAGCAGCAATTCGCCTTGCGCGAAATTCACGACCTGCGTGGCCTTGTAGATCAGCACGAACGACATCGCGACCACGCCATAGAGCGTGCCGACGACGAGGCCGTTGACGAGGAGCTGGATCAGGAACGGGAGGTTCATGTTTTCGCAGGAGATGCTAACCTCTCCCCGCGTGCGGGGAGAGGTTGGATTGCGAAGCAATCCGGGTGAGGGGGAGCTGCAGCATGCGCGCTGCCAATGAGATGAAGACCGAACGAGCCAGGCGTTTGCGAAAGACCGCAACGAATGCCGAGAGTGCGCTTTGGTATCGGCTGCGGTCTCGTAGGCTCAATGGATACAAATTCGTCCGGCAGGATCCGGTAGGTCCATACACGGTCGACTTTATCTGCCGCGATCGTCGCCTCATTATTGAGGTCGATGGAGGCCAGCACGCCGAAAACCCGCGCGATGTAGTGCGCGACAAATGGCTTCTCGATCATAATTATCGTGTTCTGCGATTCTGGAACAACGATGTGCTGAGCAATGTAGCGGGAGTTCTTGAAACGATTGTGAGCGAGCTTGCGGAGGCTCCCCCTCACCCGGATCGCTAACGCGATCCGACCTCTCCCCGCGCGCGGGGAGAGGTGATAGATCCAACGGACCCGCGACTTGTCGCTCATTCCGCGGCCTCCGCAATCGCCGCGCTGGGGGCGAGGTCGACGACCCTGAGCGTGGTGCGGATGCGCTGGGTGGTGCCGTCCTGGAAACGGATCACGGTGTCGACGGGAATCTCGCGCTTGCCGCCATAGATGCCGTCGTTGATGGCGGCGGATTTCTCGTTGATGACGCTGCGGCGGACCTTTCGGGTGCGCGTCAGTTCGCCGTCGTCGGCGTCGAGTTCCTTGTAGAGCAGCAGGAAGCGGGAGATGCGCTGCGCCGGCGGCAGCGTGGCGTTGACGGCCTCGACTTCCTTTTGCAGCAGCGCGTAGACCTCGCGGCGCGAGGCAAGGTCGGTGTAGGTCGTGAAGGCGATGCGGTTCTTCTCGGCCCATTTCGAGATGATCGAGAAGCGGATGCAGATCATGGCGGCGAGTGCGTCGCGGCCGGCGCCGAGCACCACGGTCTCGGCGATGTAGGGCGAGAATTTCAGCTTGTTCTCGAGATATTGCGGCGAGAAGCGCTCGCCGCGGGCGGTCTCCGCGAGGTCCTTGATGCGATCGATCACCACAAGCTGCTTGTCGTCGTTGAAATAGCCGGCGTCGCCGGACTGCATCCAGCCGTCCTTCATGTCGGCGGCGGAGGCTCCCGGATTCTTGTAATAGCCGAGGAACATGTTGGGATGCCGCACCACGATCTCGCCGACACCGTGGATATCCGGATTCTCGATGCGGATTTCGATGCTGTCGGCCATCGGCACGCCCGTGGTGTCGGGATCGACCTTGCCGAACGGATGCAGCGTGTAGGCGCCGAGCAGTTCGGTCTGGCCGTACAGCGTGCGTAGCGGCACGCCCATGGCCTGGAAGAATTTGAAAGTGTCGGGACCGAGCGCGGCGCCTCCGGTCGCCGCCGAGCGCAGGCGGGTGAAGCCGAGCCGGTCGCGCAGCGCGCGGAACAGCAGGAGGTCCGCGAGTGTCGAATGCTTGCCGTGCGCCAGCGCCGACAAGCCGGCCTTCATGCCGAGCTCGTAGAGGCTCTGCTTGAGCGGGGACGAATCCATCACACCTGCGCGCACATCCGCCGCGATGGATTCCCAAACCCTCGGCGCGAACAGGACAAACGTCGGCGCGATCTCGCGGAAATCGTTCATCATGGTGTCGGCCTGCTCGACGAAGTTGACCTTCATCCGGCACAAGAGCCCTTTGCCGAGCACATAGACCTGTTCCATGATCCAGGGCAGCGGCAGCACCGAGACGTATTCGTCATCCGGTCCCTTGGGATCGAAGGCGAGATAGGTGGCGCAATGTCGCAGCACCCGCCCGGCGGCGAGCATCGCGAGCTTCGGATGCGCTGTCGTGCCGGAGGTGGTGCAGAGGATCGCGACGTCCTCGCCGCGGGTCGCGTCCACCAGCTGGTCGTACAGGCCGGGCTCGCGCACGGCGCGCGCGCGGCCTAACGCTGCGAGCTTGTCGGCTTCCATCAGGCGGGGGTCGTCATATTTCCGCATGCCGCGCGGATCGGAATAGACGATGTGCTTGAGGTTGGGCACGCGCTCGGCCAGCGTCAGGAGCTTGTCGACCTGTTCCTCGTCCTCGGCGAACACCAGCCTGGCCTCGCCATAGTTGAGGAGATAGGCGGCTTCCTCGTCCAGCATGTCGCGATAGAGACCAAGGCTCATGGCGCCGATCGCGTGGGTGGCGATTTCCGCCGACACCCAGTCCGGCCGATTGTCGCCGATCACGCCGATGACATCGCCGGGGACGAGCCCAAGCTCGATCATGCCGAGCGCGAAATCGTGCACCCGCGTTTGGTAGTCGCTCCATGTAAACACGCGCCAAAGGCCAAAATCCTTTTCGCGCAGCGCGATCTCGCCGCCATGTTCTTTGGCGTTGAGCCGCAGCAGTTTTGGATAGGTATCGGCCTCTTCGACCCGCCCGGCGTAATCCATCATGCCGCAGTCTCCGCAGGCGCCGGGACGTCGTCGGGATCGACCAGCACCTCGTCCTCCTCGCCGAGATAGGCGCGCTTGACGTGGGGGTCGGCCAGCACCGCGGCCGGATCGCCTTCGGCGATCTTGCGGCCGAAATCCAGCACCATGACGCGGTGGGAAATGTCCATCACCACGCCCATGTCGTGCTCGATCATCATCACGGTCATGCCGAACTCTTCGTTGAGATCGACGATGTAGCGCGCCATGTCCTCCTTTTCCTCGAAATTCATGCCGGCCATGGGTTCGTCGAGCAAAATCAGTTGTGGTTCGAGCGCCATGGCGCGGGCGAGTTCGACGCGCTTGCGCAGGCCGTAAGGAAGGGTGCCGGCGGTCGCCTTGCGCACCGACTGCAGATCGAGGAAATCGATGATCTCCTCGACCTTGCGGCGATGCTCGAGTTCTTCACGCCGCGCTCCGGTCAGCCAGTACAGCGATCCCGTGATGAAGTTGTTCTTCAGCAAATGATGCCGCCCGACCATGATGTTGTCGAGCACGCTCATATGATGAAACAGCGCAAGGTTCTGGAAGGTGCGGCCGATGCCGAGCCTCGGCCGCGCGTTCGGATTGAGCGCGGTGATATCCTGCCCGCGATAGAACAACTGGCCTTCGGTCGGCCGGTAACGGCCCGAGATGCAATTGACGATCGAGGTCTTGCCGGCGCCGTTGGGGCCGATGATCGAGAACAGTTCGCCGTCGTTGACGCCGAAGCTGACCTCGGTGAGCGCGCGCACGCCACCAAAGCGCAGTGATACCCCGCGCACTTCCAAAGCGTGTTCCACGCATTCCCTCCGTTGGAGCCTATCCCGCTTTTTATCGGAACAGGCCCGGTCGATCCTGTGGCGCTTGGCACGCTCTGGGTGTTGCAGGCTGTCCGTTCAGCGAACCGAACCTACGCCGGCTGGACCCGCGACTATATTCAACTATGGGGGGCAGGTCCGCCACTGTTTGGAACTTGGCAAAAGCTATTTTTTGGCAAAAGCTATTTTTGCATATTCTGCGCGCGGCTTCCGCGCAAGCCAGTCAGACTTCCAGCCATTCCTTACGGACGGCCTCGTTCGTCTTGAGTTCGGCTGGCGTCCCCTCGAACACGATACGGCCGTGGCCCATGACGTAGACCCGGTGCGAGATACGCATCGCGATCGAAAGTTTCTGCTCCACCAGCAGGATGGCGACGCCGCGCCGGGCGATTTCGGCGATCAGGTCGCCGACCTGCTGCACGATGATCGGGGCCAGCCCCTCGGTGGGCTCGTCGATCATGACGAGGTCTGGATCGCCCATCAGCGTGCGGCAAATTGTCAGCATCTGTTTCTCGCCGCCCGACAGCACGCCGGCGGGGGTGTCCGCCCGGGCTGCGAGGTTGGGAAACATCTCCAGCATGTCCTCGAGCCGCCATTTGCCCGATCGCCTGGTGTCCTTGATGCCCAGCATCAGGTTCTGCCGCACGGTCAGGCCAGGGAAGATATCGCGGTGTTCCGGTACGTAGCCGAGCCCCAGATGCGCGATCCGGTAATTCGGCAATCCCGCAATCTCGCCGCCCTTGAACTTGATCGAGCCCTGCGGCGGCACCTCGCCCATGATCGCCTTGACGGTGGTGGAACGTCCGACGCCGTTGCGGCCGAGCAGGCTCACGACCTCGCCGGCGTCGATATGCATGTCGACGCCTTGCAGGATATGGCTCTTGCCGTAATAGGCGTGAAGATCCCTGACCTCCAGCATCAGGCGGCCTCCTCGCCGAGATAGGCTTCCTTGACCTTGGGGTTGCCGCGAATTTCTTCCGGCGTCCCCGAGGCGATGATCTGGCCGTACACCAGCACCGAAATCCGGTCGGCCAATCCGAACACCACGCTCATGTCGTGTTCGACGATCAGCAGCGTTCGGCCTTCGGTCAGCCGGCGGATCAGTTCGACCGCGCGCTCGGTTTCGGCGTGGCTCATGCCGGCGGTCGGCTCGTCCAGCAGGATGACGTTGGCGCCGCCGGCAACTGTAATGCCGATCTCCAGTGCGCGCTGCTCGGCGTAGGTCAGAAGGCCCGCGGGCACGTCGCGCCGTGCGGTGAGGTTAATATCGGTCAGAATTTGCGCGGTGCGATCGCGTACTTCCGGCAGCTTGTCGACATTTTTCCAGAACGCGTAGCGCTGGCCGGTCGACCACAGCACGGCGCAGCGAAGGTTTTCCCACACGCTCATATTGGCAAAGACGTTGGTGACCTGAAAGCTCCGGGACAGCCCGCGGCGATTGATCTGATAGGGCGGCAAGTTGGAAATCACTTCATCCCGGAGCAGCACGCTGCCGGACGACGGCGCCATATATCCGCTGATCAGATTGAAGGTCGTCGATTTGCCGGCGCCGTTCGGACCGATCAACGCATGGCGTTCGCCCTGCGCGACGCTCAGGTTGATATTGCGAATGATGGCAACGTCGCCAAAGCGCTTTTCCACGCCGCGAAGTTCGATCGCGGCGCTCATGCGGCAATTCCTTTTTCACGCGCCGCTCCGGTGGCGTCGTCCCATGCGTGTCCGATCCAGGTCCAGGTTTTGCGCGCAACCAGAAATCCGCCAATCAGCAGAACGGCCGCCGTCGCCCATATATGCGGACTCGCCGCATCGAAGCTGACGCCGAAGGCCTTGATGTGCGGATCGTCGCCGGGATTGACGGTATAATGCACGATCGTCTCGATCGACAGGATGAGGCCGGCGATCATCGCCAGCGTCGGCACCAGGGCGATCAGGTAGCTCGGCAGGACCTTGGTCAGGGTGCCGGCCTTCACCAGCGGACGGTGCATCATCAACAGCCCGGTGATGCCGCCCGGCGCGAACATCACCACCGCAATGAAAATCAGTCCGAAATAGAGTTGCCACACCGGCGTCAGGTCGCTGAGGCTGAGCGAAAGCAGGGTGACGAAGATCGCGCCGACGATGGGACCGATGAAGAAACCGACGCCGCCGATATAGGTCGCAAACAGCACGGTGCCCGATTGCGCGGCCCCGAGATAGGCCGAGTTGGCGATCTCGAAATTGATGGCACCGAGTCCGCCGGCGATTCCGGCGAAGAATCCGGAAAAGCAGAACGCGAGATAGCGCACCATGTGAGGGTCGTAGCCGACAAACTGAACCCGCTCGGGATTGTCGCGCACCGCATTGCACATGCGCCCCAGCGGGGTGCGGGTCAGGGCATACATCGCGATGATCGCGATCAAGGTCCAGGCCGCGACCAGATAATAGATCTGGATCTGGGGTCCGAAACTCAAGCCGAACACTTTGAACAGCTTGGTCCGGTTGGTGGAGATGCCGGCTTCGCCGCCGAAGAACGTGCGCAGGATCAGCGCGGAGGAGGCGACCAGCTCGGCAACCCCGAGCGAGATCATGGCGAACGCCGTTCCGCTACGCCGGGTCGAGACCCAGCCGAGCAGTGCGGCGAACACCAGCCCCGTCAAGCCGCCGATCAGCGGCACCACCGGCAACGGAATCGGCCATTTGTTGACGGTGATGATGTTGATGGCGTGAACCACCAGGAAGCCGCCGAGTCCGTAATAGACGGCGTGCCCGAACGACAGCATGCCGGTCTGGCCGAGCAGGATATTGTAGGACAGCGAGAAGATGATGGAGATCCCGATCAGGCTGAACGTCGTCAGCGATCCGCCCGAACCCGAAATCCTGGGCAGCAGCAGAAGCACGATCGCCGCCGCGAGCCACAGGCCGTAGAATTTGAGTTTTTCGGTGAGGGCCGGGAGCGGCGGCGCGGCGCTTGAGGTCATATCGCTCATGTGTCGCGCGTCCCGAGCAGGCCCATGGGGCGGAAGATCAGGATCAGGACCAGCAGCAGATAGGGCACGATCGGCGCGATCTGGGCGATGGTGACGCCCCAGATGTCAGCGAGCCAGGTCGAGGCATAGGCCGGACTGAGCGGCCCGAAGGCGCCGGACAGTGAACCGTTCATCGAGACCGCGAAGGTCTGGACCAAACCGATCAGCAGCGAGGCGACGAAAGCGCCGGGCAACGAACCCAGCCCTCCGACCACAACGACCACGAACAGGATTGGGCCGAGCAGTCCGGCCATGTTCGACTGCGTCACCAGCGCCGGGCCGGCGATCACGCCGGCGACAGCGGCCAGCGCCGTGCCGACGCCAAACACCAGCATGAAGATGCGCCCGACGTTATGACCGAGATGGCCGACCATGTGCGGGTGGGTCAGCGCCGCCTGAACGATCAGGCCGATCCGCGTCTTCTTCAGAACGATCAACAGCCCGAGGAAAATGACAATGGACACCAGCAGCATGAACATCTTGTAGGCGGGATAGTTGGTGGAGAAGATCGTGAACGCCGGGAAATCGAGTAACGGCGGGACGCGGAAATCGACCGGGCTTTTGCCCCAAATGATCTGCACGATCTCCTCGATCGCGAAAGCCAAGCCGAAGGTGAACAGCAGTTCGGCGACGTGGCCATTCTTGTGCACCCGGCGCAGGCCGTAGCGCTCAACGCCGGCGCCGATGGCTCCGGCGAGCAACGGTGCAATCAGCAGCGCGGGCCAAAAGCCGAACCACCGGCTGATCTGGAATCCGAAGAATGCGCCGAGCATGTAGAAGCTCGCATGCGCAAAATTGAGCACACCGAGCATGCTGAAGATGACGGTCAGGCCGCTCGCCATCAGAAACAGCAGCATTCCGAACAGGACGCCGTTGAGCGTGGAAATGACGATCAGTTCAAGCACGATGCACCGCGTGAGAATAAGAGACACGTCCGTCCCGAACTATTGTTCGGAACGGACGAGTGAAGCGCGCGAACGGTCAGTTCGGCCGGTCCATCTGGCAGGTGGTCGGAAGCATGGTCTGGGGAGTGTCGACTTTCGCGACCAGCTTCCAGCCCCAGCCGGTCTTTTCCTCGTCGAACGGTTCCTTTTCGGTACGCTCGCCGAGCGATGAGATATAGATCGGCTGGAAGAACTGGTGATCTTCCTTGCGCATCACGCCTTTGCCACCGTCGAACACTTCGAACTCCATGCCTTCCAGTGCAAGTGCGACCTTGACCGGATCGGTCGACTTGGCCTTGTCGGCCGCGGCCGCGAGCATGCGCATCTCGTTGACGGCGCGCGGATAGAACAGGCTGAAGTCATACTTCGCGCGAATCGCCTTTTCGAATTCCTGCGACGACGGGTGATCGAGATTCGGGATGCCTTCGCCGATCTGGAACACCTGATGGTTGAGGTTGGCCTGCTTGATCGCGGTCGGGCCGCCGGTGCCTCCCGCGTAATAGGTGTACCAGTTCACCTTCAGCCCGGCGTCCGCAGCCGCCTTCAGCAGAAGGGCGATATCCTGGCCCCAGTTGCCGGTCACGACGCTGTCGGCGCCGGATGCCTTGATCTTGGCGACGTAAGGCGCGAAATCGGTGATCTTCAGCAGCGGATGCAATTCGTCGCCGACAATCTTGATGTCCGGCCTCTTCGCGGCAAGCATCGCCCTTGCCTGGGAACGAACCGATTCTCCGAACGAGTAGTCCTGATTGATCAGGTAGACGTTTTTGATCGTCGGAACGGTCTTCATGTAGTTGGTGAGCGCCTCCATCTTGATGTCGGAGTTCGCATCCCAGCGAAAATGCCAGAAGCTGCATTTGGCGTTGGTCAGGACCGGATCGACAGCGGCATAGTTGAAGTACAGGACTTCCTTGCCGGGGTTGCGCTCGTTGTATTTGGTGACGAAGTCCGACAGCGCGCCGCCAACCGCCGAACCATTGCCTTGCGTGAGGTAACGGATACCGGCGTCGATGGCCTTCTGCGCCTGGATAAGGCTTTCCTGAGGATTGGTCTTGTTGTCGAGGGGGACGATCTCGACCTTCTGGCCTTGGATGCCGCCCTTGGCATTCAACTCGTCGGCGAGGAACTGGAACGTCTTGAAGCCGACTTCGCCGACGCTGGCGCCGCCGCCCGACAACGGGTCGATATAACCGATTTTAAGCGTCTCTTGCGCCATCGCAGCGCCACCGAATATCGGCAACGCAAAGGCCGCAGCCATCAACAGTTTTCGCATATCGTTCCTCCCTGGAATTGCTTTCTCGGGTATTGTTCGAGGATGCGAACGCTGAAAGTTTCAGCGATACATCGGCCCATGTCATCGGATGATTGTGGGCCAACGGTCAGAAACTCGCAAGTTGGTCACTTCGTCAAGCCGCTGTGAGCCAACCGGGCTCAATTTGCTTGGATCAATGGGGGCACGATAGGGGTTGGGCCGTCCGGTCATCGCCTATGGGGCCAGAGTCACGGGCTGGTCCAGCGCAATGTGGGATTGGGTTCGGTGTTGAACTGCTTTTTCGGGCAGTCCCGTCACCGGGCGGGACGGCGCCTATCTCGCCGAATACCTACATTGGGAGAAAACCGCTCTCGTTTCAGATGCAAGGGCGGCTTGTTCCGCCTTTTGTACAGTAAGCGTATCGGCTTCGGGCTCATTTTTGCGAAGGGAAGTTTGCTGCAAACACATATCCAGAAGCCTTGCTCTGTTGAGCCGCAGCTGAATCGCCGGCCAATCTGGTAAAATGCTAGACGCGGCCTCCTTACCCAAAGCGAAGCCAAGCGCCGCTCAGCACGAATACCAATCGTCAGCTCGCGCGATGCATCACAAAGCGTTCAAGTCATCCCAGTTCGAATGATCGCAATTTAATTCGCAGATTCGGAGATTCTGAAGACCATCCGTGGCGGTTGGGCCAATTCCGACTGATTGGAGGCAGGCCGGGTGCGTCCTGACGGGGTACGTGCCGATCTCACGCGCATCAGCGTCCGTCAGGCTTGCCTGACGTCGATGCGCCGAGCCATTCCATCATTACCTTAGAGCATACGACCTGAAGTGTTTTGTCGCGTATAATCCGAAAGATCCCTGCGGCTTTACGAAGTGGAGCGGTTAGTCTCCACGAGGTAGAGAGCCTAAAGGCTTCTAGGGCGTGCTCGGCTTCCATCTGGTCAACGGGTACGAAATCGTCAAAGACGTTTGGAGGAATTGCAATCAATTTCGATAATTCGGAATGTTCTTTCGCCACATAGAACCGGTTTAGTCCGTCAAAGTACGCGAAATCGTAACCCACGTTGAGCAATACTTCTTCCCAGCCTTCGCCACTTGGTTGTTGCGTCCCCGGATGGGTAGCCTCGACAAGCACGATCCAAGGCCTAAACTTGTCAAAATCTGCACCTCTCAAAACAAGGTGCTCGGCGCCTTCCACATCAATCTTCAAAAAGATGGATCTCGCTCGGAGCAAATCGATTTAGGACATCCGATAGCGTCGCTGTCGGTACGCTAATAATCCTCGCACTGAGGCCAGCTTTGACAGGTTGCTGCGCAATAGTGTGAAAAAGCGTCGACAAACCTGTGTCGGCGATCTCATATAGTTCTGCTACTTCTGCGCCATCGGACCCATCCGAGAGCGCGATAACTAAATTTCCGTCCAAAGGTCGCTGCACGATAAATTCTTGCAGCAGGGAGGGAATCGGCTCGATGTTGATTCCCCGCCATCCACGGTCGTAAAATGCTTTCGTCACCGACTGGCGGGTCGGATCGTACGCCCCGCAATCGACATAGAATCCCCTGTCGATGCGTTTAAGTGCGCGCCAAAGGATAACATCCTCAAAATTCTGCGCATAACTGACGAAACGATTCATCGGGATTTTTCTATCATCGCCCTTGGCGACAGCCCTACACGTCGTTTGGGCGAAAAGGAATGTGAATTAAATTCAACCATGGGTGATCTCGCTCAGTTAGTCACCCTTGGATGTGCTGCAGGTTCACGCGGCTTTATTACAAATCTGCAATGTCAATTGGATGATGGCGCAAAGAGCGCAGCCGATTTCGCGACCCAAAGTTGGCATCTGCTCCGATGGGTGCGTTGCTGAGGGTTTGATCCAATCGATGGATCGTAGGTCTAGGGTCACGACCCGGCACGTTAGTTTGGTGCGCTCCGCGGCGCACGCGCGCGACTTGGCGCTCACCATCGTCCGCAGCGTCAAAAAGGTGGAACGGCTTCTCACTTGTGGTCACCTTCGCAGGTGAGTTGTTGCGCGGTATCGATCTAAATTCGAGATGCCGCTGTGCGCAGGTAATCTGCAGCGCATTACATCGCGACACTTCCGTGCCGGAGGTCACTTTTGCCGATGAAAACGGGCTTTGTGGAGGGCAGGCCGAATGAAGCGCAGCAAGAAACGAACGAACTCCAGGAGCACAAAAAGCGAAAAAATCATGTGCGCCCGGCGCCGAAAACCGGAACGGCTGAGAAACGAAAATCGACCTGATGGGTAAGGTAACTGTTGTCGCAACAGCGCGGCCGTTTTCTCAAGCGACAGGCTCTAGTTGTTCCTCTACGGGCGAGCAGTTCAGCTGTTCCTGCAGGAGAGTTCTGCCTCTTTGGCCTATCCGAATTGGCCACTTGCCGTTTGAAAAGGCCACCCAGGCGCTTGCTTTTTTGGATAACGTGCGGAAAATCCCGGTTATGATGAACACAGTTCTGCTGCCAGTTTGCGCCGTCCTCATCGTTTTCGGCATCTTGATCATTGCCGTTTCTTCGGGATTTTTCATGAGCTTGTTGGGGGCAGGTACAATGGCGTCCGGGGGATCAGCCGCCTATCTCATTCTGTCTCATCGGAAAACACGTCTATAGAATAGGAGTTTGCCTCAGGCGGGCGATCAACGGGATTTGTACGCAGATCGTGGCGCGGTTTTGCCCAGCTCTACCGCCATCGCCGATATCAACGGCTTCATGAAGTAGGCGTCGTTGGCCGGATAAATGTCCGTCCACAATCCGTGTGATTTGAGCTCGTCCGAAACCACCGGCCCAACTGAGGCAATCGGCGTACGTGCCAGCCCCTCGCGCAACCGCGCTTCGCATCGATGGGCCTGGGCGACCTCGATCAGGCGGCGGACCTGACCCGAACTGGTCAGCGCAATCGCATCGACACGCCCCTGCGCCATCTCGTCGATTGCGATGACGATGTTGGCGTCGGCGGCCTGCGCGTCATAGACGTAAGGCAATACCGGATCGACCTCTGCGCCTTGCGACGTGATGGCGCCGATCAGTACGCTGTGATCCTTGTCGGGATAAAGCTGCAAGCCGACGCGATGTCCCCTGAGATCGATCGGCGCGAGCATCTCGGCGATGCCTTCGGAGGTCGGTTTCTCCGTCGTGACCTGCGGCTCCAGTCCGATCTCGCGCAACGCCCGGCCGGGCTTGGGTCCGCGGGCGAATTTTCGCGCCTTGCCGACCGCGGCGATGAAATCCTGCTCGACATTGATCCGTCGCGCGACCTTCATCAGCCGCCGCAGGCCTTCGCCGGTCATCAGCATCAAATCGTCGCAGGGCTTTTCGATAAAGCGCTTGATCCAGGCCTCGATCGGCGCGGAATCGGGCGCGTCGTGGATGGTGAACATCGGACATTGCAGTACATCCGCGCCCTGCTCGGCGAGCAGGCGGGAAAACTGCGCTTCCTCGCGCGTTTCCAGGATGAGAATGCGATAGCCGTCCAGTTTGTTAGCCATGATTTTGCTCTAACGCCGATCGCCTTTGGTTTGTTCATCTTGACCCCGCCGCCGGGATTGGCGCAAGGGCGTCGCGGGTGATAGAGCAGGGCCTGCAATCCTGTATCCGGCCTCGTCCCCATTTGTAATCAAGCTCCCCATGCCCGACCATCAATTCGTCTTGACACTGTCCTGTCCGGATCGCCCCGGCATCGTTTCCGCTGTATCGACGTTCCTCGCCCATAATGGGCAGAACATTCTCGACGCCCAGCAGTTCAACGACGTCGAGACCGGTCATTTCTTCATGCGGGTGGTGTTCAACGCCGCCGATCTCGCGGTCAATCTTGCGGCGCTGCAGACCGGATTCACCGCGATCGCGGATCGCTTCGGCATGGACTGGCAGATGCGCGATCGCGCCACCCGGCGCCGGGTCATGCTGCTGGTCTCGAAATCCGATCACTGCCTCGCCGATATTCTCTACCGCTGGCGGACCGGCGAACTGGAGATGATCCCCACCGCCATCGTTTCCAATCACCCGCGAGACACCTATGGCAGTCTCGATTTCGGTGAAATTCCGTTTCACTATTTGCCGGTGACGAAGGAGACCAAGCGCGAGCAGGAGACCGCGATCTGGGATCTGGTCGGCCAGACCAAAACCGATCTCGTGGTGCTGGCGCGCTACATGCAAATCCTCTCGGACGAGATGTCGGCGAAGCTGTCAGGGCGCTGCATCAACATCCACCATTCATTTTTGCCGGGCTTCAAGGGCGCGCGTCCCTATCATCAGGCGCATGAGCGCGGCGTCAAATTGATCGGCGCCACCGCGCACTACGTCACCAGCGCGCTCGATGAGGGCCCGATCATCGATCAGGACGTCGAGCGCATCAGCCATCGCGACACCCCCGACGATCTCGTTCGCAAGGGACGCGATATCGAACGCCGCGTGCTGGCGCGCGCGATGCGTCATCACCTGGAGGATCGCGTGATTCTCAACGGCCGCAAGACCGTGGTGTTCATGGACTGACCAACTCGTGGCTCAGTGAACGGCGTCCGGCCCCGATGACGGTTGGCCGGCCGCATCCTTTGCCGGCGCCGGCTCAAGGCGCTTCTGCTCCCGTTCCTTCATGTACTCGTCGTATTTCGCGGTGCCGGGCCGGGGTGGCGCATCCGCCGGCATGCCGCCCGCCCACTGCGGAATATAGTCGCTCGCTCCGGCGGCCAGGTATCCGTTGATCGTCCCGCAGCCGCCGAGCCCGCCCGCGGTGAGCGCAACGGCAAGTACGATGGCAAGTTGGCGACATCTGATGGGCATTAGTGAAGCGTCACAGCTTTGGAGGGTGAAGTTGCATCAGTTGGCCAGCGGTCTTTACCGCCGGATTTGGTGCGTTGCGGCGTCGCGCGGCCGGGATTTGGTCGAACGAGAATACGGCGCAATTGCAATACAGCCGCTTGAGATCCGAAAAAAGGTAATTAAATACCATCAATTGTTTCGCTGTTGGCGAACCGTGTCGGAGGCGGCACCGCTTTCATGAGAGGCGAATTTACGAAGCAGGTTGCGCCCATCGTCGCGATTGACAATGTCTTGCGGCTAAGACGCCATGCCGCGCGGCTGAATGATCTGGGCTATGGTGAGGCAAGGGCCGGGGACTCGGTTCGAAGCACGAAACCGATCAGGGGAGGGTGTTGATGTCCGTTCGCACTAAAGTGTCGTCGTGGGCCGCGGCCGGTGTCGCGATATGGGGCACGGTCGCGCTGACGCCCGCGCTGGCGCAGGAGACCGTCAAGATCGGCCTGATCGTGCCGATGACCGGCGGTCAGGCGTCGACCGGCAAGCAGATCGACAATGCGATCAAGCTGTACATGCAGCAAAAGGGCGACACCGTTGCCGGCAAGAAGATCGAAGTCATCCTCAAGGACGACGCCGCGCTTCCCGACAACACCAAGCGCCTCGCGCAGGAACTGATCGTCAACGACAAGGTCAGCTTCATCGCCGGATTCGGCGTCACGCCCGCCGCATTGGCGGCGGCGCCGCTGGCGACGCAGGCGAAGGTACCGGAAATCGTGATGGCGGCGGGCACCTCGATCATTACCGAGCGTTCGTCCTATATTGTGCGCACCAGCTTCACGCTGGCGCAGTCCTCCACCATCATCGGCGACTGGGCTGCCAAGAACGGCATCAAGAAAGTCGCGACGCTGACCTCGGACTACGCGCCCGGCAACGATGCGCTGAATTTCTTCAGGGAGCATTTCACCGCCGGCGGCGGCGAGATCGTCGAAGAGGTCAAGGTGCCCTTGGCCAATCCCGATTTCGCGCCGTTCCTGCAGCGGATGAAGGATGCCAAGCCCGATGCCGTGTTCGTGTTCGTGCCGGCAGGGCAGGGCGGCAACTTCATGAAGCAATATGCCGAGCGCGGGCTCGACAAATCAGGCATCAGGGTGATCGGTCCCGGCGACGTGATGGACGACGACCTCCTGAACGGCATGGGCGACGCGGCGCTCGGCGCCGTCACCGCGCATCTTTACTCGGCCGCGCATCCGTCCGCGATGAACAAGGAATTCGTCGCCGCCTACAAGAAGGCCTACGGCACCCGTCCGGGTTTCATGGCAGTGAGCGGCTATGACGGCATTCACCTGATCTATGAGGCGCTGAAAAAGACCGGCGGCAAGACCGACGGCGATGCGCTAATCGAGGCCATGAAGGGGATGAAGTGGGAAAGCCCGCGCGGCCCGATCTCGATCGATCCGGAAACCCGCGACATCGTCCAGAACATCTACATCCGCAAGGTCGAGAAGGTCGACGGCGAACTCTATAATGTGGAATTCGCGACCTTCGAAGCCGTCAAGGATGCCGGCAAGACGAAGAAGTGATGATGTTGCAACGAGGGAAGTACGCGGCGTTCTGTCTTGCACTCTCCGCGTCATGCCCGGCCTTGTGCCGGGCATCCACGTCTTTCTTCGAGGCGATTGGTAAGGGAAGACGTGGATGGCCGGGAAAAGCCCGGCCATGACGATGTAGTTTCCTTCGTGCCGGTATTTATGATCCGCTAATTTCGGTTAAGCCAATCCCATGACCACGCTGTTCACCATCCTGTTCGACGGCGTCGCCTACGGCATGTTGCTGTTCGTCCTTGCCTGCGGATTGGCGGTCACGCTCGGACTGATGAACTTCGTCAACCTCGCCCATGGCGCGTTCGCCATGGCAGGCGGCTATGTCTGCGCGGTGCTCGTCAATCAATCCGGCTGGCCGTTTTTCGCGGCGCTGCCGCTGGCGTTTGTCGCGAGCGCCTTGATCGGCGTGGTGCTGGAACGTTTGCTCTACCGTCACCTCTACAATCGCAGCCATCTCGATCAGGTGCTGTTCAGCGTCGGGCTCGTCTTCATGTCGGTGGCGGCGGTCGACTACATCATGGGATCGTCGCGGATTTTTATAAAACTTCCGGCGGCGCTCGAGGGACAGATCGATTTCTTCGGCGTCGGCATTGGCCGCTACCGGCTGATGATCATCGTGATCTGCGGCTTGCTGACCGTGGCACTGCAACTGGTGCTGGCGCGCACGAGATTTGGCAGCCGGCTGCGGGCCGCGGTGGACGATCCGCGCGCCGCCAGTGGGCTCGGCATCAACGTGCCGCAGGTGTTTGCATTCACCTTTGCGTTCGGATGCGGCCTTGCAGGTCTTGGCGGCGCGCTGAGCGCGGAGATTCTCGGGCTCGATCCGTATTTCCCGTTGAAATTCATGATCTACTTTTTGATCGTGGTGACCGTCGGCGGCTCCTCCAGTATCACCGGGCCGTTTCTGGCTTCGTTGCTGCTCGGCATCGGCGACGTCGCCGGCAAATATTACGTGCCGAAGATGGGCCCGTTCGTGATCTACACCATCATGATCGTTATCCTGATCTGGCGTCCGAACGGGCTGTTCGGTCGCACCGCTTCCCGGTGACGCGGATATGACCGCGCAAACCGATGTCGGACACCATGCCGTGCAGCAGGCGCGCTGGCGCTGGAGCGAGATCGCGTTCTGGATTTTGGCGCTGGCTTGCGCGTTCCTGTTCCCCTCCCGCTATCTGATCATGACCGATATCGTGCGGCTGGGGCTGTTTGCGCTCTCGCTCGATCTGATCCTCGGCTATGCCGGTATCGTTTCGCTGGGCCATGCGGCGTTCTTCGGCGTCGGCGCCTATTCCGCCGGGCTGCTTGCCTTGCACGGCGTTATCACCGAGCCCGTGCTCGCGCTGGTGGTCGCCGGCCTCGTTGCCATGGTGGTCGGCTTTCTCACCAGTTTCCTGGTGATCAGGGGCGTCGACCTGACCCGCCTGATGGTGACGCTGGGGATTGCGTTGCTGCTGGAAGCGCTGGCGGAGCGTTTTTCCAATATCACCGGCGGCACCGATGGGCTGCAGGGCATCGAGATGCAGCCGATCCTCGGCCTGTTTGTGTTCGACATGTTCGGCAAGGTCGGCTTCTTCTACTCGCTTGCCGTGTTGTTTCTGTTGTTCCTGCTGGCGCGGCGGATCGTGCATTCGCCGTTCGGCCTGTCGCTGCGCGCGATCCGCAACAACCCGCTGCGCGCGGCCGCGATCGGCATCCCCGTCAACAAGCGTCTCATCGCCATCTATACGCTAGCTGCATTCTATGCCGGCGTCGCCGGAGCACTGTTCACCCAGACCACGGCGCTGGCCTCACTCGACGTGTTCTCGTTCGAGCGCTCGGCCGATTTGATGCTGGTATTGGTGATCGGCGGCACCGGCTATCTCTATGGCGGGTTGATCGGCGCCGTCGTGTTTCGGATGGTGCAGGAGATATTTTCGAGCATCACGCCGCAATATTGGCAATTCTGGATCGGCCTCGTGCTGGTCGTGATCGTGCTGATCGGCCGCCAGCGCCTGCATCGTTGGATGCTGTGGGCGCCGAACCTGATCATCCGGCAAATCGTCGGCCGCAAGGCCATCGTGGCCGTTCCCGAGGGCGACGCGCCATGACATTCGCGCTGGAAACAAAGGGGCTCGAAAAACAGTTCGGCGGCCTCAAGGTCACCCGCGATCTTTCGCTCAAGATCGAGGCCGGCGCACGCCACGCCGTGATCGGTCCGAACGGCGCCGGCAAGACCACGGTCATCAATCTGTTGACCGGCGTGCTGAAGCCCAATGCCGGACGTATTCTGCTGGAAGGCAACGACATCACGGATTTGCCGGTGCACAGGCGGGTGCTGCGCGGCCTGTCGCGCACGTTCCAGATCAACCAGCTCTACGCCGATCTGACGCCGCTGGAGACCATCGGGCTCGTGGTGTCGGAACGGCTCGGCCGTGGCGGCGACTGGTGGCGCCGGATGGGGACGCGCGACGACGTCAATGGCGAGATCGCGGAGAATCTGGCGCGCTTCCATCTGCTCGACGTGATGAACGAGACCACCGCGACGCTGCCTTATGGCAAACAGCGACTGCTGGAGATCGCGGTTGCCATCGCCACCAAGCCGCGGGTGCTGTTGCTCGATGAACCCGCCGCCGGCGTACCTGAAGGCGAACGCCACGATATCCTGACCGCCGTGGCGGCCTTGCCGCGGGATGTCACCGTGCTCCTGATCGAGCACGACATGGATCTGGTGTTTAGTTTTGCCGATCGCATTTCGGTGCTGGTCAATGGCGCGCTGCTGGTGGAGGGTCCGCCCGACGAAGTCGCGCGCGATCGCCAAGTCAAGGCGGTCTATCTCGGGGAGGCCGCCGATGCCTGATCTTCTCCGCATCGAAGGTCTGCGCGCCGGATACGGCGAGGCGGTGGTATTGCCCAACATGTCGCTGCACCTCGCCGAAAGCCAGGTGCTGGCGCTGCTCGGCCGCAACGGCACCGGCAAGACCACGCTGATCAATTCGATCGTCGGCGTCACCCGCCGCTTCGGGGGGACCATCGCCGTTGACGGTCTGGACATCACGCCGATGCGGCCGGACCAGCGGGCGCGGGCGGGCATCGGCTGGGTGCCGCAGGAGCGCAACATCTTCCGCTCGCTGACGGTGGAAGAAAACATGACCGCGGTGGCGCAGCCGGGGCCCTGGACGGTCGCCAAGGTCTACGAGATGTTTCCGCGGCTGAAAGAGCGCCGCAGCAATTTCGGCAACCAGCTCTCCGGCGGCGAGCAGCAGATGCTCGCGATCGGCCGCGCGCTCACGCTCAATCCGCGGGTATTGCTGCTGGACGAGCCGACCGAAGGGCTGGCCCCGATCATCGTCGAAGAGCTGCTGAAAGCGCTCGGCACCATCACCCGAGCCGGCGGCACCTGTTCCATTATCGTCGAGCAGAATGCACAAAAGATTCTAGGGCTCGCCGACCGCGTTGTGATATTGGAGCGCGGCGCGATCGTCCATGACGCGGCCAGTGCCGCGCTAAAGGCCGATCCCGCGGTACTCGAGCGCTTTCTCGGCGTCTCCGGGGCCGCAGCACATTAATTAATCTCCGGGAGTTGAGACCATGCAAAGAACCAAAGCCCCATTCCGCGCCGACGAGGTCGGCAGCCTGTTGCGGCCACCGCGCATCAAGGAAGCGCGCGCCAACCTGGAGAAGGGTGAAATTTCGGCCGACGATCTGCGCAAGGCCGAAGACATGGAGATCGAAAAGGTCGTGCACAGGCAGGCCTCGACCGGCCTGAAGCTCGCGACCGACGGCGAATTCCGCCGCTCGTGGTGGCACTTCGATTTTCTGAAGGATCTCACCGGCTGCGAACTGTTTCACCCCGACGAGGGCATCCAGTTCGCCGGCGTCCAGACCCGGCACGATGCCATCCGCGTGATCGGCAAGCTCGACTTCCCCGCCGATCATCCGATGCTGGATCACTTTCGCTTCCTGAAGAAGCATGCCGATACCGCGCATGTGACGGCGAAGATGACGATCCCGTCGCCCGCGGTGCTGCACTTCCGCGGCGGCCGCAAGGCGATCTCGAAGCAGGTTTATCCCGATCTCGACGGGTTTTACGAGGACCTCGGCAAGACCTATCGCAAGGCGGTCAAGGCGTTTTACGACGCCGGCTGCCGTTACCTGCAATTCGACGACACCGTCTGGGCCTATCTCTGCTCGCAGGATGAATTGAGGAAAGCGCGCGAACGCGGCGACAATCCCGAAGGCCTGCAGGAGATCTACGCCCGCGTGATCAATTACGCGATATCAGAGCGGCCGGCGGATATGGTGATCACGACGCATGTCTGCCGCGGTAATTTCCGCTCCACCTGGATTTCGTCCGGCGGTTACGAGCCGGTGGCGGAGACCATGCTGGCCGGTACCAATTACGACGGTTATTTCCTGGAATATGATTCCGACCGCGCCGGCGGCTTCGAGCCGCTGCGGTATTTGCCGAAGGGCAACAAGATCGTGGTGGTCGGCGTCATCACCTCGAAGACCGGTGCGCTGGAGAAGAAGGACGACATCAAGCGGCGGCTGGAAGAGGCTGCCAAATTCGCGCCGCTCGATCAGCTCGCGGTATCGCCGCAATGCGGCTTCGCATCCACGGAAGAGGGCAATATCCTCACCGATGAAGAGCAGTGGGCCAAGCTGAAACTCGCGGTCGATGTCGCGAACGAGGTGTGGGGGAAGTAGGCCGTCATTGCGAGGAGCGTTAGCGACGAAAGCAATCCAGCCTGCTCGTGTTGCCCTGGATTGCTTCGCTTCGCTCGCAATGACGATGTGATAGCATACGCCCGTCGCGCCCAACGACGGGAGCCAACATGACGCCAATCCCCGACGCCGTCATCGTCGGCGCCGGCCCCGCGGGGCTGGCATGTGCCGTGATGATGCGCGCGGCCGGGCTCAACGTCACGGTGTTGGAAAAGGCCGATACTGTTGGCTCGGTCTGGCGTCGTCACTACGATCGCCTGCATCTCCATACCGACCGTAATCATTCCGGACTGCCGGGCATGGCGATGCCGTCGGCCTATCCGGTCTATCCGTCGCGCGGTCAGGTGGTTGCGTATCTCGAAAGTTACGCCGCACGCTTTAATATTCAGCCGATTTTCAATACTGCGGTGTCTGCCGTTCGGCGCGACGGCGTGCAATGGCGCGCCGAAGCCGGTCAGAACTCGATTGCCGCTCCAGCCATCGTCGTTGCGACCGGTATTGCCGACGTGCCGCTTCGTCCCTCATGGCCGGGTTTGGAGACCTATCAAGGATCCGTCGTTCACAGCAGCGAGTATCGCAACCCCAAGCTTTATGCTGGCAAGCGAGTGCTGGTCGTCGGCTTCGGCAATTCCGGCGGCGAGATCGCGCTTGATCTCGCAAATGCCGGCGTGGAAGTCACGCTGGCGGTGCGGGGTCCGGTGCAGGTCCTGCCGCGCGATCTCTTGGGCTTTCCGATCCTGTCATGGGCTATTTTGTATCGGCGTTTGCCCGCGCGCTTTGTCGATCTCATCAACGCGCCGGTTTTGCGCCTCGCGGTCGGCGACATCGAAAAACTCGGATTGCGCCGCGCCGCCAAAGGTCCGCGCCAGATGGTCGAGGAGGATGGGCGCGTGCCGCTGATCGATATCGGCACGCTCGCCAAAATCAGGGATGGCTCGATCGGGATACGCGGTGGCATCGATCGCTTGACGGCCGATAGCGTCGTGTTCACTGGCGCGGAGGCAGAAAAGTTCGATGCGATCATTCTAGCAACCGGCTTCCGGCCCGATTTGCGGCGATTGATCGGGGATGTCGATGGCGTGTTCGATCCGCACGGCATGCCGCTGGTGACGGGACAGGCGACGCGCGCGCCCGGGCTCTATTTCTGCGGCCAGATCACCTCGCCGACCGGGCAGTTGCGCGAGATTGGTCTTGAAGCAAAGCGGATCGCCGCGAGCGTCAGGGGCTATGTGCGGAAGGTACCATCCGGCATTCCCCCGTTGGGCAGATGATGATAGGACATGCGCGCAATTCGCCGCTGCCCACCAGCCTGTCCCAATCCTGGCCCCCAATACTGGCCCGATGAAAAACGATCAAATCCTGAGCCAGATTTCCGAGTTCTGCCGCCAGGCCGATATGGCGGAATCGACCTTCGGTCGCCGCGCGGTGAACGACGGCAAGCTGGTGCATCGGTTGCGTGAGGGCAAGCGCATCACCATCGACACCCTCGACCGGATCCAGGCCTATATCGCCGCCTCGACGCCGGGCGGCATGCCGCCGCCGCGCGGCCTCGAAGTGCCGCCCGAGAAGCGCGATCCCAGAGGCAATTTCAGGTTTTTCGAGAACCGGCAAAAATACCTGCTGTTCGTTCATACCTGCAGCGAAAAGCGGGTGACCGCGGAGCGGGTGGCGCTGGAACTCGGCAGTATCCATCCCCGGCCGCCGGCGCTGCGGGTGTTCGACGCGGGTGTCGGCGACGGTACCGTGCTGGCGCGAGTGATGCGCTCCATGCATGGCCGCTTCCCGCATATGCCGTTCTACATTGCCGGCAAGGAACTCAGCCTGGAGGACGTCCGGCTGACGCTGGCCAAGGTGCCCGACCGGCTGTTCGAACACCCCGCTACCGTTTTTGTGCTCACCAACATGTATTATGCCGAAGCGCCCTGGCTGATGCCGGCCTCGCCAGGTGCGGCCGCGGGGATGATCTGGCATGAAGTGGCGCTGCGCGGGGCCTCCTCAGGCGAATTCGAGGCCCAAATCGCCGAACTGGGACCATTTTTGGAACAGAACTGGCGCGCCAATGTCAGCGCGCGCTCGGGCATGCCGGTCTATGAGCGGCCGGTCGCGATCGTGCTGTACCGGGAAGATCACCGGTTTTTGCTCGATTCGATCATTCCGCGCGCCGGCCGTTCCGAGGCCAATTTCGACCTGATCATCGCTTCGCAGCCCTATCGTGCCAAATCTTCGGTCAATTTTCGCGCCCAACGTATCATCGCGCCGTTGGCGCGGGCGCTGCGGGCCGGGGGCCGTTTGATTGGAATCCACTCTCACGGGCAGGATCCCGGCCTCGAAATCATCCAGGCGGTCTGGCCCGGAGAAAATCCTTTCGCCGTGAGCCGTCATGAGCTATTGCGCGCGGTGAAATATGAGCTGGGTTCGGCCGGGCGCGATCTTAATTTTAATGCCTATGCCGATAACCGCTCGATCTTCCGCTATGATATGGAAGCGCTGCCAAATGAGGTCACCGGCTCGATCGGAACCTCGACGGCCTTTGCAGCGTGGAACGCGGCGGTGTATGTCGCCCAAATCGAAGACGACCGGTTGGCAGAAATGACACAAAGTGGTCGCACCCTCGATGCCACCAGAGAAGTTCTGCGCAAGCATAATGGCCTCTGGTTCTACGACGAATCCTACGTCATCTCGCGTCGTCGGGACTGACATTTCAGGAAACATCAAAAAAGGGCCGTCGAGGTCCCGCGGAAAAAGGGGTTAGTTGATGCGCGCGTCTTATCTGTTCACCAGCGAGTCGGTTTCCGAAGGCCATCCAGACAAGGTCTGCGACCGGATTTCCGACGAGATCGTCGATTTGTTTTTTCGCGAAGGCCCGAAAGCCGGAATCGATCCGTGGGCAATTCGCGCAGCTTGCGAAACGCTTGCCACTACCAACAAGGTGGTGATCGCCGGCGAAACCCGCGGTCCCTCGACCGTCACCTTCGATCAGATCGAAAGCGTGGTGCGCGCGGCGATCAAGGACATCGGCTACGAGCAGGAAGGGTTTCACTGGAACACCTGCGACATTGAAATCCTGCTGCATCCGCAATCCGCCGACATCGCGCAGGGCGTCGATGCCTTGCAGCCCGGCACCAACAAGGAAGAGGGCGCGGGCGATCAGGGCATCATGTTCGGCTACGCCACCAACGAGACGGCGGATTTGATGCCGGCGCCGATCTTCTACGCCCACAAGATCCTGCGGCTGATCTCGGAAGCCCGCCACTCCGGCAAGGAGAAGGTGCTGGGTCCGGACTCCAAGAGCCAGGTCACCGTGCAATATGAGAACGGCAAGCCGGTCGGCGTGCGCGAGATCGTGGTCTCGCACCAGCATCTCGTCGAGGACATGACCTCGAACCAGGTGCGTGATCGCGTCGAGCCTTATGTGCGTGAGGCGCTGCCCAAGGACTGGATCAACGGCAAGACCATCTGGCACATCAATCCGACCGGAAAATTCTTCATCGGCGGCCCCGATGGCGACTCCGGTTTGACCGGCCGCAAGATCATCGTCGATACCTATGGCGGCGCGGCCCCGCATGGTGGCGGCGCGTTCTCCGGCAAGGATCCGACCAAGGTGGATCGTTCGGCCGCCTATGCCGCGCGCTATCTCGCCAAGAACATCGTCGCCGCGGGGCTTGCCGATCGCTGCACGCTGCAGCTTGCCTACGCCATCGGCGTGGCGCGGCCGTTGTCGATCTATATCGACACCCACGGCACCGGAAAGGTGCCGGAGGATAAGCTCGAGACCGCGGTGGCCGAGGCGATGGATCTGACGCCGCGCGGCATCCGCAAGCATCTCGATCTCAACAGGCCGATCTACGCCCGCACCTCGTCCTACGGTCATTTCGGCCGCACGCCGGACAATGAGGGCGGCTTCTCCTGGGAAAAAACCGATCTCGCCGAAGTGCTGAAGCGCGCGGTGTGATTTTCTTACCTCTCCCCGTTCGCGGGGAGAGGTCTCCGCATACGCCGTCATCCTGAGGTGCGAGCCATCTTTGGCGAGCCTCGAAGGATGACAACACAAGATGTGCCCGCAGCCATCCCTCGAGGCGCGCAAGAAAAGAGTGCGCACCTCCCGAGTGAGCATAAATTTGCTCATCCGGGGATGACGCCACAAAGCGTCCAGTTTCGTTTCGTATCGATAAAATCCGAATTACTCTGTTTAGGGACCCATTACATGACCGCCACCGCCAAGAAGCCCACCTTCACCGATTACATCGTCAAGGACATCTCGCTCGCCGAATTCGGCCGCAAGGAAATCTCGCTGGCCGAGACCGAGATGCCCGGCCTGATGGCCACGCGCGAGGAATACGGCCCAACGCAACCTTTGAAGGGCGCGCGCATCGCCGGCTCCCTGCACATGACGATCCAGACCGCGGTCTTGATCGAGACGCTCGCGGCGCTCGGCGCCGACATCCGCTGGGTCTCCTGCAACATCTATTCGACGCAGGATCATGCCGCGGCCGCCATCGCGGCCGCCGGCATTCCGGTGTTCGCGGTGAAGGGTGAAACGCTCACCGAATATTGGGACTACACGGCCAAGCTGTTCGACTGGCACGGCGGCGGCACGCCCAACATGATCCTCGACGATGGCGGCGATGCCACCATGCTGGTGCATCACGGCCTGCGCGCCGAGAACGGCGACACGGCGTTCCTCGACAAGCCGGGCTCGGAAGAAGAGGAAGTATTCTTCGCGCTGATCAAGAAGCTCCTGAAGGAAAAGCCCAAGGGCTGGTTCGCCGAGATCGCCAAGAACATCAAGGGCGTCTCGGAAGAGACCACCACCGGCGTGCATCGTCTCTACGAGATGGAGAAGACCGGCAAGCTGTTGTTCCCGGCGATCAACGTCAATGACAGTGTGACAAAATCGAAGTTCGACAACCTCTATGGCTGCCGTGAATCGCTGGTCGATGGCATTCGCCGCGGCACCGACGTGATGATGTCCGGCAAGGTGGCGATGGTCGCGGGTTTCGGCGACGTCGGCAAGGGTTCGGCCGCCTCGTTGCGGCAGGCCGGTTGCCGCGTCATGGTGTCCGAGGTCGATCCGATCTGCGCGTTGCAGGCGGCGATGGAAGGCTATGAAGTCGTCACCATGGAAGACGCCGCACCCCGCGCCGACATTTTCGTCACCGCGACCGGCAACAAGGACATCATCACCACCGAACACATGCGCGCGATGAAAGACCGCGCCATCGTCTGCAACATCGGTCACTTCGACAACGAGATCCAGATCGCGGGCCTGCGCAATCTGAAATGGACCAACATCAAGCCACAGGTCGACGAGATCGAATTCCCCGACAAGCATCGCATCATCCTGCTGTCGGAAGGCCGCCTGGTGAATCTCGGCAATGCCATGGGCCATCCTAGCTTCGTGATGTCGGCGTCGTTCACCAACCAGACGCTGGCGCAGATCGAGCTGTTCGCCATCAACAAGGGCGGCAAGTACGAGAAGAAGGTCTACGTGCTGCCGAAGTCGCTGGACGAGAAGGTGGCCCGGCTGCATCTCGCCAAGATCGGCGTGAAACTCACAAAACTGCGGCCCGACCAGGCCGAGTACATCGGCGTCAAGCCGGAAGGCCCGTTCAAGGCGGATCATTACCGGTATTGATCGACCCAAAAAGCACAAAACGCAAAAGCCCCGGAGCGATCCGGGGCTTTTTGCTTTGGCTAAAGCATTTCACTTGCCGCAGTCACCACTTGAACATTGTGCCTGGCTTCAGCGAACGAATGGCGCTTCTCATTTTGACTCTATTTCAGGTTGTGAGAGGATAGTTGAATTATTTTTATTTAGGGAGGATCAAATGACTTTAGCTCACAAATACCTCTGGACCGTAAACATGGATACCCAAGCGGCGGAGACACAGTTTGCAAAACATGCATTGGCAATAGGCGCAACGGGCGTCTGCATCCGCACCTCGTCGAGTCGGCTCGCTGCATCGATCAAGAATTTCAAACAATTGGGGCTGCGGGTTTATGGCTGGCGCTGGCCCTCGGCTACGACTGCGAGAGCTACCGCCGAGCGAACAAAGTTGCCGGCACGCTTATTCCAGCGGGGCTGGATGGGTATATCGTCGATCCTGAATCTGACGGCCCGGGCACGAACGACTGGAATCAACCGGGGTTAGGTCAGCTGGCCGCGGATTTTTGCAAGATCATCCGGACTGCGGGCGGGAGAAAGTTTGTCATTGGAACGACTTCGGGGTGCGCTTATCCCAGCCCGAACGGTAAGCCGAATATTCCCTGGAAGGAATTCTTCTCTGCGAGCGATATTCTATTGCCTCAGACGTATTGGCGCTGGACGAATAATGGCAGGGTTTCGGATATCAATGGTGGCACTCCGGCTAAGGCTATCAAGCGCGGGATGGCGGCTTGGCAACCGAAGTCGCAGGTAACTCCCATTCTTCCCATGCTTGGCGAGGCTGACGTTGTGACACCACAAGAGATTGCAAATTACGGTAGCGAGCTTGCGGGATGGAAGGTGAATGAAGGTCACTTTTATACCGACAACGGCAAGATATCCGTCGCAAATCTTGCCGCTATGCAGGCGTTGTAGAAGCGTCGCCTCGCCTCAGGACATCACTTAAGCGAAGGTGTGCGAAGTCTTCTTCGCACCCTGATGGGCTTTTGGCTTCGGGCTCCGGTGAGCCTGAATAAGATCGCCTGGATAGCTTCGCGATTGTCAGGCTCCCTTGATTTTCCCGCTGCTTGCGCGCTAATCAAGCGATGGAACCGATCGCCCCCTCAGAACATGTCGACGTGCTGATCGTCGGCGCCGGATTGTCCGGCATCGGCGCGGGCTATCACCTGCAGCAAAAGTGTCCCGGCAAGAGCTACGTCATTCTCGAGGGCCGCGATTGCATCGGCGGCACCTGGGATCTGTTCCGCTATCCCGGCATCCGCTCCGACAGCGACATGTTCACGCTGGGCTATTCATTCAAGCCATGGACCGAGCCCAAGGCGATCGCCGACGGGCCGCGGATTCTCAATTACGTCCGCGAAACAGCGGCCGACAATGGCATCGACAAGAGAATCCGCTTCAACCATCGGGTCAAGCGTGCGTCGTGGTCGTCGCCGGATGCACGCTGGACCGTGGAGGCCGAACGCACGGTAGGTGAGGATGCGACCGAGATCGTGCGCTTCACCTGCAATTTCCTGTTCATGTGCAGCGGCTACTACAATTACGAGAACGGTTACTCGCCGGAATTTCCGGGCGCGAAGGATTTTTCGGGCCGTATCGTGCATCCGCAGAAATGGACCGACGATGTCGATTACGCCGGCAAGCGCGTGGCGGTGATCGGCTCGGGCGCCACTGCCGTGACGCTGGTGCCGGAGATGGCAAAGCAGGCCGCGCATGTCACCATGCTGCAGCGCTCGCCAACCTATGTGGTCTCGCGCCCGGCCCAGGACCCGGTCGCCAACAAACTGCGCGCGCGCCTGCCGGCCAAGCTCGCCTACCATCTGATCCGTTGGCGCAACGTGATGTGGGGGATGTATTTCTTCCAGCTCTCGCGGCGCAAGCCCGAGAGGGTCAAGCAACTGATCCTCGGCGGCGTCCGGATGGCGCTCGGCCCGGATTACGATATCGGCACCCATTTCACGCCGCGCTACAATCCCTGGGATCAGCGGCTGTGCCTGGTGCCCGATGGCGATCTGTTCAGGGCGATCCGGGAAAAGCGCGCATCGGTGGTGACCAACCAGATCGACACCTTCACCGAAAAAGGCATCCGGCTGAAGGACGGCAGTGAACTCGAGGCCGACATCATCGTCACCGCCACCGGACTTAATTTGCAGGTGCTTGGCGGCCTCGAGGTCAGCGTCGACGGTCGCGTCGTCGATTTTGCGCGGGCGCTTAACTACAAGGGCATGATGTATTCGGATGTGCCCAATCTGGCGTCGGCATTCGGTTACACCAACGCGTCGTGGACGCTGAAATGCGACCTGACCTGCGAATATGTCTGCCGCCTGATCAATTACATGGATCGCCGCGGCTACAAGCAGTGCATGCCGCATAATGTCGATCCCTCGATCACGGAATTGCCGTCACTGAATTTTTCTTCCGGCTACGTGCAGCGCTCGGTGGCGAAGATGCCAAAGCAGGGATCGAAGTGGCCGTGGCGGCTCTATCAGAATTACGCGCTCGACATCGTCACGTTGCGCTACGGCAAGATCGATGACGGGGTGATGCGGTATTCGTGAGGGCAGGGCCGGATTGCCGGGCCGCTATGCATCGTTTCACAGGGGGTGTCGGATAGCGGGCGCGGACAAAATAACCGGAATCATTATCGCTCGCCCCGAGCAGCCTTAATGAGATTGTTGCGCAGCGTAACGACGCCCTTCTGCATCTTGCCGAATTCTTCAGGAGTCAGGCCGGAAGCCTTCACGAGATTCATCCCCAAGCCTTTCTCGCGCAGGCGGCGGCCTGCGTCCGTCAGGCTGACCAGGACCTGGCGTTCATCCGCGGGATCGCGCTGCCGGCGGAGATAACCCATCCCCTCGAGCTTCTTCAGGATTGGCGTGAGCGTGTTGGACTCGAGAAACAGCTTCTCGCCCAGGCCGCTGACGGTCTGATTGTCTTCCTCCCACAGCGCCACGATCGCGATGTATTGCGTGTAGGTGAGACCGAGCTCCTCAAGAATCGGCTTGTAGGCCCTTCCGTAGGCGAGATTGGCCGAATAGATCGCAAAGCACAGGAAGTCGGCGAGCTTCGGGTTTGTGGGGTCTGCCGGGTCGGCGGGATTCATCTGCGGCCTCGTAATCACACGATGATGTGAAGTCTTCATATATATCGCATGCGATTAAATCGGAAGGGTTGACATCTCAGGCGCTGGAATGTTTATACATCGTGTACGATTAAATCGGATACGTATTGATAGCGAGAGCACCCGGAGAAGCAATCATGAAGCGTATCTTCATTGCCTTGATCGCAGCGACAGCCGCGTTGTCGACGCCCACTGCCATGGCTCAAACCGCAAGAGAGGTGCTCGGGCCAGCCGCTGTCGTGCCGCTCGCGGAGCAGCAGCCTCCCGCAAAAATCATTGTCGATCCGCCTTTGGCCGAACCGTTGGCCCACGGACAGGTTTTCATCCAGTACCGCGCCGAGAATCTGCGGATCGTGCCGGTGTTTGGCCCGAACGCCCTCGATGTGTCGCCGCGCATCGGGCACATCCATGTCATCGTCGATGATGCGCCGTGGCACTGGGCTGACGCGAGCCGCGAACCCCTGATCCTCGTCGGTCTTCCCGCTGGACCGCACAAGGTTCGGATCATCCTAGCAAACGCAAATCACCAGCCGTTGGATCAAGCCGCTGTCGAATTCGTGGTCCCCGAAACGCACGCAGCGAAAAGCCATCACTAATTGCTCGTTACTGATTGCTCGTTCCTCCACAGACGATGCCTGAGGCGTCGGATGCACTGATGAAAGCAGGCTGGTCGTACCCGGCACGCTTCAAGCGCACTTCCCGACCAAGCCTCAAACCAAGGAGAATCCCCAATGGATACAATCAAACCAATGGATACGATCAAAATGTCTGACGAAATCGACCGTGATCGCCGCCGCTTTTTTGGCACCGCCGCCATGACCATTGCCGCTGCCCAATTCGCCTTGAGCGGTTCGGTGGACGCGCAATCCAGCAAGGCAAAACCGGCGGATCTGCCCGAGATCAAGCCGGGGACGAACACCTCGTTCGGCCCGCTGAAGCAGATCCATGCCGGCGCGCTCAATATCGGTTATGCCGAAGCCGGCCCCGCCGATGGCCCTGTCGTCGTTCTTCTGCACGGCTGGCCCTACGACATTTACAGTTTTGTCGATGTCGCGCCTTTGCTGGCGCAGGCCGGCTACAGGGTGATCGTCCCGTATCTGCGCGGTTATGGCACGACGCGCTTTCTTTCAGATGCAACGATCCGGAATGGCCTGCAGTCGGTGGTCGCCGTCGATATCATCG
>JAQGKC010000438.1 GCA_028290305.1 Bradyrhizobium sp.
CGACACGCGGCTGCCGTCTTTGCGGAAAAATTCCTTTTCGAAAGGCTTGCAGCTTCCGGTCGCGCTCATCTGGGCCAACGCATCTTGGTCGGCGAGGGCCCACTCGGCGGGTGTTAGCTTCGTCCACCGTATCCGACCCGAGATAAGGTCTTCACGGCTGTAGCCCAACATGTCGAGAAAGGCTTCGTTGGCTTCGAGGATCCCGCCCCGAGAATCCCCGATGAAGATTCCGATGATGTTCGAATCGACCAGGCGACGGATCCTGGCCTCCCGTTCCCTAAGATCGTTGTACAGACGGGCGTTCTCCAGCGAGATCGCCGCTTGCGACGCCAGCAGTTCCAGTACCGAGATCCGGGCCGGTGTGAACACATGCGGTGCCAGGTTGTTCTCGAGATAGAGCACCCCGATCAGCTTGGACTGTTTCACCAGGGGCAAGCAGAGGACCGACCGGGCGTGCTTCTGGCAGATGTACTCATTCGCCGAGAACGGATTCTGCGCCAAGGCGTCATCAAGGATCACGCTTTCGCGCGTCCGGATCACGGTGTGGAGAAGAGATTCGGGCAGTGCGGCCGGTGACACGGCCGTCTGACGCTGGGTGACCTCAACCTGGCCGCGGCCGGTCGTCGCTTCCGCTTCGATCCGTGGCTCGTCGCCCGGGAACAGGATGAGCAGGCCGCGCTCGGCACCGGCATGCTCGACCGCGATCCGCAGCAGCGTCTTGATGAGCTCACCAAGGACGATCTCGCCGGACACCGCCTGTGCGGCCTTGAGCACCGTCCCGACATCCAGCTGCTCGACTGGCGCGCCAATGGTAATGGTGGGAGATGCAGGGACTGGCGCGTCGCGGAGATGCGGATGAAGCTGTTCGAGTTGCCGCACCTTGCCGAACGCGCCCCAGCGAAGATAGCAACGCCGCGCCTCCCGCAGATACGCGTGGGCGATCGTATCGAAGCCGCGCGCCGCGTAGAACCGCGCGGCCACCTCATGGGCCAAGCCCTCGTTCTGCACGAAACCGTGCTCGCGGGCCGATCGAATAGCTTGCTCATATAGACGCATTGCATCGCCGTCTCGCCCTTCGAGGCGGGCGATCTCGGCCGCCACCAGCGCGTGCTTGTCGGCGAAAGTCGGTGGATAGTTTTCGGCCCACTCGCACAGTTGCTCGCGGTGCGCCGTCAGGAGTTCGCGCCATCTGTTCTGCTCGTCAGCAGTAGCGTTCTCGTAGAGCGCCGCCACCGTCAGCGCGGTGTAGTAAAAGTAGTCGAGCAACTGGATATGGGCGGGTGAAGCCCAAAGGAGCGCCTTCGCCTTTTCGGCTGCCGCGAGAGCCTCGGCATAGTCGCCTGCCAGGAACCGCGCCTTCAGTTTGAGGATCCAGTACCAGCAGATCATCCTGGGCAGCCGGTTCCCCGTCAGTTGCGCCTCGAATGTTGCCTCGTCGAACTGCGCGTCGCTGAAGGTGGAGAAGGTCGCGGTGTGGCCCTGCATAGTCGCGATGAAACGCTGCTGGCTCACGATGATGTCCACGACATCGCCGTATCTAGCTTTCCTGGCGAAGTCCAAACCCATCTCCGACTCCCGCCACACCGCATCGAGCGGATCGTTGCGCAGGAGAAGGCCTGTGAAGGATTGGAACATGCTGTAGCAGGCGTAGGTCAGATCCCCTGTCTCGCTTGCGGCGCGAAAGGCCGCCCGGTTGAAATCGATCGCCGTCGCGATCGGCTGCGTCCAGATCGCGACCCATCCCATCATATGGTGAACCTTTGCCTGGTAGGCGATGAAGCGGTGTTTCTCGACCAGGTCGCATGCCAGCTGTGCGAAACGATAACCCTCCCTGTAACGGTGAAAGACCGTGCCCAGGATCGTCCCAAGCCTGCCATAGGCATGCGCGGAAGCGCCGCTCGTCCCGTGCTGCATGCTGACGTTCACCATGCGGCACACGAGCAAGCAGTACAAATGGAAGTCGGTAAAGTAGGCGGGAGGGATCAGGGTCGAGAGCATATCCATCGCGGCCCGCATTTCCGGGTCGGTAATCAGCGGCAGATCGATGAGGCTCTCGATCGAGCGCCCATTGAGGGTCTGCCAGACCGTCTCGTATTCGGCCAGGACCTGCTCAAAGGTCGGGTGTGCCGGGAGATCGATGCTGAACCCCTGCAGGCACGTGAGCGCGCTGGCCACCGCTTGCGGGTTTTCTGACTTCAGGACGTGCAACTGAACCTTGAGATGATGGGCGGCCGCCCGGTCGACCTTCGACGCCCCGCGCTGCAGTAACACTACCATCAGTTGCTCGGCTGTGTCGAAGTTACCGGTCAGAAACTCGCACTCCGCACGTTCGAGCCACAGGCTGAACCTTAGTTTGTACTGGCTGCTCCAGTCTCTTTCGTCCAACAGCGCCATGCCGGCCGCAAGATGTACGCACGCCGACACATAGGCCGCCGACGCCTTGGCCTTTCGCCCGGCACGAAGATCAATCGTCGCCACTTGCGCTTTCTCGTCCAGGTCGATCAGCCGTGTGGCGCCCCGATTCAATTGGTTCGCCACATCGAACAGATGCTCGGCGAGTTCGTCCGCCGTCATGCTCACCAGCAGCGCACGGCCGATGCGCAGGTGGACGTCGGCACGTTGCTCGTCGGGAATCAGCGAATAGGCCGCCTGCTGGATCCGGTCGTGCAGAAATCTGAAGGTGCTCTCCTGGTGGAAGACGAGCCCGGCGTGGACGGCTTCCCAGAGGGCCGCGTGCATGGCCTCCTCTGTTTTCCCGAGAATCAGGGCCAGAGTGGCGATCGGGACGACATTGCCAAGGCAGGCCAGCTGCTTCAGGGCTTCCTGGGTGGTGGAAGACAACCGCTTCAACTTCCCGACCATAAGGTGCACCACATTGTCGGTATAGCTCTTGGCACGGATGCGATCGATGTTCCATTGCCACGCCGACGCGACCGGATCGAATGCGAGCAGCCCCTCGTCGGCCACCGCGATAAAGAACTGCGTCGCAAAGAACGGATTGCCGCCGGTCTTCTCTTGCACCAGCTCCGCCAATGGCCGCGCGCGCTTCGGCTCGCAGTGGAGCGTGTCGGCGATGAACCGGCCAACATCGTCGAGCTCGAGGGCCGCCAGCACGATCTCATGCACCCTCGCTTCGGCGGCGCGGATCGCCTCCAGCGTGCGCAGAAGCGGGTGAGAGGGACCGAGCTCATTGTCCCGATAGGCGCCAATCAGCAGCAGGTGCCGCACTTCCGAGTGCGTGACCAAGTGCTCGAGAAGGTCGAGCGTCGCCGCATCAAGCCATTGCAAATCGTCAAGAAACAGCACGAGCGGGTGCTCCTTGCGCGCGAACACCCCGAGGAAGCGCCGGAAAACCATCTGGAACCGGTTCTGTGCGTCCTGCGACGGCAGGTCCGAGACCGGTGGTTGTTTTCCAATCACGAGCTCCAGCTCGGGAACGAGATTGACCATGAGCTGACCATTCGGGCCCAGCGCCTCGCTCAGGCAGTCCTGCCACCGCCTAAGCTCGGCCTCGCTCTGGCTCAGCAGCGAGCGGACAAGGCTCTGGAAGGCTTGGCCCAGAGTGGTGTACGGGATGTCGCGCTTGTACTGGTCGAACTTGCCGGAGGCGAACAGGCCACGCGGCGGGACGAGCACCTTGTGCAGCTCGTTCACCACCGAGGACTTGCCGATCCCGGAATATCCGGACACGAGCACGAGCTCCAAGGCGCCGTTGGCCACGACCCGGTCGAAGGAAGCGAGCAGTGTGTCGATCTCGCGCTCCCGGCCGTAGAGCTTCTCCGGGATCAGCAGCCGGTCCGACACGTCGTAAGCGCCGAGCAGGAACGGGTCTATACGGCCATGCGACTCCCACTCCGCCAAACAGCGCCGCAGATCGGCCTCGAGGCCCGCGGCGGTCTGGTAGCGCTCCTCGGCAGTCTTGGCGAGGAGCTTCATCACAGTCGCCGAGAGCGTGCCCGGGACACCCGCTTTCCGTTCGTTAGGCGGCACCGGTTGCCGCGCGATATGGCAGTGCACCCACTCCATCGGATCGGCGGCGGTGAAGGGGAGCTGCCCCGTCAACATTTTGTAAAAGGTGACACCCAGAGCATAGAGATCGCTTCGGGAGTCGACCGAGCGGTTCATCCTGCCGGTTTGTTCCGGCGCCATGTAGGCGAGCGTCCCCGCGATCACCTCCGGCGGCGCGGGGGCTTGGTTCTCGCGCGGCAGACGCGAGGCAATGCCGAACCCCGTCAGCCACACGCCGCCGCTTGCCGCGTCCACCAGGATGTTTGCCGGCTTGACGTCTTTATGGATGAGGCCACGCTCATGCACCCGGCGGAGCGCCCCCGCGAGAGGGATCGCGATCCGCAGGAAATGCGAGACGTCCAGTGGTCGGCCAAGCAGTCGATCGAGGGGCACCCCGCCGGGATCCTCAAGCACCAGCGTCATGCGGTCGTCGTAGTGGGTCAGCGCGAGGGGTCGCGCCGCCCAGTCAGCGTCAAGTTCGGCTTTGAGCGTATATTCGTGTTCAAGCCGCTCGACGCAACTGAGCGAGGTTTCCTCCGCGGCAACAAGCAGAATCGGGGCCAAGCCATTGCCGGAGCCCCGGTAGAGAGAGAGGTCTCCCTCCCTCAGCGGCGAGAATACGTAACTCGAGAGCTCCTTCACGAGAACCTCCTGCCAGGAGGACTACTTTTGGACATTGATTAGGTATTGATTAGGTTACGTCTGCTCTCGCCCGTCAATTCAAAACAGATGCCCGAAAATGCGATCGTATCACGATCGGTGCCATATTATGGCTAGACGATGACAAGAACCGCGCTGGCCTTTTTGCGCTAAAGCCGAGATGCCTCGTCGAGAAGGTGAGGGCACCTTTCGGACCATTGAAGCAATGCACTCGGTCACGGATCGGCAACGTGGCCATCAGCGCATCCGGAGCGATCCCGTGCTGCTAAACCAAGGTATGCCGGCTCACAAACCAACACGACATTCGAATCAACCTCCGTAGGATGGAGCTGTTCGGCTTTATCAGATTGGGTTGGGTATCTGTGAGCGAGCGCGGCCATGAAAAAGAAAGTCGTTATCCCTGTTGCCTTACTGACTGCGGTGCTTGCGGCCGGCGGTCTGTTGTACTTCACGCATATCCGCCCATTGGATAAGGTCGTTGCCGC
>JAQGKC010000462.1 GCA_028290305.1 Bradyrhizobium sp.
CAAGCGCATCCGCCAGCACCGTTGCGGTCGTGGTGCCATCGCCGGCGACCTCGTTGGTCTGCCGGGACACCTCGCGCACGATCTGCGCGCCCATGTTCTCGAACGGACATTCGAGTTCGATCTCGTCAGCTATACTCACGCCATCACGGGAGACGATCGGCGTGCCGATCGGCCGGTCCATGATCGCATTCATGCCCTGCGGTCCCAGCGTTGCAGCGACGGCCCGCGCCAGCTTCGCAACCCCGCGGCCCAAGGCTTCTCGCGCGGCTTCATCGTGCAGCATCATCTTTGGCATTGGCTTTCCTCCCGATTTTTGTCGTCGTTGGTTCTTCAGATGACTGTCAGCTACGGCGGGTTCATCTTGGGTCGTTCGGGAAGTGGTGTCGTCATGTCGAAGCGCGCGGACAGCAGGCCCCGGCACAATGCGCCGTTGAACTCGGCGTTGACACCGACACGCCGGAGGCCTCTGACATAGACCTCGAAGCCCTCGGCCTGGAGGCGCCGTCCCTCCACCGACAAGAACGCCAACGCATCCGGGCTGCACGATCCGACGATCTCCCGCCGCTCCAGATAGCGTCCGACCAGTTCTTGCCCTTGCTTGCCGACAGGCAGCGCCCGGAGTTCGGCGAGGATCATGGTGACAAGTTGTTCAGGCGTGTAACCCTGAGCCATGAGGTGATTCAGCAACGCCTCCTGCCGGCGCTGAAACGCCTTCAGAAGAAACGTGCGGCGCACTTCACTCAGATCTCCCGTTGCTTCGCTGCCGAAGGCCTCCTGGAAGGACAGGCCCTGCGAAATGCCGCGGTTGATCTTGTCGGCATACATGTGCTCACCAAGGACGACGCTCACCCCGCGAACCCACGGCAAGGACCTCACGGCGGCACGCATATCGTCCGCCATCATGAAGGCGAAGTTGGCGGCGCACCAATATGTCGGCAAACGGAACTGGATATGGACATGGTCAATTGCATCCACCTCCACGGTAGTGACGAAGCCCAGGTCCGTCACCGACTCGTCAAGTTCCGGATCGGTTACGTGATGTAACCGATCCCAGATCTCGGGAGTGCGATCCGCATATGGTCCGGTGGCGACGGTCATGATGCGACCGCTAGGGGGGTCATCAGTTTCTGCTTCTGCGCCGCGATATCGACGTCGTAGAGGCGAGCCGCATTCAGTCCCAGAATCTTTTTCTTCGCCGTCAGCGACAGCGACACGCCGGTCTCCTTGGCTACGTCGTCCGGCAACTCGAAGGCCATGAATTTCTCGATCAGCCATTTCGGCGTCCAGATACCGTAGTCGCTGCCGTAAAGCAGCTTGTCCTCACCGAGCCAAAACAACAGTTCGGAAATGACGTGAGCAAAATAACCCGGCCGCGTATGAATGAACGGCAGCGCGACGGCAAGGCCGCCATAAACGTTTGTTTCCTGCGTGGCGATCCAGCAGAAATCGTCCAGCCGCGGCAGGCCGCAATGCTCGATGATGAAGTTCAGATTCTGGAAGGATGTCGCGACATCATCGACATCGGCAACATCGAAGGCATCCCGGTTCAAGGGCAAAATCGTCGGGCCTTTATGAACGTGGATGTTCTTGATTCCGAGTTTCTCGGCTTCTTCCAGGAAACGGTAAGACTCCGGATCGGTCAGCTTGTAGCCTTTGGAGTCCCCCTTCCACTCGGCGGTATAAAGCTTAACGCCCTTTAATTTGTATTTCTCCGCATCGGCGCGGAGCTGATCGAGGCCACGTTCACCGTCCCGCGGATCGAATGCGCCATTGATGATGAAACGATTGGGATAGGCCTTCTTCATCGCATAATTGCGTTCGATGTTGTTGAAGCCTTTTTTGTAAAAGTCGGACAGGTAAGTCGACTGCAAGATCGCCATGTCGTCGTAGCCGTGCACGAAGAGATCGTCGTGCATGGTCTGAGCATCATATTTTTCGAATTTTTCCTTCGGCCACAGCCACTCTTTTGGGCTGAGATTCGAGTGGTAGGCGTAGAAGCAGTCGATGAACTGCTTGCCGTGCACATTCTTCTGGTTTTGCGGGCTGCCGTCCCAGAAATGCGTGTGCCCGTCGATCACGAAGATCTCTTCGCCGTCTTTGGTTTTGAACATGATATTTTCCCTTCCCTTATTCTGTTTTCACCCGGCCCGCGCGGTCTTGCCGGCAGGTTGATCGATGCCGTGTCGGCTAAAACCACCCTGGATTGCCTTATTCGTAAGCGAGGGCATCGTTCATGTCGCCGAAGAGCACGACGGTGTTGTCGTCGATCATCACCATCCTGCCGTAGTGCGTTGAGGTCGAGATCTCGAACAAATGCGGGGTCATGACGCGGCCAAGCGCCTCGGAAATCTCCGCCATGTCGAACAGGATTTTGCCGTTGCCATCGATCCGGATCATCGCCGGCATATAGGTGACGGTTATCCCCTCCTTATCCGTCATGACCTCGGCAATGACGCGAGCTTCGACGCTGTCGTTCATGGTCACGCCGCATTGATGGGAGATCGTCCCCTCGAAACGAACGTCTTTCATCGATTTGAAAATGTTGTCCTGGTGTTGGGACATCGCTGCCTCCTTCTCCGTTGATTGGATTGCGGGTTGATCAGGCGGTGAGCGAAGCAGGCGCGCGGATGCCGACCTCGGTGGTGATTGTCTTGATACGATTCTTGGCGGCCGCTAATGCGTCGGCAAAGCTGGACACCTTCACGCGCGGTTGCGACCAGATCGGCTGCAGGTTTTTTGCGGCCTCGAGCGCAAGCGCGCCATGCTCGGCCAGCCAGCCGTTGAATACGCCCTGATTGTGAACCGCAAACTCCGGTTCGTGGGCAAGGATATGGAACAGCTCCACCGCATTGGCGAGATTGCGCTCGTAGTCAGCCTCGGCGGCCGAGACCACGGCCGGCGTGATGAAGTCACCCTGTGCGGCAGCCAACTGCATGACAAAACCGCTGCGGAACAGTTCGCCGACGAGCGGCTCGAACACCAGATTGATCGCGAAGTATTGTTCGAGATAATCCGTCGAGCCCATGATCGCCTCGACCGCCTTGCGCGTGCCCTGCCAGACCGGATCCTCCAGCCAGTGCTTCTTCCCTGCGGTGGTATCGAGCGTCGGACCGATGTCGATCGCGAGTTCGGCCAGATAAAGCGTGAGATCCTGGGCAAAGCGCAGTTTGTAGGACGAGTTCGTCAACACCGCGTTGTTGATCATCTGGGTGTAGCCGTAACGCTGCGCCTGCATCGTCGAGGTGCCCAGACCGAATTCGGCATGTTTGTATGCGCCGAGATGATCCTGCAGAACCTTGATCCAGGTCTTGTCGAAGCGTGACGCGGCGCCGGACTTGCGACCGTTATCGATCACGTTCTGGATCATGCCGCAGATTGTCGATTGACGCTGATAATGGGTGCGCTCCCATTCCTGATCGACAGCCCGAAACTTGTGCCAGTTCGAGCTCTTGGCGGCGGTCGAGTCCTTTGAATAGGCCGGGCGTCCATCTCCGAATGAGATGATCCAGTCCTGCAACAAATAGCGTTCCGGATCCGGCTGAACATCGACGGTCATATCTTCGTAATGCGTCGCCTTGCGGCCTTTCGGCTCATAGTAGTTGTACTTCCGGCTTTCGGAACCAGCGAATGTTGCCGCACCCGCGGCTCCCGACTTCTGTGGTGCAGTTTGGACTTGAGCGCTCATGATATCCTCCTGGGGCTTGTTTTATTGCTGTGGAATCGATCGTCGGTTTATTCAGGCCTTCTCATCTCGTCGGCTGTGTAAATTTGTCGAAGTAAATTCGGTCCGGCTCGACCCCCGCCATTTGAAGAACCGGCAGAACGGCGTCGATCATCTGCGGCGGGCCGCACGAATAGCTGTCCATCTCACCGGCCAGGTGCTCGTCCCGAAGATGCCGGCGCACGGCTTCGTGGATGAAGCCGGTCTCTCCCTGCCACTCGTCGGAGGGCTGCACGTGCGACAGCGCCGGAATGAATTTGAAGTCGGAAAGCTTGCTGGAGATAGCCGCCAACTCGTCCAACAGGAACAAGTCCGAGCGCGTGCGTGCTCCATAGAAGAAACGGATAGGCCGCTGTTCGCCGCTCTCGATATGATCGCTGAGAATCGACCACAACGGTGACATGCCGGAGCCCCCGCCGATCAGAATCATGGGACCGGGCCGCTCCTCACGGCGGAAACAGGTGCCGTACGGGCCCTTGGCGACAAGCTTGTCACCGGGCTTCAAGCCGCCGTCGAGCAGCGACGAGAACGCGCCATCGGGATATTTCTTGATGATAAAGTGAAGCGTCGTCGGACTATTGGGCGCGCTTGCCATGGAGAATGCACGCGTGATGTCCGTTCCTGGAACCGTCAGATCAACGTACTGTCCGGCCCAGAAACGCAGCGGTTTTTCGAGCTCGATCTCGAGCTGGCGAATATCGTGGGTCAGCGCACGAACGCTGACGACCTGCGCATCGAATTCCTTGACGGCGATGGAGCGGCTCAACAGATCTTCGTCGTAATTCAGGAGTTCGACAGTCAGGTCGCTGAAGGCGTGCGTCCGGCACAACAGAATGTGGCTGGTTTCACTTTCATAGTCCGGCAGCGCAAACGTTGAATATTTGAGAAGCTCGATGTCACCGTCGATCAGACGGGACTTGCAACTCCCGCACTGACCTTCCTTGCAACCGTGCATCAGCGAAATGCCTTGGCGGAAGGCCGCATCGAGCACGGTTTCGCCCTCTTCAACTTCCATTTCGACCCCAAGCGGCTCGAAACGAACGGTATGAATTGCTGGTGCCGGCATGAGGTTTCCCTGGGATTGTGCTCAATGTTGTTGATGCGGATCGACGATGCCCGCTTGAGCAGATCCGGGAGCCGCCTCGGCGGCTCCCGGTACAACAGCGTCAGTTGAATGACCGGATCTTGAAGCCCTTGCGATATTCGGCAATCGACTTCTCGCGATCCGCCGGACTCAGCTCCCGCAGCAGACGCAACGGACTCTGCAAGGTGTGGCCGCGCACGTGGTCGAGCGTCCACATCTCCTTGTCATCGAAACGCAAATGCGGTTGCGGCACCAGCGTCTTGCCGTCCGGGCGAACGAAGCCGAGGTCCTTGATGGCGTCGGCGAGATCCCAGCCGTGGTAGCAATCCTCCCACTCGCGCCGGCCGCTGAAGCGGCCCATCGCGGGCGTCGGACGGCCCTCATACTCTGCCGCAAACGCCACCTTGTGGGTCCATGCGCACTGCTTGGAGCAATACGTGTAGATCTTGCCATCCACCTCGTCGCAAACGATGTCTTCGCGGATCAGGCAAGGCACCATGCAGCTCCAGCAACGGTGCGGATAGACGTATCCATTCTCCTGGTCGAACAGGATGTTGGTCTCGCCCGGCTTGCTCTTCTTGCCGTACCATTTCCAGTAGTCACCGAACTCGGCGTACCAGCCCGGATACTTGTGCTCGAACCACTCGAAGTCCTTCTCGGTCTGAGCCTCGATGCGCCAGAAATTGACCGGCCAGCCGACCGAGAAGAACTGCGCAACCTTGTGGACGTAGTTCTTTTTGACGATACGGTCCCATGCTTCAGAGACGTCGTCATGGTGGATCTTGATGCCGTATTTCTCGAGCGGCAGCATATAGGTGCGGTAGTAGTCTTCATAAATCCAGCGGTGCCAGAGCTCCGCATAAGATTCCTTGTTCTTGTCACGATTGGTGGTGCCGTACTCGATGAACGTACCGATGGCGGCATCGACAATGGCGTGGTTCTGCCAGAACGCGTATTTCAGATCTCGCTCGAGCAGAAGATGGTTGTCGGGATTGTTGATCATCGACATCAGCATCGAATGGCCGTTGCCGATGTGGCGCGACTCGTCCGACTGCACTGACAGGAACACCGTCGGTAGCGCATAGTCACCGTTGCGAGCGGCTTCAGAGGGCATGGCAACGAATAGAGTGTTGGTAAAAGCCGTCTCGGCAACGACTGTCAGATAGACGTTGGCCGAGGTGATGGCATCGCCGGTAATGAAGCCCTCGGCAAACTGGCGGCCGATCGTGGTCGCATAGCACTTGCCGAACGCGGCTTCGGTGATGTCGAAACCCGCCGGGTCGATATAGTTCTCCATGTACCATTTCTTGAGATTCATCTGGATCGTCGAATGCCGGAATTCGTCGACCATCTGCATGGTGAAACCGGTACGCAGCTCTTCGCCGGGTGCGAGCCGCCCCACCATGGCCATCGAGCGTGCAGCCGAAATCTCCGGGAACGGAATGATCGCCAGGAACAATTTCATCCACTCGACCCAGCGCGGCTCGACATTGCGGAACATGTCGCCACGCAACGCCGCATCGAGCGCACCATAGACGCGGTTATCCTTTTCCTCCTGCATCGGGAAGTAGGACCGCAGGACCTGCTTCATCGGGTCCCTGGCGACTTTCGATATCTTGTAGTCCGTCGGGAAGGTCATCGCTTCCTGAACGTAACTCGGTGTCCAGCCGAGATCGGCGACCCGGTTCGCGGCCTCCGTAATACCAATACCCTTCTGTGCCGTTATCTTGTTGAGCGTTAGACTTGCCGACATTTAGCTTCTCCCTTGTCTGTCGCGTTAGCTTCGCTTCCCATTCGAGATCATTGTTGCGGACGATGTCCGCGGTATCCTCACCGCTCGGCTTGCAGCTTCACGGCTGTGTTCGACGAGGCCGATCGTCAGACCGGCTTCGCCCCTTTCATCCACTCGCCAAGCGTCGGTTCCGACGGTTTGGCGAGCTCTTTGCCTTCGACAAGAAATCGCGCCAGCAGGACCAGGGCCCCGATTGCGAAATCCTTGCCGTGGGCGGCGATCATGTCCTCCCCGACCACGGCGAGGCGCCTGAAGAATTCATCCTTCGACCGCTCCTCATTCGTCTGAGCGGGAGCTTCCATGGTGTTGGTCTCAGCCATTGAAATCCTCCTTCGTGTCCGACCCGTCCGCCGCGGCATCGAACGCCGCAAGCGTCGTGGTCAACCAGTCGCGCTCGGCGGCGAGCCGGTGCGCTTCTTCGTCGATGACCGCCAAACGCTGGTCGCACTCCGCAATCGCCGCCAGTGAAGACGATGGAGCACCGGGCAGAGCCGCGGCACGGACGGCCAGGTGTCGCTCGATCTCCACTCCGTGCCGCTGATTGTCGCAACGCAATTGGCGGGCGTTGTTGTCGATCAGTCCCATCACCATCTCGTGCCGCGCCGTCATGCGCGCCCTGTTGTCAAGCTCGGATTGCATATGATCGCCCTCCGGATCAGCGGCTACCGTCGGCAAAAGACGGCTCCAAGGCCCGTTCGGTAACGAACCGTTCCGCCAATTATCCGACGGCGCTGCAATGTCTTGCCTCATGGGATAAGCACCGCGCGGCCCGGTACACGACCGTGATGAAGATCATGCAGCGCGTCGTTGGCTGCACTCAGCGGATATTCGCGTGTCTTAAGATCGACCAGGCCACGGTCCGCCAGGGCCATGAGTTCGACAAGTTCGGCGTAGGTCCCGACAAGATTGCCGACGATGGTTTTTTCGGACGTGATCATGTCGATGGTCGGAATATCGATACGTCCGCCGTAACCAACGATGTAATAGAAGCCGGCGTTCCTCGTCATCGCCAGGCCCTTGGCGATCGCATCACCCTCACCGACGAAATCGATGACGGCTTCAGCTCCGTGACCCCCGGTCAGTGACAGGACTGCTTCGACCTCATTGCCGTCCGCCTTCACCACATGGTCCGCGCCGCAACTCCGGGCTAGTTCGAGCGCGCCCGGCGCGCGATCGGTCACGATGATCTCGGCCGCACAGAGAGCCTTCAAGACCTGGATACCGATATGCCCGAGACCACCGGCTCCGATAATTACCGCGTATTGACCGGGCAGCAGATGGCGCGAAGCTTTCTTGGCGGCACGATAGGCCGTGAGACCAGCGTCGGTGTACGGAGCAACGTCCTTGGGCGCGAGGGTCTTCGGCAGCTTGATCAGACTGCGCACGCCGGTCAAAAGAATCTGGGCATAGCCGCCATTGGCATTGATCCCCGGAAAGACGCTCTCTTCGGCGTGCATGTCATCTCCGCGACGACACGCCAGACAATGGCCACTGGTGACGAGCGGATGACAGATAACCGGGTCGCCCTTCTGGAACCCGCTGACGCCCTTGCCAACCTCTTCAATCCAGCCGGCGTTCTCATGCCCCATGAGATAGGGCAGATTGACATTGGATTTTTCGCGCCAGATGCCTTCGACGATATGGAGATCGGTTCTGCAAACGCCTGCGCCACCGATGCGGACGATCACGTCTGTGGGATTCTCGATGCGCGGATCTACGACATCTTCGAAGCTGACGAATTCCTTCGCGCTCAGGGTTTCGTCGTAACGATGCAGAACGGCGGCTTTCATCTCCCGGTCCCTTCTTTTCTGCCGCTTCGGCACGGCTTCGGTATTTTTCTCCTCCCTGATCAGCAACTGTCGTGCCAGCGCTTCAACGCGTTGAAATTTCAACGCAATGTTTAAAGACCTCCGCTGGAACTGTTGCACCGATGAACAATTTTATGAGCAAGGATGTTGACCCGCGGAACATCATGCGGCGCAGCATATTTCGGCCTTTGATATCTCTCGCGTACGCGTAAGGTGACGATCGCGATGTCCGGTCGAGACCGACAAGATTGGCGCATGAGCCAGCACGGTCTTCGGAGAAACATCCACGGAGGAAAAACATGCTGTCCACCGAGGAGCGCGTCTCGCTTGCGCGTCGCGAACTCGAACGTCATGGCACGGTTTCGACCGAACTCTTGCCGCCAGACATTCTGGAAAGCTGGAAGCGCTGCGCCGACGTCCAACTGGATCCCCGCCGCCCGCCGCCGCTTCATATCGAGGGAGCCGCCGTGTTGCGAGCGGCACGGCAACGGCATGAACTCGTGTTGCGCCTCGCAATGGCGGAAATGCACAGTCTTCACAGCCAGATCGCCGGAACGAATTTCGTGATCGCCTTCGCGTCGCCTGACGGCATGTTGCTGGACATGGTGGCCGACGACAGCTTCCGGACGTCAGTGCATGGCGCTTCGATCAGGCCGGGAGCTGTCTGGTCGGAGGCACGTTGCGGAACCAATGCGCTGGGGACCGCTTCCATCATGCGCCGCCAGGTTCTTGTTCACGGCGCCGAGCATTACTTTCCACGTTTCGGCGGGCTTACCTGTGTCGCCTCACCGGTTTTCACCCCGAATGGATCATTGGCGGGCATGCTGGATGCTTCATCGGACTGCAGATCGCGCCAGGAACACACCCAGGCGCTGGTGGCGATGGCAGCGGCGCAGATCGAGAACGGCCTGTTTCGCCGGCAACATGAGAACGACCTGCTGATCGCCTTCCATAGCCGGAGCGAATACGTGCATACGCTCAGCGCCGGATTGCTCGCTGTAGATCGCGACGGTCGAGTGCTTGCATTAAACGGACGTGCCAAGAACCTACTGCAGGGTCTAACCATCACCCCTGGGCAGCTCTTCGAGGAACTGTTCCGGACACCATTCCGATCTTTCCTTTCGGAAAGTCGCAGGCAGGAGCGCCAGCGATTAGAGGATACAATTGGGAGCACGTTTGTAGCGACGATCGAGAATCTTCGCTCAACCGAGATGCCGCGGCGGCCGGCAACGCCGCCCAGACCGGCGGTGCTCGGTTTCGTCGCCCGCGATCCGGCAGTGCAGGCGATCGTGCGTCAGGTCGAGACCGCGGCAGCGCGCAAGATGCCGATCCTGATCCGTGGCGAGACCGGCACCGGCAAGGAACAGCTCGCCCGCCACGCTCACGCCGCCAGCGGACG
>JAQGKC010000474.1 GCA_028290305.1 Bradyrhizobium sp.
CCGCCGGTGGCGCCTGAACCGCCGCCGGGCCGCGCCGCGCCCCGCACCGAGCCGTCCGCAGCGCCGCCGGTTGCCGCGCCTTCGCAGAAGAGCGGCTTTGAGAATCTGGAAGACGAGATGGCGTCACTGCTGGGCCGTCCAAAGACCCCTTCGTGAGATCGGCGACTGTCCCGCGTAGAGTTTTATTTTTTGCCACACTGATAGCCGCCGGATCACTAGTCGATCCGGCGTTCGCGCAAGATATCAGCATCAATCTCGGCCAGGGCAATGGCGGCGTCACCGAGCGCTCGATCCAGTTGATCGCGCTGCTGACGGTGCTGTCGATCGCGCCGTCGATCCTGATCATGATGACGTCGTTCACCCGGATCGTCGTCGTGCTGTCGCTGCTGCGGACCGCGCTGGGCACCGCGACCGCGCCGCCGAATTCCGTGATCATCGCGCTCGCGATGTTCCTGACCGCGTTCGTGATGGGTCCGGTGTTGCAGAAATCCTACGACGACGGCATCAAGCCGCTGGTCGCCAACCAGATCACCGTCGAAGAGGCGCTGCAGCGCGCTTCAGTGCCGCTGCGCGGCTTCATGATGAAGAACGTACGCGAAAAGGACCTGAAACTGTTCATGGACCTGTCGGGCGAGCCGCCGCCGGCCACTCCCGACGACATGTCGCTGCGGATTCTGGTGCCGGCGTTCATGATCTCCGAATTGAAACGCGCCTTCGAGATCGGCTTCCTGCTGTTCCTGCCGTTTCTTATCATCGACCTCGTCGTCGCCTCCGTGCTGATGTCGATGGGCATGATGATGCTGCCGCCGGCAGTGGTGTCGCTGCCGTTCAAGCTGATCTTCTTCGTGCTTGTCGACGGCTGGTCGCTGGTGGCGGGCAGCCTGGTGCAGAGCTACGGCGGATAGACTGCCGATTTTCCCCCGACTGCGTTGATCGCTGATTAGAGCAAAACCGACATCACCGAAAAAGGCCTCCACTTCGGGTTTTGAACTCAAGCGGTCATTGGCGAGTCCGCTATGCACCTCACGGAACCTAAATTCGGTCGATTTTCGCATTGATTTTGACAGTGCCGGTGAGACAATTGCCCGGCTGCTTGGTCGGAGGATATGTGCGTTTCGCGTGCGACCAATTTTAGGCAAGTACGTCGCGCGCGCCGCGCTGGCATCGATTGAACAGCTTAACTTCAATCACAGCGGAGGAAATGAGCATGGCGAAAATCGCATCATGGCTGATGGTGATCATTGCGGTGGTGCTCGCCGTCTTGGGCGGCAAGGCCATTTCCGCGCAGGACAAATACACTGTGCAAGTGCCGAATGGGCTCGCGTTCTCTGAGTTCAGAGGATACGAAGACTGGCAGGCTGTCGCCATCAGTCAGACCGATGAGCTGATCGCTGTGATCCTCGCCAATCCCGTGATGATCGATGCCTACCGGGCCGGCGTTCCCGGCAACGGCAAGCATTTCCCCGACGGCTCCAAGATTGCGAAGATCCATTGGAAACCGAAAAAGAGTGCGGAGGCGCCCGCTCCGACGATGGTGCCGGACACCCTGCATGACGTTGATTTCATCGAGAAGGATAGCAAGAGATTTCCGGACACCGGCGGATGGGGATACGCCCAATTTAACTATGACGCCGCGTCCGACACGTTCACGCCCGAAGGGAGCGACGCCAACTGCGGGTACGCGTGCCATACAATAGTGACGGCAAAGGATTACATTTTCACGGCGTATCCGAAGAGGTGAGCGGGCCGGGGATCGCACCACCAGCCTGTACGAACTGATCGGCGGTGTCCGCTTCCGGGCACTTTTCGGACCTCGCGCGATGCCGGATCGGAGTCTGTAATGAAGTCCAAAGCGGACTTGTACTGGGCTGCCCGGAGACGCTTTGCATCGCCGGGAAAACGCTGCACTGCATCCGGGACACGATCCCTTAGCCCTTCACATCAAACTGTTTGCTCAGATGGTCGCCAATCTGAACCAGCATCGCGACGCATTCGGGATAGCCGGGCTTTGCGACCGTCGCTTCATCGGCCTTGGCGCGAAACTCCCAGGAATCGCCTGAGCGTAGAACGAAAATGGCGATGCCATCAGGGCAGTCGGCGTGAACCTTCAACTCTGCTTCTGCCATCGCAATGAGCTCGGCTTCGGTCCTGGTGGGCTTGCTCATGATGGCGGCTTCCTCAGCATGTCGGATCGATGCAGGTTGCCGCTTCGGCAACCGTCTGTCGAGGGGATGACGGCGACCCGCTACCTTGCGGCGTCGACCCGCTTCAATCCGATAATCCGGGGCAAGGAGCCGGTCGGGAACGGATCGGCCTTCGCCGTTTCCGGCGGCAGCGTCGCCTTGGCGGTCGCGTCGGGAAAACGCGTTTTCATTTCGCGCAGGAATCCGTCGAGCGTATCGACGCTTGCCGCCATCTTCGCGATCTCTGCGAATTCGGCGCTGTTCGCGTTAGCCGGTTTGCTCGCGGTCTCGAACGCGGCGCGGTCGGCATCGCCACTCATTAGCGGCGCGTATTTTTCGCGAAAGCGCGCCAGCCCGATGGCATCCTCCGCCAGCGCATATCCGACCACGGCTCGGATCACGTCGCCCTTCTCTACCGGGTTGAGCGGTTTGAAGTCGCGCCAGCGGTCGGCGTAGTACAATTCGATCTGTTCGGAGGCCTCGCGCCAGCGCCTCGATGCCCAGTAAATGTCGGAGCGCAGCCGGATCGCTTCGCGGCCGCCGATATTCGAGATGATGTCGAGCGCCAAATCATGGCGGCCGATGTCGCTTAACGCGCGCGCCTCCAGCAGCAGCCGTTGCTGACGCAGTTCGCCAGATAGATCGGCAATGCGCGTGGTGCGAAGCGCCGATATGGCGCGATCCGGCTTGCGGCTCGTCAGGTAGACCATCGCCAGACGCGCCGCCACCTGCGCGCGCGCGGAACCCTCCAGCCGGTGATCGACCTGATACTGCAGGAGTTCGCTGGCCTGATCGAGCAGATCGACCGCGACCAGCCGATCCGCAAGCCTGCGGATCATTTCGTCACCGCGCCGCCCGATCGGCGTCAATTCGCGAAACTCGTAAAACATCCCGAGCGCGTCGACCGGCGGCAGATCGTCGCCTTTCGGACTGAGATAGAGTTGCGCAAACAACGCTGCCGCCGCGTCCTGGCCCTGCCGCGATAGTTCGGAATTGGGCTGCAGCTTGGTCGCGGTCCGCGTCGCCGCGAGCGATTCGCCGTAACGTCCGGTATCGGCATAGATGCGCGCGATCATTTCCAGCGTCTTCACTTCGAGCCCATCGCCACGCCACATCACTGAAAGCGTTTCCAGTTCGCGCAACGCGTCGGCCTGGCTGATTTCATCGCGTTTCTGCCGCAGCTCAATCTCGAACAGCTTGCCTTCAGCCGCCGCGGCCCGGTCCGGAGATTCCACCGCGGTCTTGTATTCGTTCAGCGCGTCCTTGTCGTGTCCGAGCGCTTCGGCGAGCCGGCCGCGCAGCACCGCAACCGCGGGTTTCAGTTCCGGCGGCAGACCGATGATCTCCAGATCGCTTCCGCGTTTCGCGGCACCGGAATAGTCCCTGACCTCGAGCGACGCGCGCATCGCGTCGGATATCACGATGCGCTGCAGTTCGATCGGCAGCGCAGTGATGGCGAATTCGACGTTCTTGAACTTCTCGCGCGCATCCGCCCACTTCCCCTGCCGTACATAGGCCAGCGCCTTCCACAGCTGCGAATCGTAATTGGCTCCGACCGCCGGACTGGCGAGGTCTTTCAGCCCCTGCTCGGGGCGGCCCATCAGGGTGCTCGCAACCGAATGCACGACCAGTGCAACCGGATCCTCAAGGCCCGGCTTGGCGTCCGCGAGCGTGAGATCGAGAATGCCCTTGGCTTCCGTATACATCCCCCGTGCCAGATAGAACTTGGCAAGATCGATCCGGGCCGGCGTCCGCTGATCGGGCTCGGCGGCCGCCACCGCGGCGATCAGGACGTCCTGCCGCGCGGTAAAACGTCCCTCCTGATTTTTACGCCAGTCGATGACGTCGAAAATCGGCCGGACCGCGGCCGGCGCGCGCTCCGCTGCGACGTCGGCCGGCGACAGTGTCAGGCCGCCGGGCCTGCCGAGGATGATCTTGTCGGGCGCAACCTCGGCGGTGACATCATCGGAGTTCGGATGAATCGCGATGCCGTGAATCGATTCGAGCAGCGACATCTCGACAAAGTCCTGCCGCTTGATGAAGCCGCGCACGGGCGGCGGCGCCGTAACCACCATCAGGGTATCGCCCGCGTCCGGATCGACAATCCGGTGCGCACGTCCGGGTTTCGACAAGGCCACGGTGACATTGGCGCGCGCGGGATCGGTGATGTTCCGTATCGCCGTCAGCGGTTGCGTCGGCGTTTGCATCGTATCGGCGAATGTGAGGGTCCAGTTCGCGGTCTCTCCCTGATCATCGCTCGTCAGCGACGGCATTTGAGGACGATTGAGCCGAATGCGGATCGCCTGCCCCTTGTCGAGCGGCAACAGGCTGACGTCGGCGATGAGAGCGCCGCTATTGCTTCGGATCGGCGCGATATCGAGCGGCTTGGTGGAATCGAACACCAGCCACACCGTATCGGCGCGACGGAACAAAGCAGCCGGCGTGGCGGCGGCAAAGGAAAACATCAGGCGCAGACCGTCGCTGTCTCGCCTGGCGCTGACCGAAGCGGCGCTGTCGCTGGCCTTGGTTTCGGGAGCCTTGGTTTCGGGGATTTTGGTTTCGGAAGCCTTGGTTTCAACCAGTGGCCCGGACGCGGCAGGGCCGATTTTTGGCAGCATCTCCGGCGGAGCAACCGGCGCTTCGCTTACCGGATGCGCGAGCTTCGGCGTCTCGGGTGCGGGCGGTATTGCCGGCGCCCCCTCGGGCTTGATCTCGATGTTGGCTTCTTTGGCGAACTTCTCCGACGTCAGCGGCGCAATCTCGCCGGATTGCCGCGGCGCCGGAGTTTCATCGGCAGGCTTCCCGGACGCGGCCGGCGCGGTTACCACTGGCGGAGTTGCTGACGCTGGAGCGGTGGGCGCCGGAGTGGCTGACGCCGGAGCGGCTGACGCCGGAGCATGTGAGGCATCCGCTGCGGGCATTAATGCTGACGGCTTTTCGGGTGGCTGGAAACCGACATCGATAATGTAGTTTTTTTCGTCGCGGAAGGAATGGACATCGACATCGCCGATCAACACGATATCCACCGCGGACGTATCGCCTTCGATCTTCTGATTGATCGAGGCAATATTCGCCGGCGCCGCCACCTTGGCATCCGCCAGATCGAAATTGAGCGCGGCGTTAAACGACAGCGTGAGCTTCTGGTCGTTCAGCACCGACGACACCCCAACGCCGTCAGGCATTTCAAACACGAAACGAACGAAAGTCGGCTGCACCGATGCGCGGACACGAACGGGAGGCCGCTTCTTCGCCTCTGCCGCCGCGCGTTGCAGGCGCAACGCACGCTCGGCGACCCGCGCCCGCTCGGCCAGTTCGCGGATCACCTCGGAGGGAAGGCTGGGAGGCGGACCGCGCCAGGTGTCCGGCAACAGATCAATGAACACCCTTTCGCCGGCTGACATGGTGTTGATGGTCACCCTGCGCGTTAAAGACAGCCGGATCGCCGAGCCATCGGGATCGCGCCGGGCTCCGCCAACATAATCAGGCACCGCGTCGGACAGTGGCCCGACCGGAATATCAACCGGATGCTTGAACCGGATCACGAGAATCGAGCCGGCCGCGGTCACTTCGGAATCGACATCTTCGGCAAGTTTGACCACCAGCCGGGCGTAACCATCGGCCGCCGAAAACGTGGCCTCACCCTTGATCGGATCTGCCTGGCAGGCGCCAGACAACATCGAGCCGATCAGAACCAGGCCGGCCGCCAGCGGTAACGGCCCGCTGAATCGACGCCGCGCCGTCCGCGCGCATGCGCCGACTCGCGACCAAAATCCAGCGGCAGCCGTTCGCGCCATAGTCGAAGGGTCTCTCGGTTCGCCGATCCGATCGGCAGCGGGACGCCCTCGCCCGCGCATTGAATCTAGAATTGGCGATTTAAGGACTTGTTAAATATCCCTGTTAATTGGGCCTTTGCGGCAGCATCTTGCCTTCGATTTTGGGAAGATCGGCGGCGGAGGCGGATCTGTCCGACCCGGCGCGGCGGGCCATTTCGATGGTCAACCGCTCGGCCGCTTCCGGCGACATCAGGCCAAGGATGTCGGACATCTTCCGCGGCGCGATCTGCGAGGCGATTTCGAACAACACGGACATCTCCAGCCGGTCGAACACCTTGGCGGCGTCCTTCGGCTTCATGCCCTCATACATGGTGACGATGCCCTTGAAGCGCGCGGCGTCGGCTTCGGTTTTCTGCTCGGTCGCCGTGGAGATACGTGATTCGACGCCCTTCAGTTCCTCGACACGCGATTCAACCCGCTTTTCGGCGGCCTTGAGCAGGCTCTCGCGAATATCGATTTCCCGCGCCCGCGCTTCCAGTTCCTGCCGCCGCGATTGCAGCCGCTCGAGGATCGCGCGCTCCGAGGCCGATACCGGCGCCTGACCCTCGGGGGGCAGCGTGACCAGTCCATCGGGCTTGGGCGCTTCGGCCGCGGCCGCTTCCGGCTTCGGCGGCTCTTCCTTCTTCTTCTCGTCGACCGAGCCGGTGATGTCGCCGGGATCGGCGCGGCCGGTTGGAAAATTGAAGGAGTCCTGTGCCCAGGACTTCTGCGCCGGTTGCGGCGTGTAATCGAACACATAGCCGCCATCGATCACGAGGCCGGCGATCTTCAGGACCGCAAAGCCGAAGATCGCGACCACGACGACTGGCATAACGCGAATGTCACGAACGGATTTCATGCGGCGAGGCCATCAGACCTTCTGCGTTCCGAGAACGCCTGGGCGGCCTGGGCGACAGCCTTGGCGCTCGACACCTGGGGAACGGCGGCGGGGGCCGCCTCGGACGACGGCCGGGCGGCGCTCGCGATTTTGGACAGCCTGCGAACGACATTGTCGCCTTCGGCGAGCTGCTTCTTCAACTGCAGCGACAGCTGGCCCGCGGCGGTCAATTGATTGCCGAGGTTCTCGTTGACGTCGCGCACCGTGTGTTTGAGGCCGCCGATGGCGCGCTCGGCGATTTCGGTCGCGGTAATCAGCTCCGCGATCGTCGCCTTGAGCGAATTTTCGTCCGCCTTCAGGCGCTTCAGCCTCGCATTCAACAGCATGCAATACCCGATCGTGAGCATCAGCAACAATGCCACCAGGCTTTCGATCGCAATTCCTAATGAGTGACTCATTGAGCCTCCAATGCCTTGTTTTGCTCATCGGCCTTCTCGAACATCGCGAAGGTGGTGTTCGGCTTGCGCAGGTTCTTGGTGACGCGAATGGCAACCCGATCGCCGACACGGCCCATCCGGCCCTCGGTCAGCGTCACGTTGCCGCAGCGCACCGCGACCAGCGCGTCGGCGCGTATTTCAAGCGGCAGGGTATCGCCGACCTTGAGTTGCATCAGTTGCTTGAGCGGAATATCGGCTTCATAGAGCACGGCATCGACCGAAATCTGCGCCTGCGCGATTTCCGTTGCCAGATGGCCTTCCCAGATCGGATCACGGCCGAATTTCTCGCCCATGAACATCTGCATGAGCACGGCGCGGATCGGCTCGATCGTCGCGTAAGGCAGCAGCAATTCGATATTGCCGCCGCGATCTTCCATGTCGATGTGCAGCCGCACCAGGATAGCGGCATTGGCAGGGCGGCTGATGGCGGCAAAACGCGGATTGGTTTCCAGCCGGTCGATGGTAAAGGTCACCGGCGACAGCGGCCTGAACGCCTGTTCGGCATCGGAAAGCACGACCTCAACCAGGCGCTTCACCAGATTGGTTTCGATGGTGGTGTAGGGACGGCCTTCGATGCGCAGCGATGCCTGGCCGCGACGGCCTCCCAGGAGCACATCGATCATGGAGTAGATCAGGCTGGAATCCACGGTCGCGAGGCCGAAGTTTTCCCATTCCTCGGCCTTGAACACGCTCAACACGGCCG
>JAQGKC010000493.1 GCA_028290305.1 Bradyrhizobium sp.
TCGATGAGCTGAAGCCAAGTCGCCATGGTACTATCTCCACTCGGCGCTCAAGCCTTGGATTTCGATATTGTCTATCCGGGTTAGCGGTCATGGGCTTCTCGTTATCCCGCTAGGATAGCTAGCCATAAAAAACAGCTGACCCACCGGCCGAGTCGGTGATTTTCCGCTCTAGTTTAGGCCGGGCGGCAAGAAAGGTGAAGTCATGGTTGCGCGCGACGCGCGGCTTGCGTTTTCAGGACCACGTTGATGCAGCCGCCCTTTGCATGCGGGAGCTTGGCTCAATCAGAGGGTTCGCACGCGTTGTACCGAAAAACCCTATCCGGGTTATCGAATGATAGAATAGGCTAAGCTTGCCCGATGAACGCACTGATCTGCATCGTTCTGGCCGTGCTGGCCTCGCTATTCAAGTCGAATAGCCGGCTCGAGGCGGGGAATGCAGTGCTTCGACATCAGCTGATCGTCTTGCGACGCAAGCTGAAAGGGCCGGCTCGTCTCACGATCAACGACCGCTGGTTCTTCGTCCAGCTCTATCGCTCGTTCCCGTCGATCCTTCCGGTTCTCATGATTATTCGACCCGAAACGCTGGTGCGTTGGCAGCGGGCTGGCTTTCGACGCGGGCCTCCATGGTAGGAAGGCGGACCTTTCTGCGAAACTAGGCGCCGGACGTCGTAGCCATGGATTTGTTCCCAGTGCCGACCATTGGCTTTAAGCTGCTGTATGGCTTCGCCATCATACGGCTTGATCGCAGAGATCTCGTCTGGATCGGCGTCACAACCAACCCGACGGCGGAATGGGGTTGCACGTCAGATCACCGAGGCTTTTCTTTGGGATGGCGCTCCGCGCTATATGATCCGATATCGAGATCGAATCGACGGCACTGTCGTCACGCGCGGACGGCGTGCCATGGGCATCCGAGACAAGCCAATTGCATCAGCCTCGCCTTGGCAGAACAGCTTCGAACGGCTGATCGGATCGATCCGGCGCGGGTGTTTGGACCACATCATTGTCTTGGGCGAGCGGACTATCATAACGGCGTGAGAACGCATCGGCCATTGAACAAGGATGCGCCTGTCTCTCGCCAGGCTCGGCGATCCGGCGTCATGAATTCGCGTGCCATAGTGGGCGGACTTCATCGTCAATACGTTCGGATCTAGATTCGGTACACGCAGCGCGGAAATTCAACATCGCTGATCGGCGTATCGTCCGGGAACCCTGGCGTGGGATGATCCAGTTCGCGCATTTTCCCTTCGTCTTCTTCCACACCTTCGCCGGGACAAGGCTCGCTCTGTATTCCGGATCGGCAGCGAACCGCTGAGCCTTTCGCTGCTGGGAAAGTATCTCACAGCCATGCCATTCCGCTTGACGGTCCACCAATCCTCATATGCGATTTTCAATATTTAATGTGAGCCAGACGTCACGAGATCCTGGATCCTGATTGGAAAACGACGCACCCGGATTGCCGTCGCGTGCCAGACCGCGTTTATTTAAGCTGGCGTTTCTCTATGGTTTGAAACCCTGACGTCCGAATCGACGAGGACGTTTTCTTATACGTAACCCTGGCCAGCCGATCCCTTTTCGAAAAGGATTTCGGCTAATCGGATGTGGCATGGTTTCAACAGATCATTTTCGGCAAGAGATTAAGTCCCGGCTCGAATTGGCGGGCGCACGAGGTCGGCAAGACCTAACTATCGAGTGTGGAGAGCTCTACAGATCCGTCAGTAAGCTCCCTGTTTTTGATCCATGGATGATCTTCTGCTGCAACGCGATGCGCGCCGAAATGGCAAAGACGGAAAATTACACAATGGATTCTGTATGCGCAGCCGCTCGTTCTCCCGCTACAAACGGGCGATCTCCGCCGAGAAGAATCGAACGACTAAGGCACGGGGGTTCTGCACTCCAATTCCACCGCGACCTGCGTACCCATCGAGACAAAAGAGGCAGCGGATCCACTTGCCCACGCGGGCGTGCCGGTGTGGTCCCCAAGGAAAAAGCGCGCGAGACGTCAGCGATTGAGTGTTAGATTCGGGGCCATGGTTGCGGAGTTGTCGTCCTGAAAGCCATTGAGCAGCACATAACAGCCGAACAGGATGACTGCCAACAAGCAATATACAAGATAGAAAGGGCGTCCGGACCTGTGACCGCTCATTTCGCTGGATCCCTAATCTTGGCGAACCGACCGCTCAGCTCTTTGTGGCCGTCCTTGAGAGTTCAGCTTGCACGCCCGCTGCGCACGCCTTGGCGAATGAATAGTCCATACTCGTGGAGGCAACGGTCTTCACGAATTCGCCGATGACGTTGTCCCTTGAATATGGGCCCGCCGCGTTAAACTTGGCGACGGCGCCGTCAGACGCAGTGAACTGCGCGACGCACAAAGGGACCAAGATTGACATCCGACCGCTGCTTTCTGCCATTGCGCTCATAGTTCTGGCAGTGCCTTCGGTGACCCAGCCGCCCCAGATAAATCCGATCATCATCGCTGCAACAGCACCGAAAGCGATACCTTGGAGGAAGCGGGTCCGGGCCTCACCCTGCAAAATTGCGGGTATTCTCATGATGATCTCCTTTGTTGCGCACACAAGCGCGTTCGCAGCCGCAGACGCCGCTTGCATCCGCGCTTGGAAAAGCATCTAGCCTAAGAGATTGCGCCTTCCGATGGCACTCTAGCTGCCACCACGACGACGAGCAGCGACGTCGGACGTCGCCGCTTCATGGACAGCTTCAAGGTGAGCAACGGCCACCCGTAGCTGAACGGTAGACTGTTGTCCTGATGCTGTACAGCACGTTCTTGGTCTCGAGTCAGAAGGTCGCAGCGCCATCGTCTCTGGAGAGCGGTCTCAGGCCGCGATCGCAGCTATCAGCGGCTTGGTCCCGACGAAGCACATGACCGCGTCGGACTATCGGCCAGGACAGAGAGCTATCTCGGCGGTCCGCCCCTTTAAGTTGGGAAAGAAATGCCAAAAAATCGCTGCGCGCCGCGCGTATAAGGAGTCATGGTCGGGATTTGCGGACGGATCAAGCGGGAAGTTCATCACAGGGCTGGACAAGAGGTTCCGGTGGTTGCCCGACGCGTAGAACCCATCGTCTTCACAGGCTTGCGGTGCAAAGCTCAGAGTATTCGTTCCGGAGAGCAATATTCAAAACGTCCGTATGGTTTGCAATGAGTCAGGCCATTGCCGGCGCGAACGTGGTGAACGTCGCGTCATCATTCGTGAGCACCATGATGGTCAGGCCCAGCCCAAAACAAACTACGATTCTCCTCGCTATTCGACAGATAGTCACTATATCAAGACATCACCGCGCGCCCCGGGCTGTTATCGGTGACTGAGAGCGTTGCGCTCCCGCCTCCACCAAAAGGGCGGTTGCATGTCTGATACCCTCAAATTCGATCTTCGTGATTGGCTGGTGCCTCCGGTGCTTTTGCCGATCTTTTTTGCGCTGCTGATCGCTGCTGCCGTGATTATTCAGTGGTAGTCCGCCTCAACGGGAATCCGAGCGCTCAACAGAAAGCAGGAGTCGGAATGGCAAATACGGCGATCATCAGAGACGCATACGGCGTTCCGTCAATGTTCGTTGATTCGAAAACCGGCAAGGATGATGCCGCCTTTGTCTTTATCAGGGTCGGCGATGAGGAACGCCGGATGCGGTGGGCCGAATGGGATGCGCTTCCCGCCTGGACTGGCGTTCGTCCGTCCTGGGCGACCAAACGCTAATGGACCCAGTAAGGTTGCTATCTGACGCCGGAGTACCCATCTGATCAGTTAGCTCAGCGGGATCGCGGCAAACGCGAACATCCCGTCGCGACGCCTTAGCCACGCCAAATCATATCAGCGGTATCGACCAACGGCATATCGCCTCGATATGCGCGCTACGGGTCAGGACAATGTATGGCCATCGAGCATGCCGCCGTGCAGATTGCGCGCAAACCGTGGGGGGTAGGCGATCTCGATCCATGGAGCAGCGTCGACGTTGCGCGTGACCCGGTTGGAGAGTTGTGGTTTCAGCGCACGCACAAGCATGCACCCATCCCGGCCCTGCTGCTCAAATTACTGTTCACCAGCGAGCCCCTGTCGATTCAGGTTCATCCGGACGATGAATTTGCCCGCTCAATCGGCTTGCCGAACGGCAAGAATGAAGCCTGGTACATTCTCGCAGCAGCCCCGGGCGCGCGGGTTGCGCTGGGACTGAAGCGGCGACTCACGCCACAGGCATTGCGCGTAGCGATCAGGGACGGCTCGATTGCCCACCTCACGCAATGGCGTCCCGTCGCGAAAGGCGACATCATCTTCGTCCCCGCCGGAACGATCCACGCCATTGGCGCCGGTATCGTACTCGCCGAGATTCAGCAGCGCAGCGACACGACATTCCGCCTGTTTGACTATGGCAGGCAGCGCGAACTGCATGAAGAATGCGCCGTCGCTGTTTCCGACGCCGGGCCGATTCAGGCCCAATCCGGTCCACGACGCCTCACCGCGGCTCGAACAACCCTGATCACAAGCCAGCATTTCGTCATTGAGCGGATCGACCTGCCGGCGAATTCGAATTGGGCACTCAATGCCGATCGGGAAACCTGGATCCTTGCGATCGAGGGCCGGGCGCGGATCGGGTTGACGAACATATCGGTTGGTGACGCCGTCTTTATCGAGGGCGATCGAACAGGCATCGAGGTCGGCGCAGACGGCATGAGCGGCCTGATGGCTTATCCGGGACCTGATCCCGTCGCCGCCCTGCTGCAGGACGCCGGAGAACTGACCAAATATGCCGGCATGTCCGCCGGCGACGCGCCGAAATCAAGCAAGACTGTCGAGGTACAAGCATGACGCCGCTCCGTCGCATCGCCGTTATCGGCAATTCGCTGCCCCGCCGCTGCGGGATCGCAACCTTCACGACCGACCTGCAGCAGGCGATCTCGACGTCACGCCCGGCTCTCGAGACCTGCATCGTGGCGATGACCGATCATGGCCAAACCTATGATTATCCCAAGGCGGTCGCTTTTCAGATCCAGGACGACAAGATCGAAGAGTACATCCATGCAGCAGACTTCCTGAATGCCGGCCGGTTCGACACCGTCTGCCTGCAGCACGAATTCGGAATTTTCGGTGGCGAAGCCGGCGGCCATGTCCTCGAACTGCTGTCGCGCCTCACCATGCCTGTCGTGACGACGTTCCATACCGTGCTGGCCAATCCGACTGCTACGCAACGCGCGGTCATGGAGCGCATCGTCGATGCGTCGTCGAAGATCGTTGTGATGGCCAACAAGGGCCGCGAACTGCTGCGCAGCGTGTATCAGGTGCCGGACGACAAGATCGAAGTCATAGCCCACGGCATTCCCGACGTCGCGTTTGTCGGGCCCGATGCGGCGAAGGCCAAGCTCGGATTTGACGGAAAGTCGGTCATTATGACATTCGGCCTGCTGTCCCCCAACAAGGGCATCGAAGTCATGATCGACGCCATGCCGTCGATTCTGAAGCGTTGCGCCGATGCGGTGTATGTCGTGCTCGGCGCAACGCATCCGAATTTGGTTCGAGAGCAGGGCGAGGCGTATCGCAACAGACTGATGAGGCGGGTTCGCGAACTGGGCGTCGAGGACCACGTTGTTTTCCTCGACCGCTTCGTCGATCTGCCCACGCTGCTCGAATTCATCTCGATGTGCGACGTCTATGTCACGCCCTATCTCAACGAGGCGCAAATGACGTCGGGAACGTTGGCCTACAGCTTCGGACTTGGGAAACCCGTCGTCTCGACGCCTTACTGGCATGCCCGCGAACTGTTGGCCAATGGACGCGGCGTCCTGGTGCCGTTCGGCGACGCGGCCGCGATCGCCAGCAAGATCGCGGAATTACTCACCGATGACGTTCGCCGGCAGGCGATGTGCCGGCGCGCCTATGCGGTCAGCAGAACCATGACGTGGGAACGCACCGCCGAGCACTACATGTCGGTTTTTGAGAGCGCGTCTCAGGGTCACTGGCTCAAGGTCATTGCGCCCTCCAACACGGGCGTTCCGGAGCCACGCGGCCCTGCGGCGCCGGACATGCAAATCGGCTATTTCCTGTCGATGTGCGACGATACCGGCCTGTTCCAGCACGCCGTGCATTCGGTGCCCGATCGTTCGCACGGCTATTGCGTCGATGATAACGCCCGCGCGATGCTTTTGGCCTGCGCCCTCAATAGTCCGGGCGAACAGCCGCTGTCGGAAGTCCTGACGGCCCGCTTCGCCGCTTTCGTGCAGCATGCATGGAATCCCGACACCGGGCGGTTCCGCAACTTCATGGGCTTCAATCGAACCTGGCTCGAAGCCAGCGGGTCCGAAGACAGTCACGCGCGGACGCTTTGGGCGCTCGGCGAAACCGCGCGCAGCGACGCAAACCCGTCGCGGCGCCAGTGGGCTGCTGCCTTGTTCGCCGAGGCTCTGTCGACTGTGGAGACCTTTCGCTCACCCCGGGCGTGGGCGTTCACCCTGCTGGGTTTGGGCGCTTACTGCGCCGTGGCTCCGGATGATCTCCACGCCCAGGAGATCCGGCATTCCCTTGCCGACAGGTTGATGTCCTGTTTGGCGTCGGTCGAAACACCGGACTGGGTGTGGTTCGAGGAAGGGTTGGCCTACGACAACGCCCGTCTACCGCAGGCTCTGATGATGACAGGCGCGGCGACGCAAACGCCTGAATACGTGGAGGCCGGATTAAAGTCTCTGCGTTGGCTGATGACGCGACAAACGACGCCGGCAGGGCATTTTCGGCCGGTCGGCACCGCCGGCTTCGGCGAATTGCGGCAACTTCCCCGCGCCTTTGACCAGCAGCCCGTGGAAGCGACGGCGACGATCGCTGCCTGCCTCACGGCATGGCGGGCGGATGGCGATGCCGAGTGGAAAGCGCTTGCGACCCGCGCCTTCACCTGGTTTCTCGGCAGCAACGACCTGTCGGTGGCGCTGGTCGATCCGCACACCGGCAGTTGCCGCGATGGACTGCACCCCGATCGTGCCAATGAAAATCGCGGCGGCGAGTCGGTTGTGTGCTATCTGCTTGGCCTTGCGGAGATTCGCCAGCTTGCGCGGGTCAATGCTGGCTTGACCAAACCCGCGGCACTGCGCGCCATGGGCGCCTGATTTTGCCTCCTGCTGAAGCGATCGAGGACACCGTGTCACAGGCCACCTTCCTGAACCGGCAGGCGCTTTATTTACGTCCCGATCCCGCGCGTGTGATCGTGCGACCGTTCAAGCCGGCGACTGAACCCCGCGATCTCAACCCGACCGACAAGACGCGTGCAAATCATATCGTCGACCGGGTTCTCGCCCTCGACTCCGAAGCCGTTGCCTCCCAGCTCGCGGACGTTCTTGAAAATTTCCTCGGTCGGCATCGGAACCTGCTGGAGAGATTCGAGGCCCGCGCGAACGAAATGGAGGAGGCTTTCGCAGCCCATGGCAGCTTTTCAAAGATCCAGCGCCAGTTGATCGGGGCTTATTTTCTCAATGAGTATTCGTTCGAAGCCTCTGCCTTGTTCAACCCCAGCATCGTGCCGCACCCCGACCAATCGGACGCGCCGAAGGGCGGCTTGCGCTTCATTCTCAGCCTCCGTGCCATCGGCGAAGGGCATGTGTCGTCACTGACGTTTCGGGCCGGCACATTCGCAGCCGACGGTAGCCTGACCGTTGATCCGACAGCCCGGCTTGCCTCGAGTCCCCGGATTTGCCATCGCGCATCCGGACCGGACGGCGATCATGTCGAACTGGTCTTCAAGCCGGAGGAAGAGCTCAGCGAGCGTGTCATATTTCCGGTCACCGAATCCCAATCGAACGGCATCGAGGACGTCCGCTTTGTCGAGTTCAGCGATGGCGGCCAAAAAACCTACTACGCGACCTATACCGCCTATAGCGGGCGGGCCATCCGCTCCGAGCTGATTGAGACCCGGGATTTCATGTCGTTCCGATTGGCGCCCTTGAAAGGCGCCGCGGCACGCAACAAGGGCATGGCGCTGTTCCCGCGCAAGATCGGCGGCAGATACGCCATGATCGCGCGACAGGACAATGAACCTCTACCTGATTTATTCGGACGACCTGTACACTTGGGGCGACGGCCAAGCCATTCTGAAACCGGAATTTCCCTGGGAGTTCGTTCAAATCGGTAATTGCGGATCGCCTATCGAACTCGATGAGGCTGGCTGCTGCTGACCCATGGCGTCGGCCCGGTGCGCAAATACTCGATCGGGGCGGCGTTGCTCGACAAGAACGACCCCTCGAAGGTGCTAGCCCGCTCCCGCGAGCCATTGCTGCGGCCCGAGCCGTCGGAGCGTGAGGGATACGTCCCCAACGTCGTCTATACCTGCGGGGCGATGCGGCACAACGACCAAATCATCCTGCCGTACGCGGTGTCGGACACCTTCTCCAACTTCGCGACCATCAGGATTCCGGCGCTGATGCAGGCGATGAAAAGTTGACCGCCGCCCGCCCGGCGCCACCCGTCCGTTGAAAGGTCAGGCGTCAATGAGCGGGCGGCTTGAAACGCTGAAGAAAGCCCGTGGGCGCGTGATCGAGGACAGGGACGCGCATGCGAAGGTGCTGGCCGCTCCTTTTGACCGGGATAATGCCGAGCGGGCGCGCAACAAGTTCATCGAGATCCCGATGCTGGTCGACGCGCTGGATCGCGCCATCAGTGGAGAGGAAGTCATTTCGCCAAAAGGCTGAGCCGCAGCGGCAACGAGGTGCAGCAATCTATTAATGCATGGCTATTCGGGGACAAAGGGCGCACAGTTGCGCCATGCGAGTCTTCAGGTTGCGCTGAACGAACTTCCCGGTTCAAGCCTCGGGTCCCACGGAGAAGATGAGTGCAGGCTTGGCGCCATGTCCTTTCGGGCGTCGGCTGGACTTGAAGGGGCGAGGCGATGCCTACTCTATCGAAACTCCTGCTTGAGAATGGGTTGCCCGATCTTCCGGTGTTGCTGATCGAGCCGCATCGCAACCACAGGGGCATCTGGCGCATCAAATTCAGCTATGAAACGGGCGAGCCGTTCTCCATGGCCGCGACCCAGGCATCGATCATGGCTTCCAGCCTGCATGAGATCGGGGAAGTCGAGCTGGCCGAAGAGATCGATAGCGCAATGAAAATTGCGACGCGCTACGCGACAATGTGAAATTTGGCGTGCAATGACGGCGTCATCATCAACCCAAAGGAGATCGACAGTGGCCAAGGGCGAGCAAAATAGCAGCGCAAGCGTCGACGTAAAGCGATCCGCTGAACTGACGCGTTCGAGCGCGCGCAAAAGCGCGTTCTTGCAGGGCTGCGTGATCGAAAAGCGCTGATTGGCCTATTGCTTCGTGGGGGCGGCCTGCGCTCGTGGACGCGGCCTGTTCTAATGGTGATACCACTCGCAAAGGAAATCGGATGAAAATTACGCTCGCCGTATTGATGCTCTGCGCCTGCGCGCAAGGCGCTCTCGCCGCTGGACCGGAATGCCGCACGATCGAAAGCACGAGCGGGCG
>JAQGKC010000023.1 GCA_028290305.1 Bradyrhizobium sp.
ACGAAGCGAACCCGGTTGCGGGCCTTTTCCGGCACGTCCTCGATGTCCTTGCGGTTGCGCGCCGGAAGCATGACGGTGGTGATCCCAGCCTGGATCGCCGCCAGCACCTTCTCCTTTACACCGCCGATCGGAAGCACCAGACCGCGCAGCGAGATTTCGCCGGTCATTGCGGTATCGCTGCGGATCGTGCGTCCGGTCAAAAGCGATGTCAGTGCCAGGAACATCGCAACTCCCGCACTCGGACCGTCCTTGGGGATGGCTCCGGCCGGAACATGCACATGGACGTCGGACTTTCGAAGCTCGGTTACATCGATGCCGAATTCGGCGGCGCGCGACTTGACCAGCGTGAGCGCGGCCTGCGCGCTCTCCTTCATCACATCGCCCAACTGGCCCGTGAGTATCAGCTTGCCCCGGCCGGGAATGCTGGTGGCCTCAACGAACAGAATATCGCCCCCCGCGGGAGTCCAGGCGAGACCGGTAGCAACGCCCGGTACGCTGGTGCGCATGGCGATTTCCTGCTCAAAGCGTTTTGGCCCGAGGATCGCCGGAAGGTCCGCCACCGTGATAATGATGCCCGTGGGGTCGCCCTCGGCGATGCGCATCGCGATGTGGCGGCAAATCGCCCCGATCTGGCGCTCGAGGTTTCGCACGCCGGCTTCACGCGTATAGTCGCGGATGATCGCGAGCAGGACGTCATCGGCAATCTTGCATTGTTCCTCGGCCAGGCCCGCCGATGCGAGTTGACGCCTGATGAGATAACGCTTGGCGATGACAAGCTTTTCATCCTCGATGTAGCCTGGCATCTCGATAACTTCCATCCGGTCGCGTACGGCCGGCGGAATGTTGTCGACCACATTGGCGGTGCCGATGAAAAGCACCTTCGAGAGATCGAAGGGAACGGCGAGATAATTGTCGCGGAACGTCGCATTTTGCTCGGGATCGAGAACTTCCAGCAAAGCTGCGGAGGGATCGCCATGAAATCCCGCGCCGAGCTTGTCCATCTCGTCCAGCATCATCACCGGATTACGGGTGCCCGCCTTGTGGATGGACTGGATGATGTTCCCGGGCAGCGCGCCAATATAGGTTCGCCGGTGCCCGCGTATCTCGCTTTCGTCGTGGATGCCGCCGAGGCTCAGCCGAACGAATTTGCGATCGGTGGCGCGGGCGATGCTCTGGCCAAGTGAAGTTTTGCCGACGCCGGGGGGACCGACGAAGCAAAGGATCGGGCTCTTGCCAGAGGGATTGAGCTTGCGCACCGCCAGATATTCAAGAATGCGCCGCTTCACCTTCTCAAGGGCATAGTGATCCTCATCGAGGATGCGCCGCGCCTCGGGGATATCGATGCGCTCCGGATCGAGCTTTGACCAGGGCAGGTCGATCAACCATTCAAGATAGGTTCGCGTCATTCCGTACTCGGCCGCGGCTTCCGGCATGCGTTCGAGTCGCTTCAATTCCCGCCGGGCTTGCTGCTCGGCGTCGTCAGGCATTCCGGCCCTCTCGATCTTGTCGGCAAGCTCCTTCATCTCCGTGGATTTGATATCGTCGTCGCCGAGCTCCTTCTGGATCTGGCGAAGCTGTTCGCGAAGAATGTGCTCACGCTGCTGCGATGAAAGGATTTGCTGCGTCTGATCGCCGATCTCCTTCGAAAGTTCCAATACCTGGATCCGCTTCGCCAACAGTCCCAGCAGCTTGTCGAGAAGCAGCGTGACGTCAAAAGTCTCCAGCAGATCCTGCTTTTCGCGGACTGGTACATCGATGATGCCAGCGATAAAGTCGGCGAGTGCGGTTGGCGAGTCCAGGCTATCGATGGCTGGCCCGATCTCCGCCGGCGCGTTCGGCAGCAGCCCAAGCGCATCGCGCGCGCGCATCTTGAGCAGATGCATCCGCGCCTCGATGTCGGGCGTGATCGCTTCGGATATGCCGATCTCCGTGATGCGCGCGACGAGATAGGGAAAGCCCGGGAGAAATTCGTCGACACGGAATCGTCGTATGCCGCGGCAAATGGCATAGTGGGTTTGTTCGGACGTGACATAGCGTAAGACTTCGGCAATGGTACCGACGCGTCGCAAATGCTCGGGGCCCGGTTGTTCGATGCCGGGGTCATCCTGCAGCAGCAAGCCGATCTTGCGAGCGCTTCGAACCGCCTCCTGCACCGCTGCGATCGAAGCTGGCCGGCCGATGGTCAAGGGCAGCACCGCGCCGGGAAACAACAGCATGTTTCGAATCGGCAGGATGATCGTTGCGTCCTCCGGGATCACCGGATGGCTTTGGGGCGCGGGGCCGGAATTGTCGGTCACGTCAGACATCGGTCCGCTCTTCCATCAACCGCCGCTTGGACAATGCCAGCACGAGACAGCCGTTGGAAAACTCCGGTTGGCTGAGCTGGACGTGCGCAGTCGGCAGGGCTAGCTGCCGTTCAAATTTTCCGTAAGGGAGCTCAAGACGATGAACGAGGGTGCCGCGCGCCATCGCTCTCGGACGGCGGAAACCCGCCACCGTGAGCATGTTTGCATCGACCGTTAATTTCACGGTTTCCGGTTCGACCCCGGGGAGTGCGACCATTATCAGAATCTCGGAGCCGGTCTCGATGACGTCGACCGGCGGTTCCCAGCTCAGCTCGCGGACCGGCGCGACGGTCAGCTGGAAGAATTGACGGTGCAACCGCTCGGCGCGATCGATCAACTCACAAGCCCTGGTCCACATGAGAGTTCTTGGATCGATCGCGGCCATGAGACCAGTTCCCGGGGCCGACGCGAAACACCCCAGCACGGCTGGCTCTGTGGCGCACGGCTAACCGTCAATTCGAATTATTCTGCTCAAGTGAGCCTATGATCCGGTGCATGGCGTCACCTTGACGACCGTCAATCCTTCGCCGGAGGATATGGGCGAAACCACAGCAGGCGCGTCCTTAATCTGAGTGCGCGATGAGCAGGGGGATCGGCGAACGGCGCAGGATCCGACTGGTCGTGCTGCCTGGCAATAATTCATGCAGGCGCGAGTGGCCGTAGCTGCCCATCACCGGCAAGTTTGCACCGAGCGCGCGACATTCTGCGACCAACACGTTGGCGGTCTCGTCTTCCCCGCCGACTGCGCGATATTTTACGGCACTGATGCCATGATGGCGGAGGTGAAGCACGGCGTCATCGGCCTTCAACGCGTCGGTTCCGGTTTGATGTTCACCTTCGACGACCAGAACGCCAACCTTGCTCGCCTGATGCAGATAGGGCAGGGCTTCGGCGAGCGCCCGCGCCGAAGCGTCACCAGCCTCCTTGGCAGCGCGCAGCCGTTTGGCGTCAACGCCATCGAGCCCGTCCGGGATGCGCGACGACAGAACGTTAAAGAACAGCCCGGTGATATGACCGTCGAAGATTCCGGCGATCTGGTTGGCGGCTGCCAGACGTGCATCGTCCCCGGACGTTCCATCCAACCGAACCATGACGTCCTTGATCGTCATTGGCGACCCTCACACCTTGATATTGAGTTCGAACGACTTGATCAGGGCTATTGACAGTGCGACTGGATCAACTGCGACCACGCGAAATGTGTGGAGTTTGCCGTCCTGTCCGCTGATCGAGACGTACTCGCCCGGCAAAAACGCGTGTACGCCGAACTTGTAGCCGGCTTCATCATCGTCATCGTCATCGGAACTGTAGGTAAAAACCCAGCGGCCGTGCTCGGCACCACCAGGCTTGTGGACGAGACGACCGATCTCGTCGTCTTCGCCTTCCCAAAATCGCCGAACGCGACAGTAGTCCCGATACTTTCTCCACAGCACCGGGTCGATGTGTCCTTGTGGATCGAGGGGTGCAATAAAATCATATCCATGGCGCGACGAGCCGTCGGGAAATTCGCTGGAGCGGGCAAGATTCAGCAGGATACGATTGAGGTCAGATAGTTCAACCGGCGCTTCCATGGTGCGATCCCTAATATCTCCTTCCAGCAACCAACCTCGGACCGACGGAGGAACACTATGATGGTTGTCAAAATAATATGCGTTAATTGCGGGATTATGCTCGCGGGCTCCCTCGTCCCTGGAGCCGGCGCGCGGCGGACGCTGGCAGTTGATGGCCGTCAAGGTGCGCAGAGGTATGCCATGTAGCCTCTGCTGCAGCCCGTAGTATTTTGCGGCGAAGAGAATCGTGAGCTATTATGCAGCTTCATGAACTCATACCGAGCAATGACGGCGGCGAACTTCGGTCGATCGGCAAGTTAGAGCCGGCTTTCGATTCACGCGCCCGGGCCATCACCCAAGCCGCTATTGCGATCGCGATAGTGCTTTTGGCGCTCTGGGTCGCGCGCGAGTTCCTGGTGGCGCTGACCTGGGCAGCGTTGATCGCCATCACCACCTGGCCGGTCTACATTCGTTTCGCGCGGCTGATCTCCGGCCGTCGTTCGTCATTGTTGGCTCCGCTGCTTTTTACGCTCCTGACCGGTCTTGTTCTGCTTGTGCCCGTGATTTTGGCGGCGCATCAGATTGCACAGGGAAGCGACGCCTTCCTACGCGCGCTCAACCACCTGCGTGAGAGCGGAATTGCGGTCCCGAGCTGGCTCGCGCAGCTGCCGATCGCCGGCCAGTACCTCGATCTCTGGTGGCGCACCAACCTCAGCAATCCCGATATTCTGGTGGAATGGCTTCGCGGTGTGAATATCGAAAATCTCACATCCTGGACCGGCGCCCTCGGGGGCGCGTTGTTGCATCGTCTGTTTCTTTTTGCAATTATGCTGATCGCGCTGTTTCTAGTGCTTCGCGATGGCGCCTGGCTGGCAGATCGCGCGCTGACCACCGCCGACCACCTACTCGGAGATCCCGGGGCGCGCTTGATAAGCAGGATCGCCGATGCAATCCGTGCCACCGTGAACGGGACGATAGCAGCTGCGATCGTGAAAGGCGCCGCCATCGGTATCGCGTATGTCGTGATGGGAGTGCCGCATCCGCTGCTGTTCGCGGTTCTGACGACGGCGTTGGCGATGGTGCCTCTTGGCGCATGGGTTGCGCTCACCACGGCTGCACTGATATTGGCTCCTCACAGCGGTACGTTGCTGGCGCCCGCAGGCCTGTTTGTTTTTGGCGCAGCGATCCTGCTGATCGGTGACAATCTCATTCACCCGGCGCTGATTGGAGGTACTGCGCAGCTACCGTTCCTGTTGGTGCTGATCGGAATTCTCGGCGGGATGCAATCGTTCGGATTGGTCGGTCTCTTTCTCGGCCCAGTGATTATGGCGGCTTTGCTCACCGTGTGGCGTGAATGGATCGGCGTCGAGAATTGATGATCGAATAGATTGCCGAAACACTCATCGCTTGGGTTCTGCTGTTTCCGGCATCTGCAACCCCCACAACCAATCCAAATAAGACCTCACAACCAATCCAAATAAGAAAGGACCGCACGGCCTGCGCCGGCGGTCCAAGTCAGGGAGGAAACGCCCGGGGAGGCAGCGACAGGGGGATTGCCGTTGGCTTGATCTTGCATATCAGAAAGCCCCCGCGCATTGACGGGGCTCAATTTCTGGTCGGTCTCTGCATTTCGCGCGCGGACGCGTCGCGACCGCGACGAACTACGTCGGGAGGGGCGTTTATCGTGTCAAGCCTCCGGCTTGATTCAATTGCCTTGTTCAAGGAGGAATACTCCTGCGAACCTGATCGCCTCGGCAACAAAACGATCTCCGTAATCGTCGATTGAAGATACCACAGTTTGCGACGGTGAGGTTGGCTGTCGCCCGGCGTTTCCGTTGACGCTGTCACGAGCCATCCGAGTGCCGGGAACCAAATGACACCCATCAAGGTACCGATGATCCGCGCGATGCAATATCACGGGGAATTGGGACGATGGTGGAGGGATCGCATAATGACCGATAGCGGCTTCAAAACGAGATCGGACGCCGGCGAGCCCAGCTTTACCCGCACGACCTCCAGGCATTCGCCTCAGTTCGATCGGGAAAATCCCCGTGCGGCGGACGCGCCTGACGAGCAGAAAGCACCGGGCGCGTTGCAGAGTCGTTGGCGTCGGCCCCTTCTCATGATGGGTCCGGTCGCGCTGATCGTCGGAGCGTTGGGCCTCTATCTGACGACCGGCCGCTACGTCACGGAGGAAGACGCCTATGTACAGGCGGTAAGCGTCTCGATCAGTCCGCAAGTCGCGGGTCAGGTCGTTGCCATCGCGGCCAAATCTAACATGGCGGTCGACAAGGACGACCCGCTGTTCAACATTGATCCCGAGCCTTATCGGATCGCGCTGGCCAATGCCGAGGCGCAATTGGGCATCGCACGCGACCAAGTCCACAATCTGATCGAGACCTATCGCTCACGACTCAAACAGATCGATGAGGCCAAGGCGACGGTAGACTATGCGCAAACCAACTACGATCGCCAGCAACATCTGTATGACACCGGTGCCGCGCCACGGGTAACGCTCGACGCCGCGATACGTGACCTTCAGACCGCGAAGGCCAATCTGGCAAGCCTGCAACGGGATGCCGCGGCGGCGCGCGCGCAGTTGGGCGACAATCCGGACATGCCGGCCGATCAGCAGGCCACCGTGAAACAGGCGCAGTCAGCTGTGGATGCCGCGGTACGCAATCTGCGACTCATCTCCATCGTCGCGCCGTTCGACGGCATTCCAAATAATGTCGAGAGTATTGCGGTCGGAGCTTTTCTGAATGCCGGTCAGTCCGCGTTTCCTCTGGTGTCGACCAATGATCTCTACATCGAGGCCAACATACGCGAGACCGACCTCACCTATGTGAGGCAAGGCAATCCGGCGCGCGTCACGGTCGACGCCTATCCTGATACGCCCATTGACGCCAAGGTAACGACGCTGGCCCCGGCAAGTGGTTCGGTATTTGCCCTGTTGCCGCCGCAAAATGCCACCGGCAACTGGGTCAAGGTCGTGCAGCGCATACCGGTGCGCCTTTCCTTCGACCATCTTCCTGACGGCCTTGCACTGCGCGCTGGCATGAGCGTCAAGGTCTCGATCGATACCGGCCATCGGCGCTCGCTGGGCGAACTGTGGCGCGATATCGCTGCGATATTCGGAGCCTGACATGGCGAGCACGCAGCCGAATGGCGCGGTCATCAATCGGCCGATGGTCACGGCAACCGTGATGCTTGCGACGTTGATGCAGGCGCTCGACACCACGATCGCCAACGTCGCGCTGCCCTATATGCAGGGCAGCCTGTCAGCGACAAGCGACGAGATCAACTGGGTGCTGACGTCGTATATCGTGGCGGCTGCGATCATCACCCCGGCAACGGGCTGGCTCGAAGCGAGGTTCGGCCGCAAGCCTCTATTCCTGACGGCGGTGATCGGCTTCATCGTGACATCGATGCTGTGTGGCGCCGCCGTATCGCTTACGCAGATCGTCGTCTTTCGTCTGCTGCAGGGCATTTTTGGCGCGCCGCTGGTGCCGTTGTCGCAATCCGTGCTGCTCGATGCCTATCCGCCCGAGCAGCAGGGCCGGGCGATGGCGGTGTTCGGGATCGGCGTGATGCTTGGACCAATTCTTGGACCGACACTCGGCGGCTGGCTCACGGATTCCTACAGCTGGCGCTGGGTATTCTACGTCAACTTGCCCTTTGGCGTGCTGTGCGCTCTCGGCATCCTGCTGTTTCTCGGACGGCGAGCCGATCGCCCCTTGGCTGGACGGCTTGACTGGCTGGGTTTCGCGACACTTGGGCTCGGCATAGGCGCACTGCAACTCTTCCTCGACCGTGGCGAGCGAATCGACTGGTTCGCTTCGCGTGAAATACAGATCGAGGCCGCGCTTTGCCTGCTCGGCTTCTACCTTTTTGCGGTCCACTCCTTGTCGGCGCCAGACCCGTTCATCGATCCCGCGCTGTTCCGCGATCGAAATTTCGTGATCGGCATCATCCTGATATTTATCGTCGGCCTGGTTCTGCTGGCCACGCTGGCGATGTTGACGCCCTATCTTGAGAGTCTCATGAACTATCCCGTGCTGACGGCGGGCCTGGTTCTTGCGCCGCGCGGCGTCGGAACCATGGCGGCGATGGTGATGGTCGGGCAGCTCATGCGCTATATCGATCCGCGGCTCCTGATCGCCATCGGTCTTGGAACGACAGGGCTCGCGCTCCATCTGATGACAGGCTTCACACCTGACGTGTCTCAGGGCACCCTGGTCCGCACCGGTCTGATCCAGGGTTTCGGCATCGGCTGCGTCTTCGTGCCTTTGGGTACAGTCGCATTCGGCACGATTGCACCGGCGCTGCGCACGCAGGCAACCGGGCTGTTCAATCTGATGCGCAATATCGGGGCGAGCATCGGCATCTCAATCATGAGTTATCTGCTGGTGCGAAATTCGACCATTACGCAGGCCGCGCTCGTGGAGCACGTTACCCCATACCGTCAGGTGGTGCGCGACCACGCTCTCCAGCTCAGTCTCGCCACTTTTGGCGGACGGGCGGTGCTTGCCCAAACAGTGACCGCGCAGGCCGAAGCCGTCGCGTTCATCGACAATTTCAAGCTGATGATGTTCGTGTCGTTCCTGGCCATCCCGCTGGTGCTGCTGGTGCAACGTCCGCATCGATCGGCTGGCAAGGAAAGTCCGGCGGGCAGCCGTGCAACGACGTGAGGTCGCAGCGTTTGTCGGAGACATTGATGCTCATCAGAGAAGAATCGAGAGATACCAGGCAGCAATTCATGCTGCTGTCGCTGTATCAGCGGTTCGAACACATCGTCGTGCTGTTCCTGACAGCATTGATCGCCGTCGTCATTGTTGCCGCCCTGTGGACGCTGAGCCTAAAGATTCTGTTCGGCCTGGTTCTGTCCGGAAGTCTCGACCCGTCCGACTATTCGGCCTTCCAGGCCGTGTTCGGAATGATCCTTACGGTGATCATTGCACTCGAATTCAAGAAATCGTTGCTGGTGGTGGCCGAACGCCGCGACACCGTCGTCCAGATCCGCTCAGTCGTCATGATTGCACTGCTCGCCATCTGCCGAAAGGTCATCATTCTCGATCTCACCGAAACAGACGCGTTGCACATCCTGGCGTTCGCAGCCGCGATCTTCGCGCTCGGCATTGTCTATTGGCTGATTGGCAATCGCGATCAGCATGCCGATGAACCGGCCTGAGGACAGCGAACGCCTCGCTCATCGTTTGCTTTTGCTGATGAAAATCGGCAGCTTCGCCAACGCCGCGCGACTTGCGCCCCCGGCAGTATGATATTGCCGGAGGCATCGTCCAGCTTAAGGCTATTGAATGGAATGGCGATGAGTTCGCCGTTCAGCCGGCAAAGTCGCCGACGGCAAGGACGACGTAGTTATTGCCATCCTTGCCGAAAATGAAATCATTGATTCTCCCGATTGTCTCTCCCTTTTCGTTGACCACTGCTTTAATTCGAGCGCACCCGCGCGATAGCCCCGTACGATTTTCCGTGGCCTGCATGGGCGCAAGTCCGATTTCCCGTCCCGCCGCGTGATGCATGCAGAGGGAGGAAACGACGAGTCTTATGCGAACGATCTTATCGACGCGTTTGTCCGATCGCGATCGGAGTTGCTAACGGGATGGCCGGTCAGAGCTATTCATGTTCGAACCGGTGGTGTTCGAGCCGTTCGTGGCGTCATCTGCGACAATCTCTGTCACGCGCTTGGTGTCGGGATCGATCAACACGATCCGGTCCGGCAATTTCACGAAAAGAAAGCTCTTCACCTGCGGAACCTGATCGGTAACGTTGTTCGGAAGGGATTGCGCCGTCATGGAATCCGGCAGCTTGTTGCCAACTTCAGGTTGCGGGCCGGCCGGCGCTTGCTGCGATGGCGAAGTTGAAAGCCCCTGGCTGACGGCCTGTTGCTGATTGGCCGTCAAGTCGGAATGCGCGCCGCTGGGCGCTTGCTGGGCGGCGGCAAAGCCGACATTGCCGAAGATCGCAGCCACAATTGCGCCGGCGCAAATAAGTTGATTCATGTTACTCTCCTGATCAGTTGAGGGATACCTATCGCGGCGATGCGTCAGGCCGATCGATTGGTTGCCTGGCCTTGATAAGCCTTCAAGACACCGGATGCTTTGATCGCCGTCAGCATCGCCGGAAGATAGCGAAATCTGTTTCGCGGCTAGAATGTGCAGGACCAGAATTCCCATCAAGCCGAATCGACCTGGGTCCCTCCTGCCGATCGCCGCTCTACCGGCAGATATTCCACACCGCCGCCGCCCTGCATGCGAACGGGCTGCGGATAGAGGGTCAGGAGTTGAAGAACATCGTCCGGCATATTGGTGCTGACCGGCAAGCCAATCGACTTTCCAGTCGAAGCCCATATTGGATAGTCGTGGGTCCATATCCCGGTAGCGAGTTTTTCGGCAAGAGCGGTGGCCTGCTCGGCCGACAGGCGACGGGTCAACAGTTCGCCTGCGGCCTGCTTGACTTGGGTAACGGCTTTGCGTCCCACATCGGCCATGACGAGCGTCCGATCGTCGACTTTTGCCACAGGCTTCTGCTCGACGACCTTGATGAGCGAGGCCGCTGGCGAATCTCCGAGCTGAGGGTCGATCGGGCCCAATACGGAATGCTCGCACATAACGATTTCGTCGGCTGCTAGCGCAATCAGCGTGCCGCCCGACATGGCGTAATGGGGTACGAACACCGTGACCTTGCCCTTGTGCTCACGGACTGCCTTCGCGATTTGCAAGGCTGCCAGCACCAGACCGCCGGGCGTGTGCAGCACGAGATCAATCGGCACGTCGACGTCAGTCATCTGGATGGCGCGCAGAACCTCCTCGGAATCGTTGATGTCGATGTAACGCGCAATCGGAAAGCCGAGCAGCCGCATGGTCTCCTGCCGGTGCACCAGCAGGATCACCCGCGACTTTCGCTCACGCTCGAGTTGCGAAATCTTGCGCATCCGCATGGCCTCGAGCATCTTCTGCCGCAACATCGGCTGGATCGCCGAGAACATGAAGAATAACCAGAAAAGGTCACCGATCGACATGGAACCCTCCTATGACATGACACCTCGTGTTCGCCCTGCGTTGAAATCACGGCAAAGTAAGCTTGACACAGGCCCCCGCGTGGCGCACCGCGCAGAACTGAATCGCGCCGGAAGTCGGTTCGATGAACCAGATCACGGGAAGAAATGCGCTGATCGAGGCAGTCCCGTTCACCGGTCTGGCATTATAGGTTTCGCTGAGTGAGGGTCGCCCGATGTCAGCCGGCAGCGCCAGACAGTCGCCGTGATTTGCGGTCATGTCGCGAAAATCGTATCGCGCTGTGCAGATCCAGAACTGGCTGTTCTTCTTGTCTACGACATAGGCCGACGTCGTGCGGTTTGTTGCGCTCTGCCGTACGTCCGGCTCGGGAAATAATTCATACCGAGTGGTTCGGGCGAAGGCCGGCGATCCCAGGAGAAGGATCAAGGCAGGTATGCTCCTCGCTCCGGGCAGCATTGGGATATTCTCCGGTACGCATGTGATCCCGCTCGGGATTCGCTTCGGCAGCATTTGAACGCTGCCGCCCGACGCGCCATGATCGTCGTCAACATTTTCGCGCTGCAAAAACCGGGTGATCGGTTCCGAAAAGTTGATTTCGGTCAAGTTGTCTCCTCAGGCCCAGCGTCATCGTGCTGTATCGGAGGTTCTCCGGAGTACACATGGCCGACGCGCTGAACATTGTTTGCCCGCATTGCGACCGATCAATCGTGTGCCGAGCGAACGGCTACGCCAGCGCGCCACGTGCGGGTCCTGCCATCGGCCGCTGTACGAGGGGGGCTGTGCTGAACAGCGCCGCGCGCTTCTACAAGCACGCCAACCACAGCGATATTCCGCTGCTCGTCGATTTCTGGGTGGATGGCGCCGATCTTCGAACAGGCGGCAACCGAACTCGAGCCTGACGTGCGGCCGGTCAAGGTGGACAGCGATGCGGTGCCGGAACTGCTGCAGCGCTTCTCGATACAGAGCATACCGACGCTGATGCTCGTACACCGTGGCCGGAGATTGCGCGGAGGTCAGGAGTGATGCCGCTGCCTCAGTTGCTGGCGTGGACCCGCGAGCATGTCGAACGCGTCAAGGCATGACAGGACGTCGGTCGATCTGGTTCGATCATTTCCTGACTAATCTGGCTATCCACCCCTTATTAAAGCTCTTGCGGTTCGTTCGTCCGTCCGGGAGGTGAACGACGAGTTCGGCTTCGCGCGCTTGCGCGATTGCCTGAGCGACCTGTTCGGCGTCTTCCCTCGTGGGATAATGGCCGAACTCGTGCCCGAAGTCGCCGCGCACCACCCAATCGTCAAAACTGTCGTCCGGAACAACGTGAACAGCGGTTGCCATCGCCTGAACTCCACACCAATGGCGACGATTGTCGGATGATCCGGGGAGGGTGCCGTGACGGCGATCAATTTTTCCACTGAGGAAATCGGGAGAATCAGCCGTCAATTGGAGTCCGGCCCATCCGCGGCAACATCGTGCCAGGGAGACCGACATGCGCGCCTTCAAGATGACCAATGGTGGCCCGAAAAACCTGCAAACCCGCGCTGGCAGCGGTGCTTCCGCATTCTTCGACCTGCCGACGTAGAGCCGTTCGATCGGTGACGCGGACCAACCATCGCGGCGTTTGTCGTCGAGCCAGGAGATGACAATGATCAGGGACGTGATGGTTTGGCTGGACGGGGGCGTCTCCGATGACACGAAATGACCGCCGTTGCCGTCAATTTGACTGCGCACCGCGATCGTATTCCAGGCTTGTACGGTGCCTGGAGCGGATAGATAGATCGGCACATCTTGTGTCCGGGCTTACGCCACCCGTGACCGGAATTACGGGCGAGGGACTACGGGCGGAAGCTGTGTCGGGGGCCGCTCGATGCCAGATCCCGGCTGCGGCTGCGCGGGCGAGAACCAGAATTCCCGCCAACCAGGGCCAATGCCCGCGTGACTTTGCGCCGATGTGGTCAACGGTCATCATCGTCCAATACGCGAGACATCGGATTTCGCATTGACCGCCGTCAAGGACGTGAATGGCCTTGCGCGGCACAATCTGGATCGGCTGCCTTCAAAAGGGGAGGACGAGACATGAATGAAGTACGCGCCAAGCCGGGGCTCTTTCGCGACCGCCGCGAAGCGGGCAGGCGGCTCGCTGAAAGGCTCGCGGCTTATGCCAATCGGCCGGATGTGCTGGCGCTGGCGCTGCCGCGCGGCGGCGTGCCGGTCGCCTATGAGGTGGCCCGCCTACTCGGTGCACCGTTGGACGTTTTTGTGGTGCGCAAGCTCGGCGTCCCCGGCTATGAGGAATTGGCGATGGGCGCGGTCGCGACGGGTGGCGTGTGCGTTCTCAACCATCAACTTATTGAACGCCTTGGCATTCCCGAGCAAATGATCGATGCGGTCGCGGCGCGCGAACGGCGGGAGCTGGCGCGGCGCGAGCGCCTTTACCGCGGCGGTCGTCCGCCGCCGGATGTCCGCGGCCGCACCGTGATCCTGGTGGACGATGGCCTCGCGACGGGCGCCACCATGCACGCCGCGATCGAAGCGTTGCGGCAGCAGAATCCCGCGCGCATCGTCGTTGCGGTTCCAGTCGCCTCGCCCGACACCTGCGAGGAGATGAAGACAAAGGCTGACGACGTCGTCTGCGCGATGACGCCGGAGCCGTTTCATGCAGTGGGTCGCTGGTACCAGGATTTTTTGCAGACGACGGACGAAGAGGTTCGCGAGCTGTTGATACGCCAGAATGTGCCGGAGAACAGCCAAGTTGAGCAGGGCCCGGCAGCAGATGACGCGCTCATCAAGGCCTTGCGTGAGACGTCCTACCCGTTGGCGGAATCGCCACGCGATTACGATCCACTGATCGCGCGGATCGGCGAGGCGCGCTTCGCGCTGCTGGGTGAAGCGTCGCACGGCACCCACGAGTTCTACCGCGAGCGCGCCGAGATCACGAAACGGCTCATCGTCGAGAGAAACTTCGCAGCCGTTGCGGTCGAGGCGGATTGGCCCGACGCCTACCGGCTCAACCGTTATGTGCGCGCCGCAAGCGACGACGTCGATGCCGTGGACGCGCTCGCCGATTTTCGTCGCTTCCCGACCTGGATGTGGCGCAACACGGTGGTGGTAGAATTCATCGAGTGGCTGCGCGCGTACAATGACGGGCTTCCGCAGGGCGCGGAAAAAGTTGGATTCTACGGCCTCGATCTCTACAGCCTGCATGCGTCGATGAAGGCCGTGCTGCGCTACCTTGAAAAGGTTGACCCCGAGGCGGCCAGGCGGGCACGCGAGCGTTATTCCTGCTTCGATCACGTTGGCGAAGATACGCAAGCCTACGGCTTGTTGATGCGGCTCAACCTTGCCAAGTCGTGTGAAGAGGAAGTCGTCCGCCAGCTCGTCGAGTTGCAGCGCCATGCGGCCGACTACGTGCGGCGTGATGGTCCTCAGGCGGAGGAGGAATTGTTCTATGCTGAACAGAATACCCGATTGGTGAAGAATGCCGAGGCGTATTACCGGTCCGTGTTTCTCGAAGAGGTCTCGTCGTGGAACCTGCGGGACCGCCATATGGCCGAAACGCTCGATGCACTGGTTATCCATCTCGGCCGAAAAGGCCGCCGCGCCAAGGTCGTGGTCTGGGAGCACAATTCCCATCTTGGCGACGCACGCGCGACGGAAATGGGCGAGCGCGGCGAGTTGAATGTGGGCCAACTCACGCGCGAGAAATATGGCAACGAGGCGGTACTGATCGGCTTCACCACCTACCACGGCACCGTCACGGCCGCCTCCGACTGGGGTAAACCTGCCGAGCGCAAACACGTTCGTCCTGCGCTGGCCGGCAGCTATGAGTCGCTGTTCCATGCCGCACGGCGCGACCGATTTCTGCTTGTCCTGAACGACGGCGACATGATGGTGCGGCAACTGCGCGCCCCACGGCTCGAGCGGGCGATTGGTGTGATTTACCGTCCCGAAACCGAGCGGCATAGCCACTATTTCCGGGCGCGGTTGCCGGATCAGTTTGATGTTGTGCTCCATTTCGATGAGACGCGCGCGGTCAAGCCGCTTGAAACCACGGAAGAATGGGAGGCGGGCGAGCTGCCGGAGACGTTCCCATTTGCGGTGTAAGTAAGGAAGCGCACCCGTCAAGAGAACAACAACGAAGAGCGCGCGCCGGCAGGTGCCAGGATCAGTGCTGGCGCCGCCCCATACCTGAGAAGGAAAACATGCAATGAACCATTCTGTAGCTCAAACGGCAGAAGACCAACTGGTCAAGGTCCCGGCCGGCTCGGTAACGCTCGAAGGCAATCTAAGCCTGCCGGAGCAATCCCGGGGGATCGTGCTCTTCGCGCACGGAAGCGGCAGCAGTCGGCACAGTCCCCGCAATCGATATGTGGCACGCGTGCTCAACGAGGCCAAACTGGCGACCCTGCTGATCGACCTTCTGACGCTGCACGAAGAAGTAATCGACGCGCGTACGGCCCAGTTACGCTTCGACATCGATCTGCTCGCCGAAAGGCTCATCGACGCAACCGACTGGCTCGCCCAGTTCCCCGATACCAAGTACCTTCGGATTGGCTACTTCGGTGCCAGCACCGGCGCCGCTGCGGCGCTGGCGGCGGCCGCCGTGCGCGCCGATGCGGTCCGCGTGATCGTCTCGCGTGGCGGCCGTCCCGATCTGGCCGCCACGGCCTTGACGCACGTTCAGGCTCCCACGCTGCTGATTGTCGGAGAAAACGACGACCAGGTCCTTCAGCTGAACCGGCAAGCGCTTGCGCAGCTGCGCTGCGAAAAGCGGCTGATGATCGTGCCTGGAGCATCGCACCTGTTCGAAGAACCGGGAGCGCTGGACGAAGTGGCGCGGTTGGCGCGAGACTGGTTCCGTCGCCATCTCGACGCCTAAGCTGTCCCTGGAGATAGCCCGTGCCTGTCAATCAAGCCAAAGCAAGCGATCGGTCATATCCCTCCAATAGCATCGCTAACAAGCCATACACGCTCGGACTCGAGCGCATTGGTCTG
>JAQGKC010000059.1 GCA_028290305.1 Bradyrhizobium sp.
CCGGATTGCGGTTGAGCTCGAGCACGCCGACCTCGATCAGCGGGTAATCCTTGTGCGGCCATACTTTCGTAAGGTCGAAGGGGTTGTACCAGTGCTTGCCGACATCGCTCTCCGGCATGATCTGCACCGAGAACTTCCACTTCGGGAAATCGCCGCGCTCGATCGACTCGAAAAGGTCACGCTGGTGGGTCTCGCGGTCATGCGCGACCTTCTCGGCGGCTTCGGCATTGGTCCAGTTCTTGATGCTTTGCATGGTCTTGAAGTGGAATTTTACCCAGTGCCGCTCGTTCTTGGCGTTGATGAACGAGTAGGTATGCGAGCCGAAGCCGTCGATATTGCGATAGCTCTGCGGCAGGCCGCGGTCCGACATTAGAATGGTGACCTGATGCAGGCTCTCCGGCGACAGCGACCAGAAATCCCACATCGCGGTCGGCGACCGCATGTTGGTTCTCGGGTGCCGCTTCTGGGTATGGATGAAGTCAGGGAACTTCAGCGCGTCGCGCACGAAGAATATCGGCGTATTGTTGCCAACCATGTCCCAGTTGCCTTCTTCGGTATAGAAGCGCAGCGCGAAGCCGCGCACGTCACGCTCGGCGTCGGCGGCGCCGCGCTCGCCCGCCACCGTCGAAAAGCGCAGGAAGGCTTCGGTGGTTTTGCCCTTCTGCAACGCCTTGGCCTTGGTGTATTTCGTGATGTCGTGAGTGATGGTCAGCGTCCCATAGGCGCCGGAGCCCTTGGCGTGCTGGCCGCGTTCGGGAATGCGCTCGCGGTTCTGGTGGGCAAGCTTCTCGAATAGAACGAAGTCCTGCATCAGCACCGGGCCACGCGGACCCGCCGTAATGCTGTTCTGGTTATCGGAAACCGGCATGCCGCTGTCGGTAGTGAGTGTAGGGCGTTTTGCCACGGATTGCTCCTGTGTTGCGAGACATTGAGATCCCGGCAGCGCGACCGCTCTGCGGCAGCGCTACTCTCGCTCGCGCAACGTCGCCTGTTGACAGAATTGCGCTCGCGAAGAACGGGACCTAAGGGGAAATGTATGCATCCGCTTCGCAATGAGTTTGGTACGATTGCTGCGATTGTGCCCGTCTTGCGCCAATCTGCGGAAGTTATCCCGCTGCCACTGCCCAGTGCCGCAGCGCAAGCCCGAGTCTTGCCCATAGATTCACGAGGGCCTCGGCGAGAGCTCCGTGAGCGCGTCGGGCGCGAAAGCGGACATGCGGGAAGGGTCGCGGTAGGGACGAGGATTTCTCCTCGCCCCCCCCACAGATCCCGGCGTGCGCTGCTAACGCACCGGGCTCCTCCCTCGGATTCTGGCGTCGAAGCGGTGACAAGGCAGCGGGTGTATAGTTCTGATTGGCGGAAAGAAGCGGGCGACGAACTGGATGAACCTCTCCCAGCTGAGGCGCGCCGCTTGGCTGCGCCGCTTGAGCGCTGCGAGCCAGAGCCGCTTCACCTTGTTGAAGAACCACCACAGGCTCGGGTGGTTACCCGAGACTGCGAAGTAGTTCAGATGCCCTTTCAGCATCTGTTGTTAATCGGCGTGGGGTCCCGACGCCGATCGGCAAGCTAAGCTATTGATCTGCCTAACGGTGGAGGGGTCACTCTCTTGGACGCTTATTCACACATATTGCGTTTCGCGAAACCGGCTATCCACGCACGCAGAACACGTATCACCATTAAGCGTTATGCCTTGATATGCATATGCATCAAGGGAGATGGCGTGACATGCGTCGCATCAAGCATTCGACCTTGCCCAAGGCCTCCGCCTATCGCCCTTGATGATCACGCCAAACCGGAAAGACCGGCCGATGCCCCCAGAATGGCCGAAAAGGCCACCTCACCGCCTCATGGCCGCGGCGGGGCGCGACGGACTTTCCTACAAACGATGGCGAATGACCTTACATCGGGAAGGACCATTTCTCAGTGGACACATCCAATGATGGAGCCGAGACTTAACTGACCAGACGCTGCTCGGGTAGCGGCACCACTGTGTCGTCCGCACCCCGTGTTCGCTTGCGTGATCGTTTTGATAACCAGGAGTTGATTCGCTCCAGATACAGGAAGACCACGGGCGTCGTGTACAGCGTCAGCGCCTGGCTTAGAATAAGGCCGCCGACCATGGAATAGCCGAGTGGTTGGCGCAATTCCGCGCCGGTACCCGATCCGAGCATCAGCGGCACCCCGCCGAGCAGCGCCGCCATCGTTGTCATCATGATCGGTCGGAATCGCAACAGACATGCCTCGCGGATCGCGTCGAGCCCAGACAACCTGCGATCCCGCTGCGCCGCGATGGCGAAATCGACCATCATGATTCCGTTCTTCTTGACGATGCCGATCAGCAGAATGACGCCGATCAGCGCGATCACGCTGAAGTCGAAGCCGAACATCATCAGCATCAGCAGCGCGCCGACGCCGGCTGAGGGCAATGTCGATAGGATAGTCAGCGGATGGATGTAGCTCTCATATAGCATGCCGAGGATGATGTAGATGACGACAAGCGCGGCCGCGACCAGATAAGGCTCGCTGGCGAGCGACGCCTGGAAGGCCTGCGCGTTGCCCTGGAAGCTTCCAGTGAGCGAGGCGGGCATGTCGAGCTCGGCCTCCGCGTGTTTGATCGCCTGTACGGCCTGACCTAGGGCGACGTTCGGCGCCAGGTTGAAGCTCAAGGTTACGGCGGGGAACTGCCCCTGGTGATTGATGGACAGGAACGTGGTTGGCGTGTTTGTCCATTTCGCGAGCGTGCTCAGGCGCACCTGTTGCCCGGTGACAGGAGACTTGATGTAGATCCGGTCGAGCGCCTCCTTTGAATTTTGCAGTTCCGGCAGCACTTCCTCGATCACGTGGTAGCTGTTCAGCTGGGTGAAGTATTGCGCGACCTGGCGCTGGCCGAACGCATCATTCAGCGTATCGTCGATCAGCTGCGGCTGGATTCCAAACCGCGAAGCCTGATCCCGATCGATCTCGAGAGTCAACGTGGTGCCGCCTGTCTGCTGATCGGTCGCAACGTCCCTGAGTTCTGGCAGGGTCTTCAGCTTCGCGTAAATTTTGGCGGACCACTGATTAAGCTCCCCCACGTCGGCATCCTGCAGCGTGTACTGGTAGAGGGTTCGCGTCGGACGGCCGCCGACATTGATATCCTGCGCGGGCTGCAGGAACAGCGCCGCGTCCTGGACCTGTGCGAGCTGTGGGCGCAACCGGTTGATGATCTGGCTCGCCGATGCGCTGCGCTGATCGCGTGGTTTCAGGGTGATGAAGAGCCGGCCGTTGTTCTGCGTCTGAGCGGCCATGCTTCCGGCCGTCATCCCGATGGTGGCCACGTCCGGGTCGCGCGACACGATCTCGGCGAGCGCCATTTGTCGGCGCGCCATCTCGGCGAACGACACGTCTTGCGCCGTTTCAGACGTCCC
>JAQGKC010000062.1 GCA_028290305.1 Bradyrhizobium sp.
CTTGGCCCGCTGTTCCCGAGTGTGGCGCTCGCTGGCGTGCTGCGCGAGTCCGGTTGCACGCATCCGGTCGCCGCCAGCGCCGGGTACGGCGAGCCGAGCCTCGTCTTTCTCGCCGGCACCGAAACCCATTTCACCGATGCGTCAGGCGCGGCAGACTTCCTGCGCGAGGGCGACTGCCGTTTTGCCTTCATCGAAACGCATCAGGAGCCCGCTTTTGCCCTGCGAGCAGAAGCGATTGGGCTGCGCTATGAACGCGGACCGCGCCTCGAGGCATTCAACTTCAGCAAGGGCCGGCCAATCACCATCGCCATCTTCCGCTCAGCAGGCAAACCGTGACCGTGCCGGAGGTTGAGCCCGCGTTGGACCTCAAGCGATCGGAAAAGGATTGACGATCAGCGCGATTGCATTGCTCGCCACCACGGCGCTCCTGGCATCAAAGGGCCGGCCAAATCGGCAACCCACTGCCCGACCGGCAGTAAACGTTCCGCGGCACTCCTGACCATTGCGTCCGTGGTCGCTCCCGACCGGAGGAGTACTTCGCTGCGCAGTCTATTCAGATGGTCAAGATTATCCCGAATCGCTCGTATCAGCGGCTCGCCACCTTCTGGCTTTACCCCGCCGAAAGTAAGATCGCGTTCGATCCCGAATTGCTCAACTTGCCAAGACTGATCCCAAATTAGCCGCCGCCCGAGCGGCGCTGCATCGACGTGAAACGCGGCAACGTAGGCGGCTTCCCGCCATCGGTTTTGAGGTACATATTGATCGAGGCAGCTTTGAACGACGTCATTCTCCCTGATCAGTCGCCGGATCGCTTCGCCGCCGAGGCGGGTGTGCATGTCGAGGGCGTAGAGCGGTATGTCTCGGATGACGGGTGACGTAGGCACCGGGCAATCTTGAATGCTGAGCACCTGGCCATTGTTGACCAGCAACCACAGCAGCGGGATCATGACGGTGATCGGCTCCCGCGTTCGCAACGCTGCGATCCCGGTCGCAACGATGAACTCGTCAGGAACTCCCTTGTCGGAAAACGCAGTCAGCAGCGACGTGAGTTGACTGCGCAGTATCGGTATCCCTTGGCCTGGAGACAATCCGCAAAGCGATCGTGCCGCCATTGCGCGGGAGATCAAAGGGAGGTCGTCTTTGAAAACGAGCGATAGCCGGGTTTCGATGGAAGTGCCTGACATCGCGCGCCAAGTGTCGACCATGGACGGGTGATCCCAGGCACTGACAAGGTGGTCCGAGGATCGATCTTTTGCGGCCTCAGCCAGGAGCCCGGCAAGGGCAACGGCGACCCGGGCGGGCCCGCCGAATTGCTTTCTTAAATCGGCATCTGACGCGGCAGCGACGGTTGCGACAACCGCGTCGATGGAACCGACTCCGATATCCTCGAACGCGATGATCATGTATCGCCGCCAGATCGCCGAGCCTTTCAGCGCAAACAGTATATTCGCCGCGCGCTTGGCAATCTCGGTTTCGCCGCGCCGTATGGCTTTTTGTAAAAGGCTGGTGAGTACCCATGGATCGGCCGATATTGGTTCGAGGCTTGATAGGTCGCCGTGGTCGAAGTTGAGGACAAGCTTTTGCTTTGCCTCCGCAAGCGCAGTGGGCATGACGTCTCCAATATTTTGATGTGTCTGAAGACGTTAGCTTTTAGCGAGCATTAGACAAATGAAATGCGGTTTCTCTGCTTGCACGGACTGCAATTGCGTGCAGTTAACTGCAAACGGCATCGCCTTGGGTCGCACCATCGATTTGAAGTCTCAAGCAAATGCAGCGCCAAAGCTTGTTTGTTTGAAAAAGCTTGATCGCTGATCGCCGCGATGTTGCATCTCATTAGGGTGCAGAAGCGTCAGGCTGCGCGAGCTGTTGGGGATGGACGTCATCCTTGACCCCGGCACTTTGTTCACGGGCGCAGAGCCCTCTTAACGACCTCAAAAGACATCTGAGGAAACAGGAGCAGTCACCGTGAACGATGAAAGACACTAAGCAGTACTGTGACGCCATCAGCCGGACGGTAAGGTGTGGGGGCCGACAGGCTTCTCCCGCGGTTTCACGCCGCGTAATCGGGTGTACACGCCGTTCGAACTCACGCCCGGAAAAGACGTCGAGATCGTTGGGCGGGTCGTCGGGAAGATGGCTCGGATGTGAGGCAGCGTGCCGCCGGGTTCGCTCGGCGGCTTTTGCTTTATGCCAGTTCAGCGACCATCTCAGCCTGATCCAGCTTTGAAAGTCGCCGTTCGAGCGCGGTGATGGTGTCCTTAAGATTATCGCGGCGAATTACGAGAATCCTCGCGAGGATCGGATAGGCGATGTCGGAACGGTCAGATATCCTGGTCCCTTCCTCTTCGGCGGCAATGTCAGCATTGAGCAGCTGCACGGAGCGATCGAGGTCGCGAATCATCTTCCTAATCTGCGCTGCATCCCGCTGCGCGGCTTTGCTAGTATCAAAATGACGCTGGTGTTTCATCACATGCTCCAAAATGAGTCGTTCTCGCGGGATTAGCGCGGGCTCAGGACAGTATGGAGAAGGAATCGCAAGAACCTTGCCAAAGCGCCGGGCGCCGTGTTTGCCGCCGCGGAGCGGGGCGATTAACGAGGCCGGTGAGAGCCGTTCGCCAGGAACAAAAAAACGGCATCACAGCCGAGGCCCTTGAACCAATTCGGACGTCACAGAGTCCAATCACCACTTGGATAAGGTAAGCTGGTCAGGTTAATCCGAGCATTCAGTTGTTCGGCCGCCGCTGTTGCTATTGGTGGGTGTCATGTATTTTCACGACAAAGGCACGAACCGTAGGGTGATGTTGATAGGGTTGATGTTTTGCACTGCCTTCGTGCTTGTCGGCTTTTTTGCCAGGCCTCAGCCTGAAAACGACCGCGTGCTCGTCAAAGCCGATCGACTGACCTTGACAGCGGGGGAGCCTCCGCTGGCGAATTAGCGCGGCCCGTTCGCGCGCGCCGAGAGCGACAAAAAAGTCGATCGCAACAGACCCCGCCGGTCCCCGCCAGCGCCTTCACTCATCCGGCTTCAGCTTCCGCTTTCCCCAACGCGTTTCTTTGCGGTCGGATTGAACACGCGCTCGACGTGGCGGGGCGGCCCATTCGTTCCGCAGCGCGCCATCGAAAATGGCCCCAGCTGGAGAAGCATGCGCGATTGGAAGCGGGTTTGATCGATCCGGTGAGCGCCATTCAGCCGGCGCCAACCGCTGAGCATCAACACCGGGAAGGCCTATCGTTCTGGCAGGCGGTCAAGACGATGTTCAAGTAGATTCGTCCCGGCGATGAGAGGTGAGGGTACGCCGGCCGGCGGAGTCCTGCCCTCGCTGCTGCAGCATCTGAGCACTGCGCTGCCGAAGCTCAAGCTGTACGTGCGGGAGGCTCCGACTGCGCTACTGCTGGACAAGCTCGCGGGCGGAGAGCTCAACATTTTGCTGGTGGCCACTCCTTACGAACTTGGCGATGTCGAGGCTATGGAAATCACCGAAGATCCAATCGTCGTAGCGATGCCGCGCAACCATCCTCTTCACCATCACAAAGTGGTAAGCCGTGATGACCTGGCGCGTGAGCAGCTGCTCCTGATCGAGGACGGGCATTGCCTGCGCAGCCATTCGCTGCAGGCATGTCGGATCGTGGATCCGGTTCGCAATGAGGTC
>JAQGKC010000102.1 GCA_028290305.1 Bradyrhizobium sp.
TTTGCCCACCCTACGACTATCACAACGACTTTGGCTCGGTTCGTGTCTCGATCGAAGGCAGAGGTTCGCCACCGATCTTGGCCTCAAAACCCCGCAACCGCTGATAGATCGAAATCAGTTCGACGATTGTGCTCCACGAGTTGACAAGATACTGAAACGAGGTTCTGACCTGCGTGAAGGCGTTCAGGATCTGGTTCATCGAACCGAGCGTGATCTTGCCAGCAATGATCGTTGGTCCGAGCAGGATGTAGGGAAAGATGACGTCGGTCTGCAAATAAACGATGCGGCCGATATTGAAGTACATGAAGTTCAGGTAAAGCCGAAAGTAGTTCCGGCGAATGGCACCGAACAGCTCGCTCACGGTCGGTGGATCGACGCGGGCCGGATTATCTTCGCCGAGCACGAGCTCCTTGCGATAGGCCGCTTCGACACGTTGGTTGAAAAACTCGATCCCGGGCAGCCGGATGCCGATCAGCGCCAGCGCACCGGTTCCGAGCACCGACCAGATCACTGCGGCGAATACCAGGGGATAGGGGATCGAGCCGATCAGCGGCAGCTCCGTGACATTGCTGGAGAGTCTCACGAGAACCGGCAGGAAGGCCAAGAGCGTCAGCACGGCACTGATCAGATTGACGCCGAGGCCTTCCATCGTGGTTGCAAACCGCATGGTGTCCTCCTGCACCCGCTGCGAGGCACCCTCGATGGTCCGGAGCTGTGGCCAGTTTGCGATGTAGAAGTCGTTCATCGCGGTCCGCCAGCGGAAGATGTAGTGGCTGACAAAGAACCGCGTCATCACGCCGACTACGACCGCGATCAGGGCGATGCCGGCGAAGGTCGACAATTCGCTGTAGAACTGCTCGACCGTGACCGGCTTCGATTTCGAAAGCGCGGCCTGGACGAGATCGTAGAACGGCCCATACCAGCTGTTGATGGCGACGCTGACCTGGACCTGAAAATAAGAGGTGAACAGGATCAGCGCGGAACCGAGGATGGACCACGGCGCCCAGGGATGCGGAGCGAATACCATCCAGGCGCCGGCGAAGATTGCGACGCAAAGGGCGAAATACAGGTCGAACCAAAGCGACGGTGCTGACCAGAATATCTCCACGCCGACACCTCCGGGCGCAGACGACCCGATGAGATTGCCGGCAAAGCCATACCAGAACGCCATCGCCAGGGCCGTCCAGACGATGGCCGACAGAAAGAACAGTTGCGGGCGGGGGAAAAATGAAACGAACATTGTTTGTATCCAATCTCAGGTCAGACGTTTTCCGGTTCCTTTGTCGGACTCCGCGCATGCGGGAAGCGCCCGAAGCTGTAGGGCGGGCAAAACCAGTGTGCCCGCGCATTCCAGTAGTAAGCTGAGTACGGCGCCGCGCGCCTTTGCTCACCTTAACAATTCGTCACGTCATTGCGAGGAGGACGCAAGCTTTGCTGTCTCAATCGAAATCACCTAATTGATTCAATAAGTGAGACGGTGAAACAGCACGCCTTCAAAGTCGCGGTAACGCTGCGCCGGAACGTGCTTAGTTCGGAAGCGATAGAGGAAGCTCTGCCCTTGCTGTCTCATTTACGCGGCACCGCGTTCTCAGCTTCAAGCCGCAACTTCGACTTGAATGGCGAGGTCAGGACGGACAGAGCGAAACAGAACAGCCCGATCATTCCGCAAGCTTAAGCGATTCCATCACGTCATCAACTCGGATAAGGTTTTCGGTACACACAGCAGTCGAGTTCGAGCCCCACATTGCCGCGGGCACCCGAAAAGCCCCGCCCAAGGGAGTTTGAGCAAGGCGCAGGATACTTGCGCGCTAAGGATCACGGCGCGCTAACTGGGCCTCGCAGGGCTCCAGGAGTCGTTCGGATTCTTTCTAATGACGGCTGGTGATCAAGACAACCGGCGCCGGTTCGTCAGTGGCCTTACGAGTCTCTTCGGAAGCGACGCTTGTCGGCTGAGGCGCAGGGCAATTTGGTCCACTGCATGTTGGCGAAGCTTCGGCCGTCTGATCGGTGGTGGCGACAGCCTGGTCCTTCGCACTGGCCTCACGATTCCAGTCGCAAGCGGCAGCCGAATGCGCGGCAAAGGCAAAAGCCGCAAAGGCCGTAACGACGAAGAGCTTCTTCATGGCGGGGCTCCTTTCATAGGGCGCCTATTTGTACCACAGCCCGAGACCACCTCAAATGCTCAAGCGCAATCACGAAAGGGTAAAGAAATCGTCATGGGCTAGGTGTCCCGAGATGGAGAGCTGAAGTGCCGGTGACACTGGGGTTCTAACGCAGCAACGCCTGTCGCGGGCCTGCCTTTTTCTTCGATCCACCCGCCAGCGCGAAGAGGCACAACGTTTGTGAGTGCTGTCTCGGAAGTGGGATCCGGGCCGGCTTGGACCATGCCGTCATGTCTCACGAAGAGTTCGGAGCGTGGATCGATGGCAAGGCGATCGAATAGAGCCTGCAGCTCGGGCCGGAGTCCGTTGCCGCACCGGGCGCCGGTCTTAGGCATCAGATCGCCCCCTTGACGACGTAGTCGCCTGGCACGCACTTGATGCGGGCAACCGTCCATTGGTCGCCGCTGAAGATCGAGCGGCGCTTCCAGTCTGCGATCGCGGGCTGCGACAGCATGCAGGCCTGCATGGGCATCTCATTCTTGACGACGATTTCCTCGCGGCAGACCGGCTGCGAGATGCTGGCCAGTGTGTGGCACATCAGGGCGACGACGGTGATTTGCATGTTGGCGTTTCTCTATTGTGCCGGGCCGAAATGAAGATGCCCGATTCTGACCCGGGCATTGGATAGCTGTGACACGATCTCAAACCGCGTCTTGCTGAATCCTTTGTCGAAGCCGGAAAGGATGTAGCAGTCGTCGCGTTCGGCGCGGACCTCGTACTCCCAGCCCTCGACCAGAACGTCAGTCTGGAACAAGTTATCGATGCATCGAACGATCATGGTCGCCGTTCGATTTCATCTTCCAGCCATTCGAAGACGACTTCGCGCGGCATCAAGGTGAGCGCGGCCCAGCAGATGATTCCCACGCGGGCGGCGATGAGGTATGGCGTCATGGCGCTGCTGTCCCCTTCGTTGTGCGGACACTGTTTAGATAAGACCCAACCGGACCGTCACCACTAAATCCTTTGTTATGCGCAATCGACCGACACTCTCGATATCGTGAAGATGGTTCGAGCGCGGCGCACGACTGGGAAAAAGGACCCACTAGCTGCCACAATGCTCCGCTATCAGATTGTTAAAGGCGTCAATCTTGGTGTTGAGCAGGACAAGGTCCAGCCGACGACGGTCGGTGCGGCTTTCGCAGATCGAGGCGGTCCGACGCACTGTCACAGATTCGTCGAAAGTGATGGCGTAGTCGTGACAGATCTTCTCCGCATGGGCAGCGTCGATACGACTTAGTTGAGTTGCCGCCCAACGAGCGCGAGCAGAGGCAAGACCGGAGATGCGGGCGCACTCCGAGGATTAGGCCCTCGAGATTGCCGCCGGGTTGATCGGGAGCAAGACGGCAAACAAGAGCACCCGTATCATGAGCATGATGCCGTAACCGCCGGCTATCGGATGGGGTTAGCCGCGTCGCGACGGCGTACATACACCGGCGACAGCTGGTGCTGCCCGATCGGCGGCACGGCTTCAGAATCGAATCTTGGCCAGGGCCGATGCTCGGCACGCCATTTCGGGCCGGGGCCACGCATGTAGTGCAATTCGGGCCGGTAGCTGTCGCGCACGTCCATGATCAGGTTGTGAACGACGCTGGCGAAGTCAGAGGCTGACTCAGCCGTTTTGCGAGCAAAACCTGATAATGCGGTTGCATCTATGAGTCGCATCGGTGAACTCCTCCTGTTGTCTTGCCGCTCGACACATCGGCGGTTACCCCCAAGCGTAATCACAGAGAGATGGACCGGACCATTGCACGGAGGTTTGATCCGTACGTTACATTTGGGTTGAGAAGAGCATACCTAGGTTTAGGATCGGCCACCTGGGCCCTTGCAACTGATGGGAACGTCGACCTCGTTCGGCGCCCGCCCGCGTGACCCAGAAGGCGCTATCCCATGCTTCAAAAAGGGGCGTTGGCCTGAGCGCGGCTGGTAAGCCAAGCACCTATGACAAGTCCGAAAGCAGCCAAGATAAAGGACTGAATCGGCGCCGGAGTAGCTCGCCAAGTTTCTATTATGGTTGACCATACGGACATCATGGTGAGCGCAAAACCGATCCGGCTTCGCCCACGACTGGGTGCGGTCGGCCCATGCCGCGATTTACGTCGCGCGGCTGAAAAAAATTGGCGCCAATGTAGACCTCGTTGAATATTCCGGTGCCTATCATGCGTTCGACACCCAGGCGATTGCGGGCACGATGCAGCTCCCGCACGCGCAGACTGCGAGTAAATACCGCTTCGAGGAAAAGCCGCAGGGCGTGATCATCAAAAGCGATACGGGCCAGCCCGCCACCTTCAACGACCCCTGTATCGAGCGTGGCGTGACGGTCGCCTATAATGCCGAGGCGACCGACGCCGCCCGCAAGGACATCGTCTAAATTCTCAGCAAACTTTTCAACAAGTTGCCGAAGACTTTGAGTTGGAGGTCATCGGCTTCGGCGGCGTGACCGAGATGCCCGCCTCTTAGCTCGGCTTCACGAACATGAGCCGCCGCAGGCGGACCACCGCTGGCATGCCCCGCAAACGGTGCGGCGCTAACCCTCATGCGGAAACCGGAGCAGAAGGTGTAAATTAAGCGTCCAAGATTTCCCCCACCATCGCTTGGTAGATCAATAGCTTGGCTCGCCGATCGGCGTCGGGACCCCACGCCGATTAACATTTTCGCTCCTTCAGAGCGGCCTTGATGGCGTGCTCAAAGGCGGCGGTCCGTTCGAAGCTCCGCATGATCTGGAGGAACGCTCGTCCGCATCTGGTCCCAAGAGTAGCTTGCCGTAGGCATCGGCCTCTGCCCTGTTGATGTTGCGCGTGCCGTAAGTCTTGATGAGAACATAAAACATCGGAGTTCGCGCCGATTGTAGCCAGAGCCGCCCGATGACCGGCCAGGAAAAAGGATCCATGACCCACGGGCGTCGGAATTGGCTGACGTCGACGAGCGTATTGAGAACAGTGAGCGACTTAATTCTGTCGGGAACCCGCCGGATGACGTCAAAACCGTAGGCCCCCCTATGTCGTGAACCACTAAATGGAAATTTCTTATGCCTGCTGCGTCGATCGCTTGGAGATACCAAGTGGCCTACCCGCTCCAGGTGTAATTGAAATCGGCCGGCCGACCGGCAAGACCCAATCCCGGCAAATCAAGGGTTACTCCCTCAAGCCCGCGGCTGGCTAGTTCCGGTAGGAGCTTTCGATAAAGAAAGCGAGAAGTTGGAACCCCATGAACACAAATAACGGTCTCTCCCTGGCCATCCGCCACAAAACCGTGTTCGCCCCCTCGACCTCGAGAACACGGCCGTGCCGCCTCCATTCTTCGATTAACCGGTCGGCGTTCATGGTCCGCTCCCGTCACCAAGAAGTGAGCCTAGAGTCATTAACGTCTAGCCCACGGATTGGGGCCTTGCTGGTGGCGCTTCAACGCCTTGACAGTCCGGCCGAGGCAGCAGCGAAAGCGCATTACCCCTTCAACCCTCGCTCGCGCTCAATGAATTTCATGGCTAGTCGGAGGCAGTCTGTGAAAAGTGCGAAACGAAGCGCCAGAGGTGCGGAACTTTGTGGTAGGCGAGCGTCATAGCAGTGTTCATGCTGGCCCTTGCGGACGAACGAGCGACCCACTGCATTGATGAAGCCGATTCCGGCGATTGCATAGCTGACCACATCAGCAATCACGGCAGTACCTCACGACCTGCTCAATCTGCGACCGCTGAGGAATGCCGATATCCCGCAATGTCCGGTCATCGAGTTTCGCCAAGGCAGCGACGGCCTTTTTGATCTCTCGCTCCCGGCGCCCGCGCTCGGCGAGCATCGTCCGAAGACTGCCCGCAGACGTGGTTAGCGTTCGCTGATAGGCGCCCAACGAAGGCGACGAAGAGGATTGGCGTTTCGGAAACATACAATTCTCGCTGAACAAGCGCGAAGCTTTGACGACTGGCAGTTACGGGATCATCACAGGCGTGGACAATACGGTTACGGCCGTAATTTCGCGGCGCCACATTCTAATCATTTTTAGAATGGCTCAACGCACCCGCCAATTGATGACCAAGAGATCACGTTGCAAATGCGACGACGCCGGTCAGCTTCGCCGATATGCGGATGTGGCGACCATGAAGCGGCGCTGTGAAATATCACCCTAGCTCTCGAACGTTGGGGAGAGGCCGAGCACGACTTCTTTCGGGAGTATGAGCGAATCGCCTTTCCGATTCATATTGACGACATAATTGGCGAACCACATGACATCGTCGGCGACGGCGTAACGTTTGCCGCGCGGTTGGAGCGCATCGCCGAACCGGGCGGAACCCGTATTTCGTCTTCCGCCTCAGGTTTGCGGCAAGTTCGCGATGGAATTTGCCGATCTCGGCGAGTAGAGCCTCAAGAACGTCGCCCGTCACTTTTGTCGTGATAGCTACAGGCCGCGAGAAGAGTTCGACGGATCGCTTCCAAGAGGCCAGGTATCGGTCGGTAACTCTGATGAACCATACGCAGCCGGCCATCGAACGTGCTGATGCCAATCGTCTGCCGACCGGCGGGAAGATTGGTCAACCCCACACCGCCTTGAGCGCCAAGGGTCCATAATCAACCGCAAGCGGCAGGACGCCGAGATTAGATATCACGGCGGAGCTTTGCGGTTGAGAACCAAAGAACTCACTGACCCTGTCATTCCCAGCGGTCGGCGGAAACTCAGCCGCTATCCATTGCAGCATTCCGGCCACCGCCGCGGGCGATCGCGCCGCCCGTAAGCAATCCACGACATCGCGCGCCTCGAGCCAGAGGGATTTTCGGCATGTGGCAGGAATCTCGAGCACGCCGGCGCCGAGAAAGACGCCGCAGGCGCTGCTTTCAACTCCGACGATCCTGCTCAAGTCCATGGGGCAGTGCAGTCTTACGGTATGAGGGTCGGAAGCTGGAACGTGACGCGAGGCGGCCGCGCAGATCGCGCCATGCACCGTTGATCCATTCGCCTTGCAGCCTTGTATCAAGGAGGCGGTTTCTATCGGATTCCATTCCAGGGTCGTAATGTTCGCGGTGAACTTATCGGGCGATTGTGCTTTCGAATTGGTAGCAGCCCGGGACACACCGCCGCGTGGGAAGGTCGGATTTGGCTTGGAAATTGCGATCATCTCCTCGACGGGAGGAACGGGAGGCAATGCGTCAAGATGCGAACCTGCGAGGGCGCTCATGAGATCATCAAGTATGCG
>JAQGKC010000105.1 GCA_028290305.1 Bradyrhizobium sp.
GCCGGACGCAGCCATGAAGGCGATCGGCGCAATCTCGCGGGCGCCGCCGGCTCCGACATGGCTATTCGCGCTTGCGGCGGCGGCAGGAGCCGTGGCGCTATCGGTGATTTTCGGTGTCGGCCATTTCCTTCCAGCGATACTGATATTCGCGAGCGCCGGGGCGGGCGCCATTCTGCGCCGCGCGCTCGCGCAGTTGAGCGGCAACTATTTCATTCAGCCATTCGGCGCGGCTGTTCTCGCTGGCCTTATCGGCGCGCTGGCGGTCCGCTACGACCTAAGTTCGTCACTGCGTCTCGTCGCGGTCTGCCCATGCATGGTGCTGGTGCCGGGCCCGCACTTCCTTAACAGCGCCCTCGACCTCATCAGCGGCCGTATCCATCTTGGCGCCGCCCGGTTGCTCTATGCCGGCCTTATCGTGGTCGCTATCTCGACTGGATTGATACTTGGCCTGTCGTTGCTTGGCGTCTCCCTGCCAGTCGATGCGCCAGGGCGAGCTGTTCCTTTGTGGCAGAACGTCATTGCCGCTGGTGTCGCGGTCGCGTCCTACAGCGTCTTCTTCTCGACGCCGTTGAACATGCTGCCGTGGCCGGTGGCGGTGGGCATGCTGGCCCACGCGCTGCGCTGGGCTGCACTCAACGTGCTCGGCTTCGGAGTCGCAGCCGGCGCGCTGATCGCTTGTATCGTCGTTGGACTGATCCTCACTCCCGTCTCGCGCCGCACCCACATGCCGTTCGCAGCCATCGGCTTTGCCTCCGTGGTGTCGATGATGCCCGGCGTCTACCTCTTCAGAATGACGAGTGGGCTTGTGGAATTAGCCGGTGGCTCAGAGCCGACGTTGCAACTGATCAGCGCCACGATCGCGGACGGCATGACTGCATCAATCATCGTTTTGGCGATGAGCTTGGGCCTCATCATTCCTAAGATGATTGTCGATCATCTCGGCAACCGATCTACGCAAGCGAAAGTTATGGGAGCGGCCGAACATGTCAACGCTCGCTAGAAGTTCCGCCGCACTCCGAAACTGGGCCGCTCCGGCGGACGAGACGGTAGAGCTGTCGCGCCTGGAAGCGCGGCTGCCCGCTTTGCTCAGTGTCATCGCGGGAATGGTCGACCTCACGGGCTTTTTTACCCTGGGCCATATTTTCACCGCCCATGTCACCGGCAATCTTGTGGTCGCTGCCGCTGCGGCGGTGCATGGCGGTCCGTTCAACCCGGCGCAAATCTTGGCTATTCCCGTCTTTATGGTGGCCGTGGCGACCGTTTGGCTGATCGCCCAGGCCTCGGACCGACGCGGACCGAGCCTGGCGCGGCCGTTGCTCTTGGTTCAATTTCTGCTGCTCGCGGCGGTGCTGATTTTCAGCATCATCACCAGGCCGTCCGCCGATCCGCAGGGAGTAGCGGCCGGCATTGCCGTGATGATCGCGGTCGCCGCAATGGCCTGCCAGTACGCACTGCTTCGCCTCGCGATACCGGGTGCCATTTCGACAGCGGTCATGACCGGCAATTTGACCAATACCGTCTTGTCGCTGATGGATTTGCTGTCGAAGCACCGTGCCTTGCTGCCAGTCGATGCCGGCCGCTTAAGGAGATCCTGGCATCTTCTCCTGGGCTTTCTGCTCGGCTGTGTCGTGAGTGCCTCCGCTGTCTCCGTGCTTGGAGATTGGACCTGGTCATTGCCGGTGGTGCTGTCCGCTTTGGCAATCGCGATACGGTAGGAGAGGGTGTATTTCGCGGAGGTATCCGTTACGGCTGCCCGAGGACCAGGCAACTCATCCTGCCGGCAGCGTCCGCGCCGAGTTGATCCTGTCGGCGGTGTTGGCGTTGATCGTCGCCGGGTTCAGCGCCCGTGCTCATTTGATGCGCCGCAGGTGAATTTCGTCCGCGGTGCAAGGCAGTATGGGAAGTTTGTCACGCAGCACGAAGGTCGCTTCACGCCGTCGAGCGGGGGAGACGGTCAAGCAGTCAACGCTACCTGTCCGCTCCGGGTGAAAAAGCTGAACTTTTAGGATTGACCGCTATTGGCGCGTAAGCGACCACCGGCATGATGCCGATGGTCAACGATTAGAGCTCGATTTGCTCAGCGATTTGTAGAGCATCGTCTACCTCGATCCCGAGATAACGGACGGGGCTCTCCAGTTTTGTATGACAGGGAAGGAGCTGCACAGCACGAAAGTTCCTCGTCTTGCGATAGATCTGAATGGCCTTCGTCCGTCGCATCGAATGGGTGCCATAGGAGATCGATTCCAAACCGATGCTATCGACCCAGCGATGCACTAGCCGGGAGTATTGCCGGGTCGATAGATGAGGGCGTGCATGAAGTCGGCTCGGGAAGAGATATCGGGAGCCAGTGGTCCGGAGCATTGGTAACCAGGCCTCAACGGAGCTCCTCAACTGCTCTGTGATCTCGAACTGGACTGGTCGACCTGTCTTCTTTTGAACGATCGTTGCTCGATGCCTGACCTTTGCTCCTGAGCAAATGTCGTCTAATCGAAGTTTGACCAGATCGCAGGCGCGAATCTTGCTGTCGATGGCCAAGTTAAAGATGACAAGGTCGCGCCACGATCGTGCGATTTCCAGGCGAACGCGAATGGACCAGACGTGCTTCGGTTCGAGAGGTTTTTTTCTGGCCGATGAGCAAGCCCTTATTTCAAGGTCGTCGGTCTTTGCGGACAGCACGTACAAGCATGGGGGCACCTCCGCAAGACCGGAAATGCCGGGCAACGTTGCGGGCGTTGCTGGCCGACCATGGTATGACGCCGACTGGATCAGAGCCCCGGTGCGTCAATGAGGATATGGCTGCGCATTGAGGAGTCTGCGCCGTGCGAAGGAAGGTGAACGCCGCTATTTGTTCGCCACTTTTCCCGCGGCCGCTTTTTTCACTCCACCCTTGCCTTCCTCGAGCAGCGCCTTCCGCACCTGCTTGAACTCCTGCAACGCAGCGGCATCGGCTTTCGGGAATTTCAGGTCGAGCGCGTCCAGCGCGCTGACGATCGTGGAGCCGATCACCACCCGTGCGAACCACTTGTGATCGGCCGGCACCACGTGCCATGGCGCCGCCGCCGTCGAGGTGTGCCTGACGAGTTCCTGATAGGCGGCCAGGTATTTCCCCCACAGCGCGCGTTCGCTGATATCCGCAAGTGAAAATTTCCAGTTCTTCGAGGGCTCGTCCAGCCGGGCGAGAAACCGTTCGCGCTGTTCTTCTTTCGACACGTTGAGGAAGAATTTCAGGATCACCGTGCCGTTGCGCGCGAGGTAACGCTCGAATGCGGAAATGTCCTCGAACCGCTCGCGCCAGATGTTTCTGGTCACCAGCTTCGGGGGAATCTTCTCCTTGGCGAGAATCTCCGGATGCACCCGCACCACCAGGCATTCTTCATAATAAGAGCGGTTGAAGATGCCGATGCGGCCACGCTCCGGCAGCGCGACCGTGCTGCGCCACATGAAATCGTGGTCGAGTTCGTGGGCTGTCGGCTGCTTGAACGAGGTGACCTCGCAGCCCTGCGGATTGACGCCGTCGAATATGCTCTTGATGGCGCTGTCCTTGCCAGCGGCGTCCATGCCCTGAAAGATCAGCAACAGCGACCAGCGATCCTGCGCGTAAAGTTTCTCCTGAAAATCGCTCAGGCGTTTTCGGTTGGCATCGAGGATCTTTTCGCCCTTGTCCTTGTCGAGGCCGCCCTTCTCATCGGTCTTGTGCGACTTCAGATGGAATTCGCCCAATCCGTTGAAGCGGAACGGTTCGACAAAGGGCTTTAGCTGGACCGCGAGAGATTGCGAAGGCTTTTTGCTCATGACTGGCGACCCTTTTTAGGCGCTGAATTGCTGCTCGATATAGGCCGTGACAAAACGCGGCATCGCCGGATCAAGATCGCTCATCCCGCGCACCAGATAGATCGCGGCGAGTTCAGGCTGATGTTGTCGTTCAAGATTGGCCTCGATCCTGGCGCGCAGCGCTTCGCCGGGCATATCGACTTGCAGTATCTGCATCATGGCGACGGCCACGCCGGTGAAGATGCAATCCCAATGCGCGGCGGCTTTATAATCCGCTGGGATAAGCCCAGTTTCCTCCTCGACTTCGCGGGCGACGCTACCCTCGATATCGAGCATAGCTCCCTTGACATCATCGGGATCGGGCGTGCCCGAGGGAAAATAGATGCGCCCGGCATTCGCGGTATGCTGACCCATTTCACCCAGCACGAACGCGCCATCACTGCTTAGCAGTGCGCCCATTCCGAAGCCGTTGAACACGTTCTCGTCGGGAAAGCCCCAATCCCGCCACGCCAGAAAGCTTGCGAAATCGGTCTCGAAATAGTCCGCGCTGAAGCGGTCGCCGGCAAAGACCGGGTTGCGCCCCAGCAGGACACGGCCATTCCAGAGGTTCGGCCTCTTGCCCTGCTCGGCCGAGAAATGCGCGTCGATATCCACGCGCCGCTCGTCTGCAAACGGCCACGACCAGGGCTGCACACTCAGATCAAGCGTCGTGACGCGATGAATGACCGGCGGCGTCATTAACGCGCCCTACTTCGCATTCGTCCCCGTCGTCTTGTTGGCGTGGTCGACATATTTGTTGGTGTAGGTTTTGGTGACGTCGATATTCGCTTTCGCAACTTCAGGCGAGCTCTCGCTGAACACCGCAAGCACCGCATCGGCGCCCCTGGGATCCATCTTGCCGGTTTCCGAATACATCGGGATCGTGTTCTTGAGCGCCGCGAGATAAAGCTCCTTGTTCTTGCCGACCGTTTCGGGGGGCATTTTCGCCATGACATCATCAGGCGAATGCGAGTGAATCCATGCAAGCGTGTTCAGGATCGCATTGGTCAGGGCCTGAACCTCCTTCTCGTGCGAAGCGACCCACGCCGTCGTGCTGTAGAGCGCGCCACCCGGATATTCGCCGCCGAACACCTCGAGCGTATCTTTCTGCGTGCGGGTATCGCTGAGGATGCGGAGGTCCGGATGGCTGCCTTGCAGGACAGTGACCGACGGATCCAGCATGACCGCCGCATCGATCTGCCCCTGCTCCATCGCCGCAACCGCGGTCGCGCCGAGACCGACGCCGATGACCGAAGCGCTGGCGGGATCGAGACCGTTTTTCTTCAGCATGTATTTGAGGAAGAAGTCGGTCGAGGAGCCCGGCGCACTGACGCCGACTTTCTTGCCCGCAAGATCCTTGATCGATTTGATCTCGTTGGTATGCGCAGGCGACACCACCAGAACCAGCCCCGGATAGCGATCGTACACGACGAAGGCCTGCAGCTCCTGCTTCTTGGCGGCGAGATTGACGCAATGGTCGAAATAGCCGGAAACCACGTCGGCGCTGCCGCCGAGCACGGCCTTGAGCGCATCCGAGCCGCCCTTCAGATCGACGATTTCGACGGCAAGGCCGGCCTTGTCGAATTCGCCAAGCTGCTTTGCCAGCAGGGTCGGCAGATAGCACAGGCAGGCGCCGCCTCCGACGGCGATCGTAATCTTGCTTTGTGCTGCGGCCAGATCAGACATCAGCACCAAGGCCAACAGCGTCGCGGCAAGCCTGCCAAACATCGTCCTCATGGTTTCCCTCCGTGCTTCCGGTTGAACGCACGATAAAGGAGCATCCGTCGCTTGAGAAGCTGCATAAAGTAGCGTAGTTCGGCGGATCATGCGCTGGTCAATGGCCGCCTGGCGACACCAAGATGCTGGGTTGAGGCGCGCCTCCTCGCCGTCATTGCGAGGAGCGAAGCGACGAAGCAATCCAGCTTCCTTACGATTCTGGGTTGCTTCGCGGAGCCTGTCATCGGGCGGCGCTTTGCGCCGACCCCGTTGGCTCGCAATGACCGCTTTGAAACGTTCGGACTCTACCCCCGGCCATCGGCCGCCGGCCGCCACACCAGCAACCGTCGCTCCACCATGGTCACCCCGACGTCGATCAGAATAACGAAGGCCGACAATACAAACATGCCGGCGAAAACGCCTGATACGTCGAACACGCCTTCGGCCTGCTGAATGAGATAGCCGAGCCCCGCCGCCGAGCCGAGATATTCGCCGACCACCGCGCCGACCACGGCGAAGCCGACCGACGCATGCAGCGAGGAGAACATCCATGACAGCGCCGACGGCCAATAGACATGCCGCGTCAGCTGCCGTTCGCTCATGCCGAGCATGCGGCCATTATCAAGCACGGTGGTGCTGACCTCCTTGACGCCCTGATAGACGTTGAAGAACACGATGAAGAACACCAGCGTGACGCCGAGCGCGACCTTCGACCAGATGCCGAGGCCGAGCCACAGCGTAAAAATGGGAGCGAGCACGACGCGCGGCAGCGCGTTGGCCATCTTCACGTAGGGATCGAACACCGCTGCGACCCGGGGCTGGCGTGCGAACCAGAAGCCGACCACGACTCCGCCAAGCGAGCCGATCGCGAAAGCGAGAATCGACTCCCATAGCGTGATCAGCAAATGCTTCCAGATCACGCCGCTTGCGAACCAGGCGACGATCTGGCTGCCAACATCAACCGGATTGGAAAAGAAGAACGGCGGCAGCAACATCCGGCCGAACACCGGCACGGTAGCGAACAGTTGCCATAGCCCAAGGACGACGGCGGCGACCAAAAGCTGACAGACGAGAAGCATCAAACGCGACATGGCGACGATTTATCTCCATCTCCTGGTCGTCCCGGCGAACGCCGGGGCCCATAACCCCTGGCGTTGATGTTGCAGAAGGTATCTGCCCCAGTGCCGAAAACGAAACCACACCGCCGCGATGAGCGCAATTGCGCTCACGCTGGGGTCCAGGCCTTCACCGGGACGACGTGTGGAGATTTCGCGTTGTCCTCAACGTTTGGCGGCCTCACGGTTTGGAGAACGTGCCGATCAAGCCGGCTGCCCCTTTGGCGTGACCGTCCAGCGCCTTGATCAATTCGTCGCGTGTCATCCCGGCCTGAAGCGCCGATGGCTCAAGGTCGGTTGCGATCAGCGTGAAGGTGTAGTGATGCGGCGCGCCGGCCGGCGTACAGGGCCCAAAGTAACTCGACAGCTTCATCGTGCTTTGGCCGCCGACATATTTTTCGCTCGGCTTGGAGACTTCACCCTCGGCAAAACCGGTCACCGAAGCCGGAATGCCATAGGCCACCCAGTGGCTGACGCCCCCGGGCGGACGGCCTTCCGGATCGAACATCAGAAGCGCGAAGCTCTTGGTGCCATCAGGCGGGTTCGCCCAGGAGAATGCCGGCGACACGTTCTCGCCGACGCAATTTGGATTGGTTTTGTTGTTGCCGGCGTTTTTCGTCGCCAGCCGGGCGCCGTCCTCGAAATCAGGCGAAGTCAGTGTGAACGCGCCTTGCGCTTTGGCATCGTGAAAACCGCAAAACGCGGCCAGCGTGACGGCGGCAGCGAGAATTGAACCACGTAAAAGCATGACATCTCCCTTTAATTTTCTTGTTCAACCGAAGTGTAACCTGCGCCGCATCGAGATCAAGGCAAGTCGCCCTTAAGCTAAGCCGCCCTTAAGCTAAGCCGCCCTTAAGCTAAGTCGCCCTCAAACCGAGGCACCTTCAAGCCAGTCACCCGGCTCCCGATTGTGCGTAGCCTTTCAACACCTCTTCCTTGAGAACACTCCATATCTCACGGTGAAGTGAGTGAAATTCCTTTTCCAGCCGAACTTCCGGGATGTCGCGCGGACGCGGAAGCCGCACCTTCCAGTCGCCGATGATGCGCGCGCTTGGTCCCGCCGACATGATCACCACGCGGTCGGCGAGCGCGATCGCCTCCTCGAGATCGTGGGTGACGAACAGCACCGCCTTGCGGTCGGCGTTCCACAGCTCCAGCAGCAAATTGCCCATGATCTGGCGCGTCTGGGCATCGAGCGGCCCGAACGGCTCATCCATCAAAAGTATCTTCGGATCGCGGATCAGCACCTGCGCGAGACCAACGCGCTTGCGCTGTCCGCCCGACATCATGTGCGGATAACGTCCCGCGAATGCTCCAAGGCCGACTGAGGTCAGCCATTTCTGGGCGCGTTCCAGCGCCTCGGCGCGCGCCACGCCTGATATTTCGAGGCCGATGGCGACATTGTCGATCGCGGTCTTCCACGGAAACAGCGCATCAGCCTGAAACAGATATCCGGCCTCGCGGTTCAATCCCGTCAGCGGAGAATCGAAGATCCTTACCGTTCCCGATATCGGCCGAAGGAGGCCGGCCGCGACATTGAGCAGCGTCGATTTTCCGCATCCGGTGGGTCCGACGATGGCGACGAACTCGCCATGCGCCACTGAAAGCCGGGCCCGCTCGACCGCGGTATAGACACGCGCATCGGCCAGACGGAACGCCACCGTCGCGTCGTCAAGCGCGACCGCCATCGATCCCGCGGTCTCACCTGCCAGCACGCGCTTCCCCCGGATGTATGTCGTGGCATGTGGATTACCGCCCTCGCCGCGACAATTCAACCGATGGCGGCAATAGGCAAGGCCCGCGGCGGCTTGGTGGCTTCGTCACCCTGTGATAATCCCCTGGGATGACCGCCGCCCCGCCACTGATCGCATTTGCGCATGTCGGCAAAAGCTTCGACGGCGGCCCCGGCGCGAAACCCGTTTTGGCGGTGAACGACGTCTCGCTCGATGTCGCCGAGGGCGAGTTCCTCGCCATCGTCGGCGGCTCCGGCTCCGGCAAGACCACGCTGCTGCGGCTTGCCAACCGGCTGATCGATGCTGATAGCGGCAGCATCCGCATCGAAGGCGAGGACGTGCGTGCGGTCGATCCTGTTTCGTTGCGCCGCCGCATCGGTTACGTGTTCCAGAGCGGCGGACTGTTCCCGCATATGAGCGTCGCCGACAATATCGGGATCACGCCAAAGCTGCTCGGCACCCCTGCGGCGGAGATTTCCGCACGGGTGGACGAACTGCTGGACCTGGTGAGGCTCGACCGCGCACAGCATCGCGACCGCTTGCCGCATGAGCTGTCCGGCGGCCAGCGCCAGCGCGTCGGCGTCGCCCGGGCGCTGGCAGCGAGGCCGCGCATCGTGCTGATGGACGAGCCGTTCGGCGCGCTCGATCCCCTCACCCGCGACGCGCTCGGCGACGACTACCGCGCGCTGCACCACAAGCTCGGACTGACCACGGTCATGATCACCCATGACATGACCGAGGCCATCCTGCTCGCCGACCGTGTCGCGGTCATGCGCGCCGGGCGGCTGCTGGCGCAGGGCACTCCGACTGAACTTTCAAACAGCGACGACCCTTATGTCGGCGAACTCCTGCACACGCCGCGGCGGCAGGCCGAGCGGCTCAAGGTGCTGCTGCCCCGGGATGGCGCGGCATGAGCCTGTTCTCCGATCCGCGCTGGAACGAGGCGCTGACGCATCTGCCGGACTATCTCGGCAATCATGTGCGTGTCAGCGTCACGGCGTTGGCATTGGGGCTGCTGGTCAGCCTGCCGCTGGCGGTTGCGGCGCGTAACCGGCCCATTACGCGTGGCGCACTGCTCGGGTTCGCCAGCATTGTGCAGACCGTGCCGGGGCTGGCGCTGCTGGCGCTGTTCTATCCGCTGCTGCTGGCGCTGGCGGCACTGTCGCTATCCTGGTTCGGATTTGAATTTTCCGCATTCGGGTTTTTGCCGGCGGTGCTGGCCCTCGCGCTCTATTCCATGCTGCCGGTGCTGCGCAACACCATCACCGGCCTGCGGGGCGTCGATCCTGCGATTCTCGAAGCCGCGCAAGGCGTCGGCATGACGCCGCACCAGTCGTTATTCAAAGTGGAGTTGCCGCTGGCGCTGCCGGTCATGATGGCGGGCATTCGCACCGCGGCGGTCTGGGTGATCGGCACCGCGACGCTGTCGACCCCGATCGGCCAGACCAGCCTCGGCAATTACATCTTTGCGGGATTGCAGACCCAGAACTGGGTGTTCGTGCTGTTCGGTTGCCTTGCCGCCGCGGTGCTCGCTCTCGCAGTCGACCAATTGCTGGCGCTGATCGAGACAGGTATTCGCCAGCGCAGCCGTGTGCGTGTGGCGCTCGGCGGTATCGGCATTGCGGCGCTGGTCGTGGCAACATTGGTGCCGTCGATGGCGCGCTCACGATCAACCTACATTGTCGGCGCCAAGACCTTCGCCGAACAATATGTGTTGTCGGCGCTGATCGCGCAGCGGCTGCGGGAAGCGGGGCTGACGGCTACGACGCGCGAGGGCCTCGGCTCCAACGTGATCTTCGATGCGCTGGTTTCGGGCGATATCGACGTCTATGTCGATTATTCCGGCACGCTGTGGGCCAATCAGTTTCACCACACCGATATCAAGCCACGTGAGGAGCTGCTCGTCGAATTGAAAACGATACTGGCGCAACAGAAGGTCACGCTGCTCGGCGAACTCGGCTTTGCCAACGCCTACGCGCTGGTGATGCCGCGAAAACGCGCCGATGCGCTCGGTATTCACTCCATCGCCGATCTCGCGTCTTACGCATCGACGATGTCGATCGCGGCGGATTATGAATTCTTTTCACGGCCGGAATGGGCCGGGCTGCAAAGGGTCTATGGGCTTTCGTTTCGCGCGCAGCGGCAGATGCAGCCCGACTTCATGTATGCCGCCGTCGCCTCCGGCGAGGTCGATGTGATCGCGGGCTATACCAGCGACGGGCTGATCGCCAAATACGATCTGGTAGTGCTGGACGATATCAAGCACGCGATTCCGCCTTACGATGCGATTGTCTTGTTAGCTCCGAAACGCGCCGACGATCAGGCGTTGCGGTCGGCGCTGCAGCCGCTGCTCGGCAGCATCGACATCGCCACGATGCGCGCGGCCAACTTACGCGCCGCCGGCGGCGACGGCGCGTCGTCGCCCGACGCGGTAGCGCGCTGGCTGTGGGAAAAGATCGAGAGGCGATAAGAGAACTTGACCTACAGTCCCTTCACCATGCCCGCATCGATCAGCAGCCGGTTGAAGCGCCGGGCTTCTGCGCCGTCCTTGCACGCATAGAACACGCCCTGGCAGCGCAGCATGATCTTCTTCTGCTCTGCGAATGATGGATCGAGCGGGATGCCGGCGGCTTCCTGGATCACCAGCGGCAGATAGGCGCCGTCGATGGTGTCCATTTCGGTCGGACTCTTCACCGGTTCAAAATTGACCGCGTCGATCGCGTAATAGGTCGCGTAGTAGCGCGGGTCGTAATTCATCAGCTTCTTGCCGATACCGGCTTCATCGAGATCGGGATCGAGCAGATGCGGCGAAAACTCCGGCTGATGGTCGCCATAACGCACGATCAGAAATGGCTGCGCCGGAAATCTCTTTTTCAACCCCGCGATGAACGCAGAGTAGTCGCCCGCGCTCATCGCCTGACGGCGCAGATATTCATCGACCGCGGGCTCGTTTCCGGGGTTGCGCCAGGACGGCATCAGGTCCGGACGGAACCTCGTCTCCCAGGGAAAATGATTGGCGGCGAGATAGACGAACATGAATTGCGGGTTCGCCGGCGTTTCCTGCGCCATCAGCTTCAAGGCTTTATCGTAAAAGAAACTGTCGGGCTCGACGTCCTTGGCGCCGAGATCGCGCGCATCGTAGAAATGCTCGATGCCGGTGGTGATCTGGAAACTGCGCGCGCTCATGAACGCGCCAAACGCCGGGTAGAGCGAAATCGTGTCGTAACCGCAGCGACGCAGCGCCAGCGGCAGTCCACGCTCGACGCGCCCCGACGCGATGCGGGTCACGAAATAGGAAAACCGGCCGAACGAGCGCGACGACAACCCGGCCAGCACATTGTATTCGGTGAACCAGCTCGGGCCGCCATTGCTCTCGGCCAGGAACCTGCGTTCCTTGCCGTCGTAGGAGTTGAAATGGCTGCCATAGCCCGGGGGCAACTTGACGCCGGCGGCCTGACGAATATCGAAGCTGGATTCGTCGTGGATCATGATGATGTTCGGTCGCCGCCCGGCCGGATGACAGGAATCCACCAGCGGCACGTTGAGACGCTCTGTGGACACGGCGTCGGATTCCATGAATCCGTATTGGATGAAATCCGACACGGCGGTGACGCCGGAGCGGGAAAATTTCGACAGATAGCCGTCGTCATAATAGCCCCGCCAGGCTTCATCCGGCCATGCGAAGGAATATCCGGCCAGTGCTGAAACACACGCCAGCGCGCAGGCCGCTGCCGGCAGACGGCGGATGCGGAACGGATCGAGCCACCACAGCGCGTACATCAGGGGGACTGTGACGAATGCTGCGCCGACGACGGACCAGCGCAGATGAGGGAAGATCGTAAAAAGAAATGCCGCGGTATCGCGGTCGATCACCATCAGGTCGACGAAGTTCGCGGTCATCTGCACGACTTCGTGCTTGAGCCGCGACAACAGGATCAGCACCACGACCAGGGTAAGCGACAGCGCGCCCGACAGCGCCGGACGCCGCAACAGCGCGATCCAGAAGAAGTTCAGAATCCCCCACGACAGCAGAAAGCATATGCGCGAACCGAAATCGGTTTCGGTCTGAAACATGACGGCCAGCGCCGCCAGATGCGGCGCGGCGACGGCAAGCAGCCGCCAGATGCCGATCGAGGCAATGCCACCGGCGGCGACGGCTGCAGATGGACCTGGATTTGGCGCAAGCGCCATGGGGCGGGACGCAACTACACCCGGCGCTGCTTTTAGGCCTTGGCTGGCGACGACCAGGAGACGGATGACGCAGCCGGAGCCTGCGGCATGTCACAAAAATGTAATGTAACTGTCATCCCAGCGCAACAGACTCGGAAGGCGGCGGCGCAGCAATCCCGTCGATGAACAGATCGAGGACGGCCTCGGCTGTGCGCTCTGCCTCGGCATCCACGACGCCCCAGCGTGGAAAATGACCGTCGATCTTCATACGGGCAAAGCCGTAAACCAGGGCGCGGCCGGCAATCTGCACCCGCTTCAGGTCGGAGACGCGCAATTGTCTCTGCGCGAAGGCATCTGCCAGCGTGCGCTCGGTCAAGCCGATCAACTCGGCATTGTCGCGTGACAGCTCGGCGGCCTGGTCGTGACCAAAAAACCTGCCGCTCGAGATGATCTCGAAATGAGCCGCGTTGCGCATCGCCCAGCGCAGATAGGCCAGCCCGAGGCATCGAAAGCGCGCCAGCGGATCGGAAGCCGGAGCCTTGGCGAGAGCTGCTTCAATTTCGACGCGAAACCTCCGCTGCGCTTCCTCGGCCACCGCCATCATCAAGGCATCGCGGCTCGGAAAATGCCGAAATGGCGCGCCCGGCGATACCCCGGCGCGACGTGCGGCCTCGCGCACGCTTAACCCCTCGGCCCCGGCCTCCTCGACCAACTGAAACGCCGCGTCGATCAGGACGCGTTTGAGATCGCCATGATGATAGGGCTTTGGCGCAGGCGACGGGCGGCGCGCCGGCCGGCGTTTGGGCGTGGCGGATACAGTCTTCGACGAAATGCGCATCCGTCATTCTAGCATCACCCAATCGTGAATGTAAGCACTGCATACACAATTGACGCAGGGGATCAGATGAAATGTAACTGTTGATTACATCGTTCACCCAGGGGGAGAAGACCATGCCGTCGCGTCGTCAAAACTGGTTCGAAGGTTGGTGGTTGTTCGCCGTGCTGACCCTGACCCTGATCGTTTTGTCGGTCTGGATCGCGGGCATGCGGCAGTTCGAGGTCGACGGCGTGCGCATGGTGATCCGCTTCACCGCGCGGACGTCGCTGTTGTTCTTCTGTCTGGCCTTCAGCGCCGCGGCATTGGCGCGGCTGTGGCCGAACCCATGGACGCGATGGCAGCGCCGCAACCGCCGTTATCTCGGCGTGACCTTCGCCGCGTCGCACGGAATCCACGCCATTGCCGTCATCTGCTTCGCGGCAATGGCGCCCGCCGACTACATGGCCGCCACGTCAATGGCCTCCTACATCTTCGGCGGCATCGGCTACGCCTTCATCATCGCGATGGCCGCGACGACATTCGACTGGACCGCGGCGACGATCGGCCCGCGGGCGTGGCGTATCCTGCATGTATCGGGCGGCTATTATCTGTGGTTTCAATTCATGGTCAGTTTCGGCAAGCGGATCCCCGGCATGCCGCTCTACAGCCTGTTCCTGATCCCGCTGCTGGCGGCGATGGCGCTGCGACTGATTGCCATGACGTCGGCACGGTCGGCGCGTGCGGTGCGTGCGGGATAGCAGCGCCGCATTCCTGTCTATGCCGGCGGCATCAGCCCGAGACGCTTGGCGATGATCCTGTCGACCATCCGCTTCGGCAAGATGGCCGTCATCAGGTGCCGCATCTGGTCCGGCGCAATCTGGTAGCGCACCCGCGGGTTAGTCGACGTCAGCACGTCGGCAATCCGCTCGGCGATCTTCTCCGGCGGCAAGCCATTTTCGCCAAGTTGCAGCATCAATTTACGGATCCGTTCCAGCGCCGGGAAGAATGGCGAATTCTTGTAACTGGAAACGTCGATTTCCTCGGCCTTGCCCCAGATTGGCGTCTTCACCGCGCCCGGCGCGATGATGATGACATCGATCCCGAACAGCATCATTTCGCGGCGCAGGCTTTCGGACAGGCCTTCGATCGCAAATTTCGACGCCGCATAGGCCGCCATCAGCGGGTTGCCGTTTTTGCCGGCCACCGAGCTGATCATCACGATCTTTCCGCGCGGACCTTTCAGCGACGGATCGGACCCGAGCAGCGGACCGAAGGCCTGGGTGGCGATGATCGGCCCGATCACGTTCACATCCATCTGGCGGCGGAATTGGTCGGCCGAAAGCTCAAGCACCGGCCCCGCGACCGCAATGCCGGCATTGTTGACGAGCCCGGCAAGCGTCTCGCCACCCAGCGCCGCGCGCACGTCGCGGGCGGCCGCCAGCACCGCAGCCTCGTCGGTGACATCGAACAGCAGCGGGGTGAAATTCGCGCCGAATTCGCCTTTTAGACGGTCGGCGTCGGCCTGTTTGCGCACGCTGCCGAACACGCGAAATCCGCGCTCCAGCAGCAGCTTCGCCGTGGCCCAGCCGATGCCGGTCGACGCCCCGGTAATGACAACAGATCGCATGTTCAACTCCCCCGAAGCTTGCAGATAGTCTTGCCCGCTCTTCCGGTTGGAGAGTTAAGTAAGCCGGAGGTTAAAGCAAGCTCGCTGAGCGAGCTCCCTCGCCCCGCATTGCGCGGCTCAATCGCCGCATGCTCCCGGGATGAATGCCTCTATTCGCGGCACACGCACTCTGTATTTCTACGGAGGTCCAATTTAACGCGAGCGTAGGACTGCGGAGGATACGGTCCTGCCTGAATTCCCGCAACTCTTTCGACTTCCTTAAACCGGGCTTCGCGCCTTGGGGTAAGTCGAAAGAGAAACAGGCGCATAGCTTGCAACAGTCAGATCAATCCATCATCGACGAACTGGAAGACGCCGTCAGAGGCGGCTCGCCGGAGAAGCGTGTCGAGACCCTTCGGCAGGTAACGGATCTTTTCCTGTACGACGGGGAGCGCCTCAGCGACGATCAGGTCAAGGTCTTTGACGACGTGCTGTGCCTTCTCGTCGCCCGCGTGGAAAGCCGTGCCAGGGCCGAACTCAGCAAGCGCCTGGCCCCGATCGACTACGCACCGTTCGAAGTCATTGAGCACCTCGCACACGATGACGAAATCGCGGTGGCCGGCAGTGTGCTGGCCAACTCCAGCCGCCTGAGAACGAGTACACTGGTTGAGATCGCAAGCACAAAGGGGCAGGATCATCTGCTCGCGATTTCGGACCGGATGAACCTGCCGGAAGTTGTCACCGAGATCATCATCGATCGCGGCCAACGCAAGGTTATCCGAAGGCTCGCAAACAATGCGAGCGCGCGGTTTTCCGATGCCGGCTATTCCAGCATCGTCGCGCGAGCCGACGCCGACGATGAACTCACCGAGATTCTCGGACTTCGGATCGACCTTCCGGTCAAATATCTCCGCGATCTGTTACGGCGTGCGACGGATGCCGTGCGCGCCCGACTGCTAGCCGTCGCACCTCCCAAACTCCAGGAAGAGATCAGGCGGGTCCTGAGGACGATCGCCGAAGCCGCGGGGGAAGAAAAACCACCGGCGCGGAATTTCGGCGTCGCCGAGCAGTTGGTGAAGCTGTTGAAGGATCTGAACGAACTGGATGACGCGGCCATCGTCAAATTTGCCGAAGCAAGAAAGTTCGACGAAGTGGCCGCGTCACTGGCCGCCCTCAACAACGTGCCGACGGATATGATGGCGCGGCTATTGGAGGGGCTCCGGTCCGATCTCGTCCTTATTCCCTGTAAATCTGCCGGATTGGCGTGGCCTGTCGTCGAACTGATCCTGCGCAACCGGCCGCTTCCGCAGCCCATCACCGAACAAACGCTCCAGGTGGCCTTGAGGGATTACGGCAGGCTGTCCGTGGACACCGCCCGCCGAACCCTGCGCTTCTGGAAGCTTCACAACAAAATCGTGAAGTAGGTTTTCGCTGGCGCGGCAGCAGCATGCTCCCTCGCCCTGCGGTTTAAGATCACTCCAGGCCTGCGCGACGGAAGCCTTCCAGATAGTGCTCGCGGTCGGAATCGAGCTTCCACGGCAACTGGTTTGCGATCCAGGTGAGCGATATATTGGGTTGCGTCCGGCGTAACTCCTGGAGTGCCGCCGCCGAAACCTCGGTTTGACCGGCCATGCCGGCGGCCACCGTCAGCACCCGGTAGGCGCCGGTGAGATCGCCACGCTGGCGGATCGCCTCGCGCGAAAGCGCAATCGCCTCGGGATAATTTCTTCCGACGAACTGCGCGTAGGCGGCGATACCGTAATAGATCGCCAGCGAAGGGTCGCGCGGAGTCAACCGGATGGCGCGCTGTGCTGCTTCATATGAATCCTGCCAGCGCCCACTATAGGACAGCGCCAGCGCGTAGTAGCCCTGCGCCAGCGAGAAGTTCGGGTTGAGCTGCAACGCGAGTTCGAACTCGGCCAGCGAGTCGTCGAGGCGCCGCGTTGAAAAACAGACGCTGCCAAGCGCGGTGTGCGCCCAGGGGTCTTCGCTGTCGGCCTGGATTGCCGCGAGCGCCGCGCGCTCGGCAAGCGGCGCTGCCTTCACGATGTCCGCCCAGCCCAAGTGAACGCCGAACATGTGACTGGTGGCGAGTACCGAGAGCGCCTGGCCATAGTTCGGATCGATCGCAATCGCTTTTTCCAAAAGCTGCTGCGCGACTTCGTGATCCTGCCGCGTTACGCGCCAGTAATGCGACAGCGCCCGCATCACCAGATCCCAGGCGTCCAGGCTGTTCGGCGGCTTGCGTCTGGCACGAAAATTCTCGGCTGCATAAATCTGCGGCTCGATCGCCGCGACGATCGCATCGGTGATTTCATCCTGCACGGCGAACACGTCAGGCAGGTCGCGGTCATAGTGCTCCCCCCAAATGTGACTGCCGGTCGTGACGTCGTTGAGTTGCGCTGTGATGCGGACGCGGCCGCCTGCCCTTCGTACGCTGCCTTCGACCACGTAACGCACGCCGAGCTCTGCGGCGACCTGCTTGAGATGGACGGGCTTGCCCTTGTAGATGAAAGAAGAGTTGCGCGCGATCACGAAAAACCATCGCACCTTGGACAAGGCGGTGATGATGTCTTCGCTGATCCCGTCGGAGAAATATTCCTGCTCGCCATCGCCGCTCATATTGTCGAAAGCAAGTACGGCGATCGCCGGCCGATCGGGCATCGGCAACGCCGGCCGCTGATCGATTTCCGCCAGCGCGGCGCTCGACTGAATGCCGCTCGGCTGCTCCTTCACCTTACCGACAAAACGAAGTCCCTTGCGGGGAATGGTTCGGATCAATTTCTGGTCCTTGCCGCTATCGCCGACCGCCGTTCGCGCGGCGTTGATGCGGCTGGTCAGGGTCGAATCAGAAACAATCCGCCCACCCCAGATCAAGGCGATGAGGTCTTCCTTGCTGACGACGCGGTCGCGGTTCTGCATCAGATAGACCAGCAGATCGAACACCTGCGGCTGCAAGGCAACGTGATCGCCGCCGCGGAGCAGTTCGCGGCGTTCGGTGTCAAGCGTATGATCGTCAAAGACAAACTGCACGCTGCATCCCGGACCGCGTCCGTCCTCAAGAAATAATCAAGCCCGCCTCACGGATAAATCAAGCACGGGACAAAGCTTTCCGCGCGCGCTTTCGGCATCCTGCACAGACCACAATCGCGATCTCAATCACGGATCACAGATGTCGTGATCCCAATCATTCATTGCCTTTATCGGAGCCGATTATGACCCAGATCCAATCCGTTAACCCAGACGTCTCTGGAAATCGCGTGCTAAGATTTACCGCGTTTCTCTACGGACTTGTCGCCTATTTCGCGTTTTTCATCACATTTGTTTACGCCATCGGCTTCGTTGGCGGCCTTGTCGTGCCAAAGACCATCGATAGCGGGCCGGAACCGTCCACAACGGAAGCCTTGGCCGTAAACCTGCTCCTGATGTCGGTGTTCGCAGTGCAGCACAGCCTGATGGCGCGCAAGCAGTTCAAGCAATGGTGGACTCAATACGTACCGAAGCCGGTCGAACGCAGCACCTACGTGCTGTTCGCGAGCCTCTCTCTCCTGCTGCTGTTCTGGCAGTGGCGTCCGATACCGGCGATAGTTTGGCAGATCAACGAGCCAGATGTCGCAGCGGCGGTCGCAACCCTGTCGTTGATAGGCTGGGTGATCGTGCTCACCAGCACCTTCATGATCAATCATTTCGAGCTGTTCGGATTGCATCAGGTCGCCAACAACCTCACCGGCCGCGAGATGCCGGCGTCGCGCTTCCGGACGCCTCTGTATTACAATTTCGTGCGGCACCCGATCTATCTTGGCTTCATCATCGCGTTCTGGGCGGCCCCCACGATGACGGCCGGGCATCTGCTGTTCGCGGCAGTGACCACCCTCTACATTTTTGTTGGAATTTTTCTTGAAGAACACGATCTGGTCGAGATGTTTGGCGATGAATATCGCCAGTACAAGAAGCGCGTATCAATGTTGCTGCCGTGGCGTAAGTCGGCCTGATCAAGACCTGATTTCAGCAAGGAAGATATGAAATGGATCACATTGGATATTGTTTTTGCGGTACAGTTGAAGTGACGGTGACTGGATCCCCGGAAGCGATGGGCTACTGCCATTGCGGCTCGTGCCGTTCGTGGTCGGGCGGACCCGTCAACGCATTTAGCCTCTGGAAGCCTGAGGCGGTGCGGATAACGGCGGGAGCAGAGCACGTCGCGACGTTTGCCAAAACGGCGATGAGCGAGCGCAAATATTGCGCGAAATGTGGCGGGCACCTGATGGCCAATCACCCGCCGCTCAGCCTCGTCGACGTATTCGCGGCCACGATTCCGACACTCACGTTTACGCCAGGGGTTCATGTCAATTACGCCGCGACAGTACTGCCGATGCGAGATGGCCTGCCGAAGCTGAAAGACTTTCCGGCCGAATTCGGCGGCTCAGGCGAAGTCATCGCCGAATAGGGAATGATTTAACGACGGGGGCGGCGACGCGGCGAACTTAGTTCGGCGTGCGCCGACTTGCGACTCCAGCCGTTCGACGGCTGACAGTTCCATTGCTCGACACAGTTCCATTGCTCGACATTGATTCTTTTAGATTTGAACCTTCGCATTTTGGCTCCGACAAAATTAATGGATACGAGTTGGAGATAGACGGATGATTTTTTCTGATACCAAAAACTTCGTCGCCGGCGACCGCGTTGAAAGGCGGCTGGCTGCGATACTGGTGGCGGATATCGCCGGATATTCCCGCCTGATGCACGCGAGCGAAGAAGCAACGCATGCACGCGTGACCGCGCTGCTGACCAACACCATCACGCCGGCGATCACCGAACATGGCGGCCACGTCATCAAGACCACCGGCGATGGATTTCTGGCTGAATTTGCCAGCGCCGTCGATGCGGTGCGCGCCGCCATGCAGTTCCAGGGCAGCGTCTACAACATCACGATCGGCGAAGTGCCTGACGAGCAAATTCTTTTCCGCGTCGGTATCAATATCGGCGACGTCATCGTCCAGGCGGATGACATTTTCGGAGACGGCGTCAATATTGCGGCGCGACTCGAAGGCATCGCGGAACCCGGCGGCATCTGTCTTTCGGCTTCGGCTTACGATCAGGTTTACGGCAAGATCGGAATTGAATTTTCCGACCTTGGCGAGCAAAGCCTCAAGAACATCGCGCGTCCGGTCCGCGCCTATGCTGTCGTTCCGGACGGATCACGCGCGGCAACGCCGGGCGGCAACGCGGCGCCTGTGCCACTTTCAACACCCCGTCTCTCGATCGTGGTTCTGCCGTTCGTCAATATCGGCGACGATCCCGAGCAGGAGTATTTCGTCGATGGCGTGATCGAAAGCCTCACCACAGACCTGTCGCGCATTCGCGGCTCGTTCGTGATCGCCCGCAACACCGCGTTTGCGTTCAAGGGCAAGTCGCCCGACGTACGGCAGATCGGCCGGGAGTTGAATGTTCGCTATGTGCTTGAAGGCTCGGTGCAGCGCAGCGGCAACCGGCTTCGGATCAATGTGCAATTGATCGAAGCCGAAACCAGCAATCATCTTTGGGCCGAGCGGTTCGACAAGCCCGTCGCCGGCCTTTTCGACATGCAGGACGAAATGGTATCGCGGCTCGCCAACGCGCTCGATGCCCAACTCATTGAGGCCGAGGCGCAGCGGGCGGGACGCTCGATGTATCGTGATGCGATGGACCTGTATTTCCAGGGCAGGGCTTGCTGGAACAAGGGAATGACACCGGAATACCTGACACAGGCCCGGGATTTCTTCGAGCGTGCACTGGCGCTCGATGCCGGGAATGTCGATGCGATGGTCGGTTGGGCGACGGTCGTTGCAACAATTGCCGGCTCGTTTGCGAGTGACGACCGGGCCGCCCAGCTTGCGGCGGCGGAGACGACCTTGACCAAAGCGTTGTCGATGGCCCCGCGGCATGCCGGTGCGCATCTGTCGCTTGGCGCGGTGCAGATGTTTACCAACCGCGCAGCCCTGGGCATCGGCGAATGCGAGCGGGCGCTGGCGCTGGATCACAATCTTGCAGACGCCCACGGCTGCATCGGCATGGCCAAATATTTTGTCGGCCGCGCCGAGGAGACCGAAGCGCATATCCTCGAGGCGCTCCGGCTCTCCCCGCGCGACATCTATGCTTACCGTTGGATGCTGTTCGTCGGAATTGCCAAGGCGCAGCTTGGCGCCGACACCGAAGCGGTCGACTGGCTGCGCCGGAGCATCGAAGCCAACCGCAATTTTCCGCTTGCGCATTTTCATCTCGCGGAAGCGCTGGCGTTGCTTGGCCAGTTGGACGAGGCGCGGGCCGCGGCGCAGGCAGGGCTTGCCCTGCAACCGGATTTCACCCTGCTTCGCTACCGCATCAACGCCCTGAGCGACAATCCGGCCTATCTCGCCGGGCGCGAACGCAGCTGCAAGGGGATGCGGCTCGCCGGTGTTCCGGAAGGCTGAGGCTCGCGACCTCTCCCCGCATTGCGGGGAGAGGTTCAAGAAAGAAAGATCAGTTCTTGGTTTTGTCGACCAAGGCACCCTTCTTGATCCACGGCATCATGTCGCGGAGTTTGGCGCCGACATCCTCGATCGGATGCGCGGCGAGCTTGGCGCGGGTCGCCTTGAACGAGGTCTGGTTGACCTTGTTCTCCAGCATCCAGTCGCGCGCGAACTTGCCGGACTGGATGTCGTCGAGCACGCGCTTCATCTCCTTCTTGGTCTCTTCAGTGACGATGCGCGGGCCGGTGACGTATTCGCCATATTCGGCCGTATTGGAGATCGAATAGTTCATGTTGGCGATGCCGCCTTCATAGATCAGGTCGACGATCAGCTTCACCTCGTGCAGGCATTCGAAGTAGGCCATTTCAGGCGCGTAGCCGGCTTCCACCAGCGTCTCGAAGCCGCCCTTGATCAATTCGACCAGCCCGCCGCACAGCACCACCTGCTCGCCGAACAGGTCGGTCTCGCATTCTTCCTTGAACGAGGTTTCGATGATGCCGGCGCGGCCACCACCGATCGCCGAGGCATAGCTCAAGCCCAAATCGTGGGCATTGCCCGATGAGTCCTTGTGGATCGCGATCAGGCAGGGCACGCCGCCGCCGCGCTGATATTCCGAGCGCACGGTGTGGCCGGGCCCCTTCGGCGCGATCATCAGCACGTCGAGATCGGCGCGCGGCTCGAGCAGATTGAAGTGCACGTTGAGGCCGTGCGCAAACAACAGCGCCGCGCCGTTCTTCATGTTGGCGTGCAGGTGATCGCGGTAGATGTCGCCCTGCAATTCGTCGGGCGTCAGCATCATCATCACGTCGGCCCACTTTGCGGCCTCGGCGACTTCCAACACCTTGAAGCCGGCGGCTTCCGCCTTCTTTGCGGAGGCCGAGCCCTTGCGCAGCGCGATGGCGACTTCCTTGACGCCGGAATCCTTCAGGTTCAGCGCATGGGCGTGGCCCTGGCTGCCATAGCCAACGATGCAGACCTTCTTGCCCTTGATCAGGTTCAGGTCGGCGTCGCGATCGTAATAAACACGCATGGTCGTTCCTCTTGGCTGGTGGGCGTAGTGCCCGGATCGTCATGTTTTCTGAATGTTCGGCCTGTCGTCAGAAGGCCGGTCCAGCGTGTGGATCCGCTGGCAATTTCCGCCGTTGTCTAGTCCATTTTTACCCCCAGGGGAAACCCGTTTCTGCATGGCGCAATGCGGCATCATGCGTCCATGAAGACCGGATAGAGCGAGGCCAACAGCAAGAGCGCCATGATGATATTGAACGCCCGGACGGTGCTCCGGGAGGTCAGGAGCGGCCGCAGCGAACTGCCGAACAATGCCCAGGCCGTGCAGGACAAAGCTCCCAGGATCAGGCTCAGTCCGACCTGAATCGCAATATTCCAGGGATAGGCTGCGATCGCCGCATAGGCGGTGATCGTGCCGATCACCATGACCCAGCCCTTGGCATTGACCCACTGGAAGAAGGCCGCGCCCCAGAACGTCATTGGGCCGCGACGATTGTTCTGATCCGGGCTCACCGGCTCGGACACCGCGATCGCTACGGCGAGATAGATCAGATAGGCGACACCGGCATATTTCAGGATCGTCTGCAGCACCGGATAGGCAATGAAGATGGTCCCGAGGCCGAGACCGACCGCCCCGACCATGAAGGCAAAGCCGATCGTGATGCCGGCGATATGCGGCAGCGTTGGGCGGAAGCCGTGGGTCAGCCCCGACGACAGCAGCATGATGTTGTTCGGACCCGGCGTGAAGAACATCACGACGGCGAAGATGACAAAGGCGATCAGCAGCGAATGCGACATGGTTGGGCTCACGCGATCTTCGGCACGGCTTGCGAACGCTTCGACAGCAGCATCACCGCGATGCCGCACATCACGGTGACCATCCCGGCCAGCCGTAGCGGCCCGAAGGTTTCGCCGAACACGAGGCTCGACGCCGCCGAACCGATGAAGGGCACCAGCAGCGCGAACGGCACCACCTGCGCCGCGGTGTAGTCGCGCAGCAACCGTCCCCACAACCAGTAGGCGATGCTGGTCGAGATTCCGCCCAGGACCAGCACGCAGACGAGGCCGGTCAGCGACATATGCAACAGCGCATGCCACGTGGCCTGCGATCCATTGGTGAGCAGTGTCAGGGCGAGCAGCGGAATCGCTGCAGTCAGACACAGCCACGCAAACAGATCGAACATTCGCACATCCTTGGCGCGTCGCAGCAGCAGATTGCCGATCGCGAAACTGACCGGGCAAATCATCAGCACTGCGAAGGCGCCGACGCTGAAATCATAACCGACGGTGCCGCAAATCATCAGCAGCCCAACGGTCGCGACACCGACGCCGACGGTTTGCGGCCGGGTCGGCAGTTCGTGGAACGCGATCGCTGCAAACATGATCGTGAACAGCGCCTGACTCTGCACGATCACGCTGGACAGGCCGACGGGAACGCCGTCCGCGATGCCGTAAGCCTGCGCCAGGAACTGGCCGAGAAACAACGTAAAGCTGATCGAGATCAGAATTGGCCAGGAGACTTTCGGCCGCGGCACGAACAGGCATGGCAGTGCGGCAATGGCAAAACGCAGCGTGGTCATCAGCTCCGGCGAAAATTCGTCGAGCGCGATCCGGCTTGCGACAAAGGCTAGCCCCCAGATCACCGCCACCGTGACGGCAAGGCAGACGTCGGCTGGCTTCATCGACGTCGCTAGCCCTGTTCGCCGGGTTTCGGTTTCCGCAACAAATAAGTGCCGTGCAGCGGGGCGTGATAATCGACGGATGTCAGCGTGAAGCCGACGTCGGTCAGCATGCGCTCGATCACCCAGCCGAAGGTCGAATATTCGTCGCGCATATGGGTAACGACGCTGTCGCGCGAAAAGCCGTGGTTCTTGATGTTGAAGTCAGCCCACGCCGCGATGTCACGCTCGGGTCCGTCGGGCATGCTGGCGAAGACGATATCGCGCAGGAAGAAGCATGCACCGGGCTTCAACGCACCAAAGATCCGCGACAGCGCAACGGCTTTCCAGAAATCCGGCAAATGGTGCAGCGCGAACTCGCTAACGACGAGGTCATACGAATTGGGCTGATAGGCGAAGCTCAGCAATCCCGCTGACTGGGTCCGGATCGCGACTTTGCGGTCGCGCGCCTGGATTTCCGCCAGCGCCAGCATGGCCGGCGCAATATCGATGGCATCCACCTCGGCGCCCATCAGCGCCGCCTCGCAGGCCAGCACGCCATTGCCGCAGCCGATATCGGCCACCCGCCAGCCGCACTGCACGCCGAGCATGGTCAGCGCCGCACGGGCGCGGATGTCGCGGTCGTCATCCTGTTCGTAGATCGAGGCGACCGCGGAATCGAGGCCGATCTGCCGCCGTTCGTTGTAGTACCAGTCGCGCGCCAGCATGGCTCACATCCCCTCTGGCCCGCGCCCGATCGCGGCGACACCGGTGCGCGACACTTCAACAAGGCCGAGCGGGCGCATCAGGTCGATGAACTGGTTGATCTTGGCGGAATTGCCGGTGATCTCGAACACGAAGCTTTCGGTGGTGGCATCGATCACGCGTGCGCGGAAGGCATCCGCAAGCCGCAATGCCTCGACGCGGTTGTCGCCACCGCCGCGTACCTTGACCATCGCCAGTTCCCGCTCGATCGAGCGGCCGGACTGCGTCATGTCGACGACGCGGTAGACCGGGATCATGCGGTCGAGTTGATGCTTGATCTGCTCGATCACCATCGGCGTGCCCGTGGTAACGATGGTGATGCGGGAGAGATGTTTCTGGCTCTCGGTCTCGGACACGGTGAGACTCTCGATATTGTAGCCGCGGCCGGAGAACAGCCCGATCACGCGCGCGAGCACGCCCGGCTCGTTCTGCACGAGCACCGAGAGCGTGTGGGCTTCGACCGGATCATGGCGCTCTTCCATGAAGTAGGCGGATGCGGGCTGGTTCATTTTAATGCCTCGTCGTTCTCTCGTTCGTCATGCCCGGCCTTGTGCCGGGCATCCACGTCTTGTTTGTTCTTGCGCACTGAGACGTGGATGGCCGGGACAAGCCCGGCCATGACGGCCCTACTCCTCACACCAGCGCCTTGCCGCCGGCGAAGGCCACGGCGGTGGCTTCGTCATTGGCTTCCGCCGGCAGCAGCATTTCGTTGTGCGCCTTGCCGGACGGAATCATCGGAAAACAATTCTCCAGCGCCGCCACCCGGCAATCGAACAGCACCGGGCGCTTGACGTTGATCATCTCCTTGATCGCGCCGTCGAGATCGCCGGGCTTGATCGCCCGGATGCCGACGCAGCCGAACGCGTCCGCCAGCTTGACAAAGTCCGGCATCGCTTCCGAATAGCTGTGCGACAGCCGGTTGCCATGCAGCAGCTGCTGCCACTGCCGCACCATGCCCATATACTGGTTGTTCAGGATGAATATCTTGATCGGCAGTTCATATTGAACCGCCGTCGACATCTCCTGCATCGTCATCTGCACCGATGCGTCGCCCGCGATGTCGATCACCAGGCTACCCGGATGCGCGACCTGGACGCCGACCGCCGCCGGCAGGCCGTAGCCCATGGTGCCGAGACCGCCGGAGGGCATCCAGCGAGGTTGTTCCTCGATGCCGAAGAACTGCGCCGCCCACATCTGGTGCTGGCCGACTTCCGTGGTGATGTAGGTGTCCATCCCCTTGGTTGCCTCGTACAGGCGCTGGATCGCAAATTGCGGCAGGATCAGATCGCTGTTCTTCTTGTAGGCCAGCGAATTGCGCGCGCGCCAGGTGTCGATCTCCTTCCACCAGGTGTGGGTGTCCGGCTTTTTCGCTTC
>JAQGKC010000107.1 GCA_028290305.1 Bradyrhizobium sp.
TGTTGATGCTGTGGACGGCTCCTCCACCGGCACATCGGTACCATGGATGTGGGCGCTGTTAGGGCTCCCACGATTCAGAGGAGCGAGCCATGCAGACGATAATGACAATCGGTTTAGACATCGCCAAGTCGGTTTTCCAGGTTCACGGCGTTGACGCTGGCGGCCAGGTCATTGTTCGCCGGCAATTGAAGCGTCGCTATGTCCTGATGTTCTTCCAGAGGCTGTCGCCATGTCTGGTCGGCATCGAATCCTGCGGCTCAGCGCACCACTGGTCACGCGAACTGCAGGCACTGGGTCACACCGTGCGGTTGATGCCTCCGGCCTATGTGAAGCCCTACGTCAAGCGGCAGAAGAACGATGCGGCCGACGCGGAGGCCATTTGCGAGGCAGTCACCAGGGCCAACATGCGGTTCGTGCCGACCAAGAGCCCCGAGCAGCAGAGCGGCTTGGTGCTGCACCGCACGCGTCATCTGTTCATCCGTCAGCAGACCGCGGTGATCAATGCAATCCGGGCCCATCTTGCCGAGTTCGGGATCGTTGCACCGGTCGGGCGTCACGGTGTCGAGGAGCTGCTCAATGTCGTCGCCGATCCAAACGACAAGCGAATTCCAGAGATAGCTCGTGCGTGTCTCTCGGCACTCGGGGCTCAATTGCGGAGGATCAAGGAGCATATCCTGGAGTTCGACCGGCAGATCAGGGCCTGGCAACGATCCAACGAGATGAGCATGAGGCTCGATGAAGCTCCCGGCGTCGGTCCGGTGCTGGCCACTGCTGTGGTCGCTGCCGTAGCTGATCCAAAGTCATTCCGATCGGGGCGCAACTTCTCGGCCTGGATCGGCATCGTGCCGAAACAGCACTCGAGTGGAGGCAAGAACAGGCTCGGCAATATAAGCAAACAAGGTGACCGCTATCTGCGCGGCCTGTTCGTGGCCGGCGCGCTTGCTGTGATCCGTTACGCCAAGATCCATGGCACCAGACATCGGCCCTGGCTCACGGCCTTGCTGGCGCGGCGGCCGACCAAGGTTGCTGCTATCGCGCTCGCCAACAAGATCGCACGAATGGTCTGGGCCATGATGGTCAAAGGCGAGCGATACAAGGAACCCGTCGCGCTTGCGCGGTAAACGAGATCGCGCCGAACAACCGGCGTGATGTGAAGGTTGGGAGGGCGAACAGCACGTAATGCAGAGCCGGTCGATCCGGCGATCAGGACAACCCACTTGTGCCATAGCATTCTTGAATGCGAGTTGTTGGTCGGGACCTGATCCGCGGAGGGCATTATGGCCAGCGGTCAAGTGAACCGCATTAAAAGGCCGGACACATGGCTGCACCGACCAATGCTGCAAAACGTGAAAAAAGCTCTTGCCAACTCGGGGCCGTCCCGCTTACGCCAGAAGCAGCCATTCGTCTATAAGTGCTACCCGTTCCCACTTTCTCGCGGGCCAGGAACGTTCTCCTGAGCTGCATCCACTGCCCGGCTGACAGCACAGTGATCGGTTTAGGAGCGCAATTGCGCGTCCTAGCGATGCCGCGCCAAGGCCGAAACGCCCAACAAAGGAATGCGTCTTGTCCCACTTGAGTGAAGTCGTCGTCGCCATCCCGGATATCATTTCGAACTCATATTTTCCGGCGATTGCCGCCGTTGAGCTTGGCTATTTCCGCGAGCATGGCGTCGATGCATCGATGCGCCTGATGGCGCCGGTGGAGCGAGCCTATGAGGCCCTCCGTGCCGGCGAGGTTCAGTTCGTGGCGGGGTCTGCCCATTCGATGCTGTCGGCGTTTCCGAACTGGAACGGCGGCAAGCTGCTGTGTGCGCAATCGCAGGGACTGTACTGGTTCCTGGTGATGCGTGCGGACCTGAACGCCCGAAAGGGCGACATCAACATCGTCAAGGGCAAGCGCATCGGTGCGGCGCCCTGGGTGGGGATGACATTCAAGCACCTGCTGTTCAATGCCGGCATCGATATGGAAAAAGACAACGTGATGGTCCAGCCCGTCGCGTCGACGATCGCAGCCAATGTCAATTTCGGGCTGTCGGCGGCGCAGGCGTTGGAGGCCGGCGAGATTGATGGCTTCTGGGCCAACGGCATCGGCACCGAGATTGCGGTGCGACGGGGCGTCGGCACGATCGTGCTCGACGTGCGTCGCGGCGACGGTCCGGCCGGCTGTTTCGATTATACGTTTGCGTCGGTGGCCACCACGGACGCATTTATCCGCGACACCCCCGACGTCGTGAAGGCCTCGATCATCGCCGTGTCGCAAGCGCAAGCCGCTCTGAAGGCCAACCCCGAGCTGGCGTTTTCCATCGCGGAGAAATTCTTTCCGGCGGCCGAAGCGGCCATGATCGTGGACGTGGTGCGCCGCGACTTGCCGTTCTACGACACGGCCATCACGCCGGCTGCGGTGACCGGGATGAATGCATTTGCCCGCCAGATGGGCCACCTCACCGCGGACGTCGACTACAAGGACGTGGTGGCGCCGGAGTTCATGCATCTCTGGGGCTGACCGCGCCTTGGGCGAAATCCGCGGCTACCGGCGCCGGCGAAACATCCGCAGGATCGGATGCAGCAGCGCCACCAGTCGCGCTTTCATAAAGTCTTTCAGCAGGGAGCCCGCGTGCAGCGGCGCATCGGTCGCGACGTGGTCGCCACGGCCGCTTAGCCTGGCTTCCATGTTGGCCGCAAAGACATCGACGATGCGTTTCGTCAGATCGTCCATGATGCCGCCACGGCCGAACTGGGCCAGCGGACCGGCGATCAGCGCCCGGATATCGAGATCGACCCTGGTGGCCGCGCCAGCTTCAAGCGCCGACAGCGCATATTCGATCTCACCCGTCGCTCGCGAGCCGGCCCCCGTATCCTGCCCGCTTCCCAGGATCAATCCACGAAAATTGTCATCGTCACGTTCGATCCGCGCCGCACCGGAGAACGACGCCGTGATCGGTCCGAGCTTGACAGTGAACTGCCCTTGCACACGATTGTCGACGGGTGGCCCAATGAGGCGGGCGCCGGGCAGGCAGGCGGCGACGCCCTCGATATCGGCGAAAAAGCGCCACACCTCGTCGCGCGGACGATCGACATTGATCGACTGATTGATCCGGATGTTCGGCTGCTTTGAGCCAAGACCGCCGGATGTCGCCGCCGTCTTCGGCGCATCGTGCGGAAGCGGGGATGGCGTCGTCGCGACTGCCGGTCCCGTCGCCGTCATGCCTTGCGACAGGCGCGCGCCGACCGGCCCCAATGGCAGATCGCGTTCGACTTCAGCGGTGTGCTCGATATGCAGCTTCTCGGCCAGCACGCGCTGCACGGCACGAACGATGCCGGCATAACCCGTGCAGCGGCACAGATTTCCGCTCAACTCGAGACGGACCCGCGCTTCGTCGGCATCCGGAATCCGCATCACGATATCCCGCGCAGTCACCAGCATTCCGGGGGTGCAGAACCCGCACTGCAAGCCGTGCTCCAGCGAAAACGCCCGGCGCAATCTGACGATGACGGGATCGTTCTCGAGACCTTCGATCGTGACAACCGACGCGCCGTCACACAGCGTCGGATAGGTGACACAGGATCGCGCCGGCTGGCCGTCGATAAGCACGGTGCAGGCGCCGCACACGCCCTGCTCGCAGCGCAGGTGCGTGCCCGTCAGCCGCAGCTTTTCACGCAGCACGTCGGCCAGATGGGTCCGCGGTTCGACGCCCTCGGTCACCGCCTTGCCGTTGACCGTGAGTTGAAGCTGTCTGATCATGCGAGCGCCTGTCTGAATGCGCGCTGCATCACCGTCGTCTGCTGGCGTACCGCAACAGGATTGGTGATGCCGCGGGCGGCCAGCGCAGCGGCGACGGCGGTTTCGTCCAGTTCAAGCCCGTCACTGCGCCGCAACGGCCGGAAATCCGGAAGGATGATCTGCCTGCCTTCGGTGGCGCCGAACGTCATGCGAAAAATATCCCGCTCTGCGTCGATCTTGACGGCGCCGACGGCCATGGCGAATTCGCCGGTCTTTCGGCACAGCTTCTGGTAGCCCCATTTTGAGTGAGCCGAGAGCCGAGGAATTCGAATTGCGACAAGGATTTCACCGTCGCCCATGGCGTTTTCAAATGCGCCGGTGATGAAGTCGTCGATCGTCACGGTTCGGCGTCCACCCGGTCCCGCGATGATGCAGGAAGCACCGAGCCCGCATAAGGCGGCCGACCAGTCGGCGGCGGGATCGGCATGACAGATGCTGCCACCAATGGTGCCGCGGTTGCGCACCGCGCGATAAGCGATGTTGGCGGCCACGGCGGGAAGCATGGCCAAGCCGTCGCGCGGCAACTTGCCGTCTTCGACGCTCGCCGTGGTGACGCAGGCGCCGACGGTCAGGCTATCGCCGTTGTCATCCACTTGCGTCATCTCGGCGATGCCGGTGATGTCGATGAGAAGGCGGGGCCGAACAAGGCGCAGGTTCAGCATCGGCCCGAGAGATTGCGCGCCGGCGACAACGGTTGCGTCGCCGCCGGACTGCAACAGCAGCGCCACCACCTCGGCAACGCTGTGCGGCCGCACGATATCGAACGCTACCGGCTTCATCGGCCGGCCTCCGCCGCGGGCAGCGATCCGCGCTGCAGCGCTTCGAGAATGCGCCCGGGAGTCACCGGCAGGTCATGAACCGCAACGCCTCTGGATTTCAGCGCATCGTTGATCGCGCACAGCAAGGCTCCCGGCGGCCCCACCGCACCGCCCTCGCCGATACCTTTAACGCCGAATTCGGTGTACGGCGACGGCGTCTCCATGTGAAAGATGCGAACATCAGGCACTTCGGTGGCGCCCGGCAGCATGTAGTCAATCAGCGTGGAGGCCAGCGGCTGGCCCTGCGCATCGAACGGCGTGGCTTCGTACAGGCAGGAGCCAATGCCCTGCGCGGTGCCGCCGCAGATCTGCCCGTCGACAATCATCGGGTTGATCATGGTGCCGCCGTCCTCGACTACAATGTAATCGAGAATCTCGATCAGCCCGGTGCCGGGATCGACCGCCACCACGGCCGCATGGGTCGCATAGCTGAAAGTGCCGAGATCGCTGCCGGCACGATAGCCTTCGACCGCTTCGAGCCCGCCGCGATCGACTCCCGACGGCAGATTTTGCGGCTGAAGGTACCAACAGCGCGCCACCTCGCGCAGGCTGACGCTGCCGCCCTTTCCGTGCACTAGCCCGTTCGCAACGATGACGTTGGCGGGATCGTCCTGCAGCAACCACGCGCCGATCGCCGCCGCGCGCGTCGCAATGATCTTCGACGCCGCGGCCACCGCGCCGCCGCCCATCACGATGCCGCGCGAGCCCCAGATCGACGTCGAATACGGTGTGTTCAGCGTATCGCCCTGCATGATCTTGATGCGGTCGAAATCGATCCCGAGAATTTCATGGGCGATTTGCGCGAACGTGGTCTCGTGGCCCTGGCCGTGGGAATGGGTGCCGACCTTGACCTCGAGGTCGCCGTTCACCGTCAGCTTGACGCTGGCCTGCTCATAGCCGGGCACGATGGGCCGGCCCCAGGCGGCCATCACCGAAGTCCCCATGGCCCCCTGCTCGACAAAGAATGACAGGCCGATCCCGATCAGTCGGCCATCGGCCTCGGCGCATTGCTGGCGCCGGCGCACAGCAGCAAGATTGATCTTCTCCACGGCCAGCCGCAGGCAGGCCGGATGATCGCCGCTGTCGAACTGTTTTCCCGTCGCCGCCGTATCGTTCATCTGCGCGGGATGCACCATGTTGAGAAGCCGCAGCGCGTAGGGCTCCATGCCGATCTCATGGGCGATGGAATCCATACAGGCTTCGATTGCGAGGCAGACGCCGGGCCGCGCAACACCGCGATACGGCAGGATCGGGCATTTGTTGGTGGCGACTGCCGTGGAGCGGCAGCGATAGGCCGGGATGATGTAGGGACCAGGCAGAAGGTTGGCGATCTGCGCGGCTTCCACCGAGGAAGACACCGGATAGGCCGAGTAGGCGCCGGCATCCACATGCGCCACACAGTCCAGCGCCAGGATCCTGCCCTCCGCCGAGGCGTAGCAGGTGATGTCGTAGTGATGTTCCCGGCAGTTCGCATTGGCGCTCAGATGCTCGCGGCAATCCTCCAGCCAGCGCACCGGATGGTCGAGGCGCCGGGCCAGCCAGGCGATCGCCACCTCCTCGCAGCTCAGCAAGCCCTTGTAGCCGAACCCACCGCCGACATCTGGCGAGATCACCCGGATGTCGCCGTCGGGAATGCCCAGGGTCTCGGACAGGCCGGTCTGCACGCAATGCGGAAACTGCGTCGAGCTGATGATGGTCAGATATTTGAGACGGGCATCGCGATAGCCGATGACGCCGCGGCCCTCCATCGGAAACATGCAATGTCGCGACGTGCGGATGCGGTGGTTCACCTTGACGGCGGCTATTGCCGCGACGTCCTCGATCGCGGCCTCACGGCGGAATTCGACCACCGCGTTGTTGTCCCATTCGTCGTGCACCAGCGGCGATCCATCGATGCACGCCGCCAGCATGTCGACGATCGCCGGCAGTTCGTCGTATTCGACGACAACCGACTGCGCGATATCTTCCGCTTCCGCGCGGGTCGGCGCGTAGCACATGGCGACCAGTTCGCCGACATAGCGCAGCTTGCCGGTAGCCAGGATCGGCTGGACGGATCGCTTGAAGTTCTTGCCGGGGGGCGCCGACAGGATCGGATTGACGTCGGCCAGGTCGCCGGCGGTGAAGACGCAATCGCGAAACTGTTCGGGAATGGTGACCCCGGTCAGCCGCGCATGGGCCACCGGACTCCGCACGAAGGCGACTTCCTGCATGCGGTCGAGCGAGATATCGCCGACGTATTCGCCGCGGCCGCGCAAAAACCGGTCGTCCTCCTTGCGCAGAACGGATCGACCGACGCCAAATCCCTGCAGCTCGTCAATGATGTCCATCGTGCACCCTAACCGATTCCGTGCGTGTCACGCGTGGAGCAGCCCGCAGCAAGTCCCGGCCGCGGATGATGTCGGCTGCCTTCTCGGCGATCATGACGACAGCGGCGTTGATGTTGCCGCCGACCATGTCGGGCATCACCGAGGCATCAACGACACGCAAATGCGAAACGCCATAGACGTTCAAATTTCCGTCGACCACAGCCAGCGCGTCGTCGGCCGGTCCCATCTTGCAGGTGCCCAGCGGATGGTGGGTCGTAATGGCCGTCGATGTGATGAAGGCATCGAGTTCGGCATCGGACGGATCTGCCTTCTCGGGCCTGGTTTGCCGGCCGATATAGGCCGACAACGGCGCCTGCTTGCCGATCTGCAAAGCGAGGCGCATGCCGGCACGAAGCGTCACCAGATCCTGCTTCGACGAAAAGAAATTCCATCGGATCAGCGGCGCGGTGTCCGGATTGCCTGCGGCCAGCGAGACGGTACCGTGGCTTTCCGGACGCAGCAGGACGACGCGGCAGGCGAAACCATCGACATACGGCTTCACGAACGGCTGCAGGTAGGGATGCGCGTCCATCGGCGCCGCGCGAAAAATCAGCTGGATGTCGGCAATGCTCTGGCCGGGATCGCTCCTGACGAAGCCGGTGAAGCCCGAGGGCAGTTCGGTGGCGACGCCGGTGCCGAGGACATAGGCCTTGAACAGTTCGCGGATAAAACGGTCCAGCCTCATTTTGCCGACCAGCGGCCCCGGCGATTTGCGCTGATAGTCGACCGCCGCCGAGATGTGGTCCTGGAGATTGCTTCCGACGCCCTTCAACGCACATTTCAGCGCGATACCGTGTTCGGCCAGTTGCGCGGGATCGCCGATGCCAGACAGCATCAGCAACTGCGGGGAGTTGATCGCACCGCCGGCGAGGATCACTTCCTTGTCCGCATGGACGGCGTGCACCCTGCCCTTGCGTTTATACCTCACGCCTATGGCGCGAGCACTGTCGAACAGGATTTCGCTGGTCAGCGCCCGCGTCAGCAGCGTCAGGTTTTTTCGCTTCAGGGCCGGCCGCAGATAGGCATCCGCCGCGCTGCAGCGCCTGCCGTTGCGAATGGTATATTGCAGTGTTCCCAGACCTTCCTGCTCGACGCCGTTGTAATCGGGATTTGTCGCAAGCCCGGCAGCGACGCCGGCATCCACATAGGCCTGCACCAGCGGATCGTCATAGCGGGCGCTGGTGGTGGCGACCGGGCCATCGCCACCGCGATAGGCGTCGACACCGCCCTCCCAGCTTTCCTGCTTTTTGAAGTAAGGCAGCACATCCTCGTAAGACCAGCCGGACAGACCGGATGCGGCCCAGCGCTCATAGTCGCGACGATGGCCTCTGACATAGTACATGGCATTGACGGAAGACGACCCGCCGATCACCTTGCCGCGGGCGCACTCCACCGTTCGCCCGTGCAGTCCGGGTTCGGGCTCGGAGAAATACATCCAGTCGTGCAAACGCTCGCCGATCAGCTTGCCCCATCCGAGCGGAATCGTGATCCGCGGATCCCAATCCCAGCCGCCCGCCTCCAGCAGCAACACCGTCGAACGGCCGTCTTCGGTCAGGCGGTTGGCGAGAGTGCAGCCGGCCGATCCCGCCCCAACGACGATATAGTCAAAGCTGTGTTTCAACATGTCCACCGCGGTGGCATTCACGACCGAAGGAATTCCAGCACGGAACTCAAAAACTCATCGGGAGCAGTTTGCGACGAGGCATGACCGCCCCAGGCAAGGCGCGCCAGCTGCGCATGCGGAATGCTGGCGGCGAGCTCCTCGGACAGATGCATCGGCGTCAGCTGATCGTCTTCGGCGCAGATCACCAGGGTCGGTGTGGCTATGTCCTGCTGGCGCAATCGCCGATCGAACGCCACGATCATGTCGATGCGGGCGGCCAGCACATCAGCGGGCGGCGTCGCGGCGGTAAAGCCCGCCATCAATGCCTCCAGGCGCGCAGCGTCTGCGCTGATCCAGGATGGCGGATACAGGAAAAGCGCGGTCGATCGTTGATAGGCGGCGACGCCGGATCCCATCAGCAGCTCCTTTCGGGCCTCGAAACACAATTCAAAATAAGGATCGGGACCGGCCCACCCGGCCGACAGCACCAGCTTCAGCAAGCGCTGCGGATAATCCTGCGCCAGCATCTGGCCTACCGCGGCGCCGGTGGAGTGACCGAGCAGGTTGGCCTGAGGAATTCCGAGATGATCCATCAGTGCCACGACGTCGTCCGTCAGGGCTTGCACCGTGTGAGCGGCGCGGCTGCCCTTGCTGTCGCCTATGCCCATGTGATCGTGCGTAATCACGGTGAACGTGCGCGCCAATTCAGGCACGACATTTGCCCAGTAACGCCGCGAGCCACCGAGTCCGGTCACCAGCAACAGCGGCGGACCGTCTCCCGTGACGTCGTAGGCCAGGCGGCCATCAGGGCGTTCGAGAAATTCTGGTGTTGTCATGACTGTTTGCGTCCCGCCGCAAGCGCGGCAATGATCTTTTCGCTGGACGTGGCCCAGCCGAAGAAGCTGGTGACATTGAACACCGTCGCCTCGAAGATCGAATCCGGCCCGGCCTGCAAGGTTGCGTCCGGAATCATCAGGGCAAAAAATTCGCGGTGATAGGCATCGCGCAGCGTGGCTTCGACGCAGACATTGGTGTTCACGCCGACCAGAACAATGGTGGTGATGCCGCGGGCGCGCAACAGCTGTTCGAGGTGCGTGCCGGCAAAACCGCTGTAGCGTGCCTTGGGAATCACGGCCTCGCCGGCGACAGGACGCATCGGCTCGACGAAATCATGGTCCCAGGTGCCATGAGTGATCAGCTTGCCGCGCTCGGCCGGATGGGCCCGCATGTATTTCAGCGCGTTCGACTTGTACCAGACCGGCGCCATCGGGCCGCCGGCCTCAGTCTGTAACGCGTCAAATCCATTTTGCAGATGGATGACAAACATGCCGGCGCTGCGCGTTGCAGCGAGCACGGCCGCGGCCTTTTCGATCACCGGCGGGCTGGTAGTGACGTCAAACCCGACGCGGTCGAGATAGCCGCCCTTTGAAAGGTAGGCATTCTGCATGTCGACCACCACCAGCGCTGTGGTGGCCAGACCGACCGTAAGGCTCTCCGGCACGGCCGCGATCGTCACGGCATCGGCGGCGCTCGACAGCACGACGGCCGGGCGGGAGGCACTCATATCAGGCTCCGTACTTCTTGAGCGCCAGCGCTTCGGCCATGACGATCAGCCCGTAGAGAATCAACCCGATGACGCAGAGCACGACGATCGACGCGAAAATCAGCGTCATTTCGGCCTGCGATGCCGCGAACAGGATCATGTAGCCAAGCCCGGCCTGCGCGGTGATGAACTCGCCGACGATGACGCCGATCATGGCGAAGGTGATGGCGATCTTCAGTCCGGAAAACAGATGCGGCACGGCAGCGGGAAAACGCACCTTGGCGTAGATCCGCGACTCGTCCGCGCCGACCGCCTTGCACAACCGCAGCAGGTCGCGATCGACCGACATCAGGCCGGTCAGCGTCGCCACCACCACCGGGAAGAACGAGATGAACACGCCAAAAGTGATGCGCGACGTGCTGCCGATGCCGAGCCAGACGATGAACAAGGGCGCCAGCGCGATCTTCGGGATCAGCTGGAACAGCACGATGTTCGGATACAGCGCGTCGCGCATCAGCCGCGACTTGCAGATCAGCACTGCGAGGCTGATTCCGAGTACCATCGAGATCAGGAAGCTGGCGATGGTCTCCAGCGTCGTGGGAATCGCCTGATGAAGCAGGAACGGCAGCGTTTCCGTCAGACGAATGGCCACCGCGGAGGGCGCGGGTAGTAGCGTGTTCGGAATTTGCTTGATCCGGACCACGGCCTCCCAGCCTCCGATCACCAGCGCCGCGGCGACGACCGGCAACACGACCAGGCGGACCTGGCCGCGCAGCGCGCTCAGCCGCGACGGCCGTTTGCGGGCCAGCAGCGCATCCGCGCTCGATGATACCAAATTCGATGGGTTGACGGCTTCAGTCACTGCACGCTCGAGGTTGATCGGTGAATCGAGGCCTTGAGGTGAAGATACAGTTCGTTGAAGCGGGGATCGGCCTCGATGGACGGATCGCGCGGACGCTCGAATGGAATTCTGACATCCTCGATGATGGTGGACGGACGACGCCCCATGACCAGCACGCGGTCGGACAGGAAGATCGCTTCCCGAATCGAGTGGGTGATGAAAATGGCGGTCTTGCGCGTGGTGTCCCAGATCCGGGCCAGCGCATAGCCCATCTCATCGCGGGTGATGGCGTCGAGCGCGCTGAACGGCTCGTCCATCAGCAGAATGCGCGGGTCGTTGACCAGCGCGCGCGCCAGCGCCACGCGCTGCCGCATGCCACCCGACAGTTCGCGCGGACGCTTGTCGCGAAACGCCCACAGGTCGACCATCTTCAACAGGCTTTCGGCGCGCGCCCGGCTTTCGGCAGACACGGCGCCGCGCATGTCGATCGGGAACAACACGTTCTCGAGCACGCTGCGCCAGGGCAGCAGTGTCGGATCCTGAAACATCATGCCGGCATCGATCTGCGGCCCCGACACCGGCAGGCCGTCCAGCGTGATGGCGCCGGACGTGGCGGCTTCGAGCCCCGCGATCATCAGCATCAGGGTGCTTTTGCCACATCCGGAAGGTCCGAGAATGGCGACAAAATCACCGCGCGCAATCTCGAAATCGGCCTCCGCCACGGCTTCCACCGGGCCGGAGGACGTTTCATAGATCTTCCGGACGTGCGACGCCGTGATCGCCTTGAAGGTGTCGGGTTCAGCCGCCATCCGATCAGCCGAGGATCGCGGCATATTCGGCGACGTTCTTCTTCACCTTCGCCCACTCTTCCGGCGTGAACTTCATCGCACCGACCAGTTCATTGGTGAACAGCTTGCTGACCTCGGGCTTCTTGGCGTCCTTGGGCGCGCCGAACTCCATCACCAGGTCGACCATTTCGCCGGCCTTGGACATGTCGGTGTAGCCAATCGAATTCTTTTCCGCTTCGGGTGCCACGACCGTGTAGTGCATCAGCCCCTGCGAGATCCGGGCGTTTTCCTTGCCGCCGGCGGTGATGCCGATTTCCGGAATCTCCTTGAGGAAGATATCGACGCCGGCTTCCGGATCCTTCATCGCATAGGCGAGGCCTTCGGTCAGCGCGTCATTGACGGCGCGACACAGCTCCTTGTCCTTGGCAAGAACTTCCGGTCGCGTCACCACCTGGCCGGCGTAAAGAGTGATTCCGACCGTGCTCCACAGCATGAAGCGCACCGGTTCTTTCATTGCCATGATCACCGGGATGCTGGAGCTGCCGATCGCGGTGATGGCATCGACCTGCTTGTTAACGAGGCTCTGTTCGAGCACGCGATTGTCCATCTGCACCATGGTGATGGCCGAAGTGTCGATGCCCGCCTTGCGTGCGAAAGCCGGCCAGTACGGCGCCTCGGCGGAAGCCGGCACGGTGCCGATCTTCTTGCCCTGCAGATCCTTCGGGGTCTTGATCGAACTGTCGCCGCGCAGCGCCATGCCCATGGTGGCGTCATAGCCGAGGGTCGATAGCGTCACGAGCGGCAGGCCGCGCGCCGCACCGAGGATCGTACCGCCCGCGAAAATGAAACCGAAGTCGAATTCGCCGGCGCCGACGGCCTGCGCCGCGGCGACCGAACCGAAGCCGCGGCTGATCACGATGTCGATGCCGCGCTTCTTGAAGTAGCCCTGGTTCTTGGCGACATAGGCGAACAGTGATGAGCCGTTGGCCAGCCACGGCAGCGTCAATTTCACAGTGCGCATCGACTGCGCGAGCGCCGGCGCGGCGAAACGCGTGGTCGCGCCGCCCAAAGCGAGCGCGGCGGCGGCCTTGAGCGCCGAACGGCGGCTCAGGAGCGAGGAGGAAGCTGGACGGCGTGTCACATCGGTCATGCTGAACCACTCTCTGAAAATTGCATCGCTGAATGCACAAGGCGTTTACTTATTGCAGCGACTCCCTAGCGAGAAACGTGCCAGTCGCAGGCTTCACGACTGCGGCATCAGCGCACTTCAAAAATTCCGTCGACCTCGACACTCGCCCCGGCAGGCAAAGTCGCGACACCAACCGCGGTGCGTGCATGGCGGCCGGACTCGCCGAACACAGCGAGCATCAGATCCGAGGCGCCGTTGATCACTTTCGGAACATCCGGATAGCCCGGTTGTGCGAAGACGAATCCGCCGAGTCGATGGCAGCACACCACCCGATCGAGATCGCCGTCGAGCGCCAGCATCAGCGAGGCCAGCAGATTCAGCCCGCAGAGTTGCGCGGCTCGCTGGCTGGTGGCGAGATCGCTGGCCTCGCTGACCTGGCCCTTGAAACGAACCTCGCCGTCCCATTCGCAGATCTGGCCGGCGAGAAAAATCAGCGATCCCGCGCGCGAAAATGGCTTGAAGGCGCCGCGCGGCGGCGGCGCCGGCGGCAACGTGAGTCCAAGCGCGAGCAGCCGTCCGTAGGCCTCGCCGCTCATGACCCGACCCGCTGTCCCGGCCGGACAGTCGCCAAAGCGGCAGCCCGAAACGCGCAGTTACGCACAATCTGCTTACTTATTGACCACGTTCGGGGCACGAGATGAAGGGCGCGCATTTTCGATAAACCTCCATTTTTTTATGGCTTTCGGCGATCTGATCAGATTCCCCGGCGGTACGCAGGCTGCGCTGTAGGCCTGTTTGCCCAGCAACTACGCGAATTTGGGGCAATGTTGGATGAACATTGTGCAAAGCGCCCACAATGGACTAGTGCTCGGCCAGCAGCGATCCGCGCTGCATCATGCGATCCTCGATGCCGCTGCTGCGAAGCGCCCACCAATAGGTGGCAGCATTGATGGCGATCACCGGAATTCCGAGCCATCGTTCCGACTCTGCAGCAAGATCAATCGCGGCGAGATCGGTGCCCGCCTGCACGATGGCGTCGACGCCACTGTTCGCTAGTGCCTTGAACCCATCGACGATGTCACGCTCAGTCGCGTGTGCGATCTGCACTTCGCTCGGGCGCTTCAGGCTGTGAACGGCGGCCACCTCAAAGCCGTGATCGCTGAAGTAGCGCGCGACATTGGCGTCGCCGATCGGCTGATACGGCGTGAGAATGCCGATTTTTCTGGCCTGCGGATAACACTTCAGCGCCGCAATACAGGCCGCGGAGCCCATGGTCACAGGGACCTGCGCACGGGCTTCGAGCCGGCCAAGCAAAAGTTCGCTGCCGGCCTTGCCGCCCCAGAAGGTTGGAATCGACATCGCCATCACGAGACGCGCGGGCTTGCAGGTCATGACGCGATCGATACACGGATAAAGATCGGGGCCGATCGCGTCGACCATGGTTTCAAATTCCGCGTCGTTGCCGAGCGGCAGGTCCGGAATATGAATGCGGCCAATATGATTGGTCACGCCAACCGGGCGCATGCCGTCCGTTTCGGGCTGCACGGTGGTGTTGGTCGACGGAATGATGATTCCGATCTTAAGACGATAGCCAAGCCGATCCGTCATTCTATGGAAGCCCTGATGTGTTGGCAGGCCCTTTGCAAGGGAGCCGGAACCATCCTGCAAGTCCGATGCCGGACCGGCAGGACCGTCACGCCCGCATCGGAAGCCCATGGCAAGTCTCGCTCATCATCGATCACGCCACGCCATTCCCGAATTTTCGCTGCTTCGTCCCGCTAGCCTTTCGGAAGCCCGTGCGATGCTTGACGCCGAGCCCGGCGCGGTTGCGATGGCTGGCGGTCTCGACATCGTCAATCGAATGAAAGACGGTTTCGCGCCGACCGTCCTGGTGGCGCTTGCAGGCATTCGGAATTTTGCAGCCATTCGATTGTCACCGGGACACGACGCCATCGCGATTGGCGCCGGCACCTGCCACGACGCTCTGGCGACCAGCGAGCTGGTGCACACGCACCTTTCCGATCTGGCGCAGTGCTGGAGCCAAATCGCCAACATCCGGATACGAATGCAAGGCACCGTCTCAGGAAACCTGCTGGCAGCAATGCCAGGCTACGAATGCGCCACATTGCTCTCGGCGTTGGGGGCGACGCTGTCCTATTCCTCAAGCACGATCCCCGCTGCCTCAATAGAGGTGGCGGCGATCGGCCACTCGGATGAGGCATTCCGCGACTCCCGGCCGTTGGTCGATCGCGTCATCGTGCCGTTGCCGCCGTCGGGTATCACGCGACGGCTTGTCTACGACCGCAGCCTGCGGCCGATGCTGTCGGTCGCTCTCCGGCTCGATCATTCCGATGGCAAGGTCGTAAGCGCGGGCGCCGTGCTCGGCGGCTGCCGCGCCTGGCCGTTCCGCGTCGATCTGGCGATGGAGGGCATTCTGCTCTCCGCACTTGACGCGCGCGCGATGGACATCGCGCATCAGGCCTTTGCACAAATGCCCGCCCCCACCGTGCCGTGGTTCGGAATCGCCGGCTATCGCGAGCATGTCGCGCCCGTGCTGTTGTCGCGCTTGATCCGGGAAATCGCGTCGTGAGCGCAACGGAAAGGGCGGTCTCGTTCATGCTGGACGGTCAGCCAGTGCTGCTTGCTGCGGGTTCGCCGCGGGTTCTGTCCGATGCATTATCGCAATGCTGCGGACGCAGCGGCGTGCGCGTCGCCTGCGATCACGGCGTCTGCGGTGCATGCACAGTTCTGGTGGATGGCCGGCCTTACACATCCTGCAGCACGCTGGTCGAGACGATCGAGGGCCAGGCATTGACCACCGTGCAGGGACTGCAGCCGGCGGGATCCACGCCGCATGTGCTGCAGCGGGCCTTCGTCGAAGCCCATGCCTTTCAGTGCGGCGCGTGCACGCCCGGCATGATCCTGCTTGCGAAGGCATTGCTCGATCGCCATCCCGACCCCAACCGCCAGCAAATCCGCAACTGGATGAGCGCAAATGTCTGTCGCTGCACCGGCTATAGCGTGATCGAGGAAGCGATCGTCAAGGCCGCGGCGGCGCGCGGCGATGCAACTGACGAGGGCCGGCGCTGGCGACCGGAAGAGACAGCGAAGGTCACCGGGCAGCCGTTCTTCCTGATCGACACGCAGGTTGCGGATATCGCGGAGATCAAGATCCTGCGGAGCCCGCATCCGCATGCGCGCATCACCACGATCGATACGAGCCGCGCGCTGGCGCTGCCGGGGGTGCTGGCCATCATGACCGGCGCGGACCTGATCAAGCTTCCCACCCACACTTACGGGCTGTGGATCAAGGATCAGCCGCTGCTCGCCGTCGGACGCGTTCGCCATGTGGGCGAGCCCGTCGCTGCCATCGTCGCCGTCGACGCGACGACCGCAATTCAGGCGCTATCCCTTGTCGACGTGCGTTACGATGTCCTCGATGCCGTGGCAACGACGACCGAAGCGACAGCGCCCGGGGCGCCGCTGCTGTTCGACGGCCCATCCCTCGGCGCGATTCCCGCCCATGGCGTGAGCGTGACCACGGGGATGGAGCACGCGCCAAACGTGCTCTACGAATTCCGGCATCGCGTCGGCGACATCGACGACGCCTTTGCCGTTGCCGATCACGTCTTCATCGATGACTTCGCGTTCTCCCGGATGTCCCACATCCACCTGGAGCCGTCGGTCACCATGGCGCGGCCGGTCGGTGAAGGCGTCGAGGTGTGGTCCTGCAATCAGGATCCGTTCCTGCTGCGACAGGAAATCGCCGAAATATGCGGGCTTCCGGAACACGCTGTGCGTGTGCGGACCTTGCCGATCGGCGGCGGTTTCGGCGCGAAAAGCTATTGCAAGATCGAACCGCTGGTCGTGCTGCTGGCGCAGAGGATCAACCGCGCCGCACGCCTGACGCTCACCATGGACGAGAGCCTGTCGTCCTTGTCGCAACACGCAGCGACGTTGCGTCTGGAGACCGCGGTCACTGCAGACGGCCGGTTTCTTGCTCGTCGTTCTGACATTGTCCTCGACGGCGGTGCTTACGCCGATGCGAGCCCGCTGGTCGCCGACAAGGTCGGCTATCGCATCGGCGGTCCCTATCGCTGGGGCGCCCTCGACAGCCGGGCGATCGCCGTTCGGACCAACACCGTGCCGGCCGGCTCCTATCGCGGGTTTGGCGGCACGCAGGCCTCCTGGGCATCGGAGAGCCAGGTCGACATGATCGCGCGACGGCTCGGCATCGATCCGCTCGAGATCCGCCGGTGCAACCTGCTGCAGCCGGGCGAACCCCTATCGAGAGGGCGACAGCGCAATCGATTCGGATCTTGTCGCGGGGCTGGATATCGTCGCCGACAAGATCGACTGGGGTGTTCGGACCACATCCGATCGGCCGCACCGCGCGCGCGGCAAGGGCCTTGCCATAGGCTTCAAGGATGGCGGCGGCCAGGGCCGTTTCGCCCAGGCCCGTGTCAAGGTGACGGCAGACGGCAGCGCCATCATCAATTGCGCGACAGTGGATATGGGCCAGGGTGCGACAGAAGCATTCCGTCAGATCGTAGCTGGGGTCCTGAAGCTGGACCCCGGCCGCATCGCCCGAGCTCCCATCGACACCGACCAGACGGCGTTCGATCAAGGCACCCACGCAAGCTCAGCGACCGCTGTAACCGGCGAAGCCATCCGTCGGGCCGCGGTATCGGTCCTCGACAAGATTCTGACATTCGCAGCGGGACAACTCGGCTGCACCAAAGCCGATCTCGATTTCGCCGAAGGGCACAAGTTCGTTGAGCGCAGCCGAGACGTTGCGAGCTGCGTGGACAAAGGACGAAAGAACTGCGGATGCCGAAGTCAGATTCCCCGAAGACGCCACGATTGGGCCGCCGCAAAAAACCGGCCGGTCCGGCACCCGCAAAGTCCAAATCGCGGCCGCGCGATGCCGTCGCCACGGCGGAACGAATTCTGAAAGCCGCCATCGCCGAATTCGCGGAGAATGGCTTTGCTGGTGCTCGCATCGACGCAATCGCGCGAGGTGCGGAAGCCAACATGCGCATGCTCTATCACTACTATGGCAGCAAGGACACGCTGTACTGCAGGGTGCTCGAAACGGTCTTCAACGACATCCGGCTGCAGGAACAACGCCTGAATCTCAGCGACCGCCCGCCTCTCGAGGCCGTCGTCAAACTGTTCGAATTCACCTACAATCACTTTGCATCGAACCCGCTGTTCATTCGCATCCTGGCCCACGAAAACCTGCTCGGCGCGGCGTATTTGAGACGGTCACAACGCGTATCGACACTATCTTCGCCGCTACTGGTCGCGATCCGCGAGGCGCTGCTGCGCGGCGAAGCGGACGGCGTGTTTCGGCGCGGCATTGATCCGCTGCAGCTCTACGTCAGCATGGTCGCCCTGAGCTATGTTCACATTTCCAATGCACCGACTCTGTCGCATCTGTTCGGAACCAGCTTGACGTCAACGGCGTGGAAGGCCCAGCGACGCAAGCATGCGACCGAGATGATGATCGCATTTCTGCAGTTCGATCCAACCGATCGCACCGAGCGCAGGCCGACCAGAGCTCGGAACCGGCAGGACTCCCGATCGCGGACGTAATATGAGCACACGGGAGGGAGCGGGGAATTGCTACCTGCCCTTCTCTAATGGCCAGGCGCCAGGCGGCAATGTCGTTCTAGTTTGACAACTCATATGCAGCGCGCGAAGTGGCATGTGCGTTTTCGACGTGCTTGATGGCAGCGATTCTGGCAGCTTCGCCGTCTTTCTCAGCGATGGCTTCCAGAATTGCCCTCATTTCCTGCAGACTCCATTTCGCGCGACCGGGCTGTGACATCGACCGCGTTCGCAGGAAGTTAATTCTTGCAAGCAAGCCGTGCAGCATCTCTTCGATAATCCGGTTGCCGCAAATGCGCAGGATGTGGCCGTAAAACTCCGAGGTGGAAGCGACTTCAAGCTGCATGTCATCGGCCCGCGCCGCTTTGCCGAAGGCGGCAAGCGAAGCGCGCATAAGTTTCAGATCATCGGGTGTTGCGCGTTGCGCAGCAATGAATGCAGCCTGCCCCTCGAGCAAAGCATGCACCTGGTAAATTTCGGCGGCCTGCTGCGACGTCAGCACGGAAATATGCGGACCGCGGTTCGGGATCATGTCGATCAGCCGCTCGGCCTCCAAACCTCGCAGCGCCTCGCGGATCGACGGTCGGCTTACTCCGAGCAGATCGCAAAGCTCGGCCTCCACCAGCCGGTCGCCCGGCTTGAACATCCCCTCCGAAATTGCCTGGCGCAGCTTCTCAACAATTTGTTGCTGGACGGTTTTTGGGGATATCCGCAAATTGATGCTCATGGTCTTCCGATCTATCGCAGGCTAGAGCCGATCCAAGCCGGAGAACTGGTCCGTGCGCGTTGCGCGTCAAAACACCGTCAGGATGGTTCGAACCGAGATGGCGCCGGGACGGTTCATTGGACGAAGCGACTTCGTGCGGAAATTCTCGAGCGTCGCTTCAGATCCCACTATGCATGGGCAAGTATCCAGCCGGCGATCGCAAACAGCTTCTCGTCCGTGTGTTGCCCGCTGATCAACTGCAGGCCAAGAGGCATGCCGTCGTCAAAAAGGACCGGCAGCGCCAGCGCCGGCGTGCCCAGAACCGACGCGGCTACGTTGAACGAAGCGTTGCCGGTGTAGGTGATGCCTTTCGGCGCCGCTCCGAGCGCATTCAGCGTGACGAAGGCATCGGCAGTGGTCGCGAGCTGCTCGAATTCCGCTCGCAGTGCCGCGCGCCGAGTCAGCAATGCGCGGTAGCCATCGAGGCCGAGCGTATCGGATTTGGTGATCTGGTCTAGCACGCCAGGGCTCAGCCCCATCCGGTCACGATAGGCGACGCTCTTGAGCGGCCAGCGTGATTCGTAGCCGATAATGTCATAACCGAACTGCAGGATGTCCCTCAGTGACGTCTCGAGCGCGTCTACCGCTTGATTGTTGTGACGAGAAATGATCTCGACGCCCGCGGCGCTTAATGCAGCAAGCCTGATTTCAAGTAGCTGACGCGCTTCGGCGGTTGCAAGTTGCCAGCCCGGCGTTTCCAGATGGATCAGGCGTTTCGGCTTCAACGGCTCAGCCAGTTGCTGCGCTCCGAACAGGCCGGGTTCGCCGGGATCGCCGCCTGAGCGCTGCACCATGTCGTAGGTGGTGCACCAGATGTCGGCCAGGCTTGCGCCGATCACGCCGATACAACTGTGGCTTTGAAAGTCGTGGCTGCCGCCGCGGTTGATTGCACCAAAGGTTGGCTTGTAGCCGAACGCGCCGCAGAAGCCGGCGGGACGCAGCACTGAGCCGATCACCTGGGTGCCGAGCGCGACCGGCAGAATGCCGGCTCCGACCGCGCTGGCGGATCCGGCGCTGGAACCGCCGGCGGTGCGCTGCGGATCATGGGGATTGCGGGTGTCGGTGGCGTAACCGCCGGCGAATTCGGTGGTCTTCGTCTTGCCCAGCACCGCCGCGCCGGCGTCGCGCAACGCGTAAACCGTGGCCGCATCACGCATCGGCCTATAGCCGTCATGGGTCGGGGATCCCATTCCGGTGGGCATGTCGAACGTCTCGATCACGTCCTTGATGCCCACCGGCATGCCATCGATCCGCGACAGGGGTCGCCCGTCGCGCCAGCGCGCCGTGGCGGCGTCGGCGGCGATACGCGCACGCGCCAGCGATAGCGCGGCGAAGGCGTGCAGGGTCGGCTCAAGCGCATCGAGCCGCTCAATCGAGCGCTCCAGAAACTCGCGCGGCGTATCTTTTCCAGTCCGGAACGCTTCGGTGGCGGCCTGATACGAAATCAGGGATGGCGACGGAGAATTTGACATTGTTCATCTACCCAGGAAAGCGAACGTGACTCAGGATGCAGGCGCGAGCGTATCCCGCGCCTAGTCTTCATACCAGCGCAGCAGGCGTCGCCGCAGCATCAGAAGCCCATGATCGACCAGCCATCCCGACGCGAGCATGACCAGCAGAATCGTGAACACGGTTGTCGTTTCGAAAAACCGTTGCGCGTAGACAAGGTCGCCACCGAGCCCGCCACCGCCGGCAATCATTTCCGCGGTGAACGTGCTGATCAGTGCATAGGGGACCGCGACGCGGATGCCGCTCATCAGCGACGGGATCGCGGCCGGCAGGATGACGCGGCGAAGAATGCCAAACCTCGTTTCACCCATGGCGCGCGCCGCCCACAACTGAACCCGCGACACCGCGGAGGCGCTGGCCTGGGCGACGATGATGAACGGGAAGATGCTGGAGAACACGACCAGCGCAATCTTCGACAGATGATCGATGCCGAACCATAGAATGAAGATCGGGAGAAACGCGACCTTCGGCGCCGGAAATCCGAGAATGACCAGAGGATTCATCATCCAGTGAATCCAACGGTTCTGCGACATCAGGAATCCGATTGCGATGCCGCCAACCATCGCGATCAGAACGCCGGCAAATGCGCGGTACAGGCTGACGAACAGTGGCTGGAAGATCTCGCCGCTGATGATCTGCCCGAACAGGCTGAACAGCACGTGCGAAAGCGGTGGCAGGAACACCGGAGGGACGAGGCCCATCCGGGTCACGATTTCCCAGACAATCGCGATCAACACGACCGGGTACATGGAAATGATGGCCGAGGCGAACGCCTTCACACCTGATTTTGCGGACATCGGCTCAGCCCTGCGCATTCGATGGGCCCTGCCAGCGCAGCAGGTAGTTGGTAAGCGCCACCAGCAAACCGTCGGCGATGCAGGCCGCGACGACGATCGCGGCCACGGCCGCGAACATGTAGTCGTACGACCCGTTCTCGCCGAACATGTAGATCAGCTTGCCGATACCGAGCTTAGCTGCGATCATTTCCGCCGTCACCGCAATGACGAAGGAAAATCCCAGCGCAATTCTTGCACCGGTGAGAATGCCGTGAAGCGACGCTGGCAGCATAACCAGCCACATCAGCTCGCGCGGCCGGGTGCCCATGCCGCGCGCGCTCCAGAGCAGAATGCGCGGCGTATCCTGCACGCCGTGGTAGGTGTAGATGATCATCGGCAGCACGGTCGACAGCATCACGGCGAGGATGCTGGTGGTCGAGCCGATGCCGAACCACAGCATCAGCAGCGGCACCAGCGCCGTCTTCGGAAGCGAGTAGCTGCTCTTGATGATCGGATTGAAGAAGCCTTCGGCACCCGGCGACACCGCCATCCAGGCGCCCAGCGGTACGCCGATGGCGATGCCAAGCACCATGCCGGCAAGGCTGCGATATACGGTCACGCCAAGTTCCTGGTAGAACGATGCCTGCGCGCCGAGCTTCAGCAGCGCAGCCAGCAGCGCAGCGGGCGTCGGCAGAAAGCTCGGATCGATCAGATTGAGCCGGGGAAACAGCGCCCATAACGCCACCCAGATCAGGAGCGGGATCACGAACGACGCAACCTTCTTGATCAATGAACCGGCCGCCATCAAGCCGGCACCCCAGCGACGCCGGTCACCTGCTGGCGAACGCTGACCCAGACCTGGTTGCGGATGGCGCGATATTGATCCGACAGCACGAGCTGCTCCCGCGTCGCGCTACGATCAAGATCGATTTTGAACTCCTCAACGAAGCGGCCCGGTCGCTTCGACATCACGCAGACCCGATCCGAGAGGTACACCGCTTCATCGACATCATGCGTCACCATCACGACGGTCTTGCGATTGTTGCGCCAAAGCCGGAGCAGTTCGTCCTGCATCACTTCCCGGGTCTGCGCATCGAGGGCGCCGAACGGTTCGTCCAGCAGAAGAATATCGGGTTCGTAGGCGAAGGTGCGGGCCAGCGCCACCCGCTGCTTCATGCCGCCGCTCAGTTCACGCGGATAGGAGGCTTCGAAGCCGCGCAGCCCCATGATGTCGATGTAGCGCGCAACGATGTCGTTGCACTGCGCGGCCGGCATGCGCTTGCGCTTCAGCGCGTAGGCAATGTTGTCCTGGACGCTGAGCCAGGGAAACAGCGCGTATTCCTGGAATACGATGCCGCGATCCACACCGGGCCCCTTGACCACCGCGCCGTTGGTCAGCAGCGAACCGGTGGACGGGCTCTCGAATCCGCCAAGCATGTAGAGCAGCGTGCTTTTGCCGCAGCCGGACGGTCCGACGATGGAGAGAAACTCGCCATTGGCGACGATGAGATCGACGCGGTCCAATGCGCGGACCGATTTGCCGCTGCGCTCGAACGTCTTGGAGACATCGCGAACCTGAATTTTTGCCGCATCCATGGGGGCACTCGCCTAACGTGGTTGGCGTGAAGTGGGACAGCGATGCCTGTTTTGACGGCTAGGTGCCGAAACGACTGGCTTGCAAAACTAACATTAAGACATTTAGATTATCAGACAATCTTGTCAAGCGAACGCCGCTGCTGCGGACAGTTACTCGGCCGGATCTGATACCAACCGCGCCAATATCATTATTTATACATATGACGGAGACCGCCAGCATGACCAAAACACCGACGCACTCAAATGCCGATCAGCAAAGCGACATTTCGCGCCGAAAACTTTTGCAATCTGCACTCGCGGTAGGCGCGACCTTCGCCGCTCCCGGAATTGTGCGCGCTGCGCCGCCCGTCATTCGGTATTCGACTGCCGGCGGGCTCGGGCCAAACGAAACCGAAACCATCATGTTCACGGAGTACATGCGCAAGAACGTGATGAAGCGTCTCGACAAGGATTACACGCTCGACATCACCTACGCGCGCGCGACACCGGAAGCGGCATCGATGCTTGCCGCCGGCCAGGTGGACATGGCCATTCTGACGCCGCCGCTGTTCGCCAGCACCGTCGTCAAGAATGCGGTGCCCGGCGGCTTGAAGATCGTTGCCGATTGTTTCCAGGACGGCCGCAAGGGATATGCCTCGCAGGCGTTCTTCGTGCTCGAGGACAGCGACATCAAGACGGTCAGCGACCTCAAGGGCAAGACCGTCGCCGTGAACGCCTACGGCAGCACGCCGGATGTCGTGCTCAGCGTGATGTCGAAGAAGTTCAACCTCAACCCGCGCAAGGATATGAAGGTCGTCGAGGTCGCATTTCCGAATATCGGCGCAGCGCTGCGCGCCAAGCGCGTCGATTGCGGCGTGCTGCCGCTGCCGTTCGGCGCGACAGAAGCCGCCAAGGGGGGCATCCGCTCGCTGTTCTCTGGCATCGATGCCCTGCCGCCGTATTCGGTGACGATGCAGGTCGCCACCAACGAGATTCTCAAGCGCAGCCCCGAGGCAGTAAAGGCGTACCTCGCCGACTACGTCGACGCGCTGCACTGGCTGTACGCTCCGGAGAACCGCAAGAAGGCGGTCGAGGTGACGGCCGAACTGGCGAAGTCGCCGTATGAGGTCGTCGATTCCTATTTCATGACCGAACGCGATTACTTCCGCGATCCGAATTCCTGCGTCAGCGTCGACCTGGTGCAGACCCTCGCGGACGCAATGACCCGGGACGGGCTGCTGCCTCAGGCCGTCGACATGGCGCAGTATGTCGACACGTCGTACCTGCCCTACCCCTGCAAGTAAGCATCGCCCGGGCGAACGAGATCATCTCGTTCGCCCGGCTTGCGCTGTCGGATCCGGCGATGTCACCGGATCCGATCAACGCTTCAACGTGCGGTGCGAGATCTCGTTGGCATAAAGCGATATGCCGAGCCCCGGCGCCTGGGTCGGCGACATGCCCTCGCTTCGCGTGAGAAAGTCTTTCACCAGCGCGATCGAACGGCGATCGTAGCCGGCGACTTGCTGCGCCAACTTCAGCGCCAGCGCGTCCAGTTCCGGCTCGGCCACGGAGCGCGCCGCCAGTCCGGCCTGCACGGCTTCAGGCCCGTTCAGTTCTCGTCCGGTATAGATCAGATCTCCCAGCAGATTGCGCGGCAGCACGTAGCGATAGTGGCTGAGCACGATCGTCGGCGGAATGCCGTGGGGAATTTCCGGAAAGCTCACCTTCGCATCGTCTGCGACCAGAACGATATCGCAGCGGCCAGCCAGCGACAGGCCGGCGCCTTCGGCCTTGCCGCGGATGGCGGCGATGGTCACAGCACGGCAACGCTGCACAGCTTCGTTTAAGGTTTGGATCGCATCAAACTCCCGCGTGATGTCCAGCGGATCGGCGGATTGCTCGGCTGGCCGCTGACGTCCCAGGCAAAAATCGGGGCCGATCGCGCCGAGCACAATCACCGCCGCTCCGCCCGACAACGGATCGGCAGCACGGAATTGCTCGGTCAGCTCTGCGAGGCTGGCCGGATCGATCCGGTTTCCGGCCTCTGGACGATTCAGCGACAGAAACAGGATATCGCCGTCGCGTTTGATGATGATGCTCATGGAGCGATCCTTTATCTAGAGAATGGGCGTGTTGAGAATACGGTCGCTCACGCCGATGCGGCTCGACGCGTTGCGCGCCATTTCCTGGCGCGCGACTTCCATCTGGGCGGGCGTGCGGATCGACTGTTCCTGGTCCAGCCAATCGCGGGCAAAGGAATAGACGAAGGCACAGCGGGAGTAGCGCTTCTGCGAATAGCGCATCAGGCGCTGCTCGACCGGCGCGTCGGTCTGGAGCATTTCATGCGCCAGCAGGAGGCCGTCTTCGACGGCCATCGCGGCGCCCTGCGTCAGATGCGGCGGCACCACATGGGCCGCGTCGCCCCCGATCACCACCCGCCCGCGGTGCCACGGCCAGGGCACCAGCATCGGCTCAAGCGGGCCATAGACGATCTCCGATGCATCGTTCAGCCCTGCGCTGATTTCCGCAACATAGCCGCCGAACGCCGCGAGCCGCTCGCGCAACCGATCAACCAGAGTCGCGCGTGCGTAGACCGCGTCGGCCGGCTCCGGGCAGATGTGGAAGAGGTACATGAGGTCCCGGGCAATCGGCATTGCGCCGGTCTTGCATCCGAGCCCCTGGATGAATTCCATGCCAGTGACGCCTGACGGCCTCGGGACCTGAAGCCGCCATGCACCGACGCCGCAATGCCGCGGCTGGAACATGTCGCCGACCACATGTTCGCGCGTGGTGGAGCGAATTCCGTCGAATCCGGCCAGCAGATCGAAGCTCTCGCGGCGGCCGTCGGACAGAGTCACCGAGACGCGGCCAGGCTCGTCTTGAATTTCGGTCACTTGCAGACCAAGGCGTAAGGTGACGCCGTGCCGCTGCGCCTCGGTCAGCAGGATATCGTGCAGGTCGGATCGGCGAAGGGCGCAGACCGGCGGAGTGCGATCGTCGCCCAGCAAGAATTTGTGATGGGCGATCAGCCGGTGGTCGGCGTCGTAGATCGACATGTGATCGTAGATGTAGCCTCGCTCCAGCACCTGATCCAGCACGCCGAGCGCATCGTAAACGCGTAGCGCATTGGCCGGCTGCCCCAACCCGACGCCTGGCACGTCGAAATTCGGCCTGCGCTCGATCAGCGTAACCTCGACGCCGCGCCGGGCGAAGAAGATCGCCGCGGACAATCCGCCTACCCCGCCGCCGACCACCAGAACGCGCTTCATATCATTCATCGAAACCTCGGAGCATCAGCACCGCTCGCGAGCGGTCAATATATGACTTATGTTATATAATTGACACCCGTCAATATGCTGCGCGCGGCCTTGCAGGCGGTCGAGAAAAGTTTAGTCGCGAAGCCCGGGGGCGCCGAACCGGCCGACGTAGAAGGCAACAATCTCGTGCGTGGCCTCCCGTTCGGCGACGGTCGCCTGCTTCCTGAACGCCTCGATTTCCAGATGCGCTTTCTCGACGATTCCGAACAATCGCGCCTCCGCCGCCGGCGTCGTGCGGACAAGCATGGTGCGCCGGTCCGTCGGGGATTGGGCGCGCGTGACATAACCCGCAGCCTCAAGTTGCTTCACGAGGCGGGACGCCAGCGCCGGGACGATATTCAATCGATCCGCAAGCTGTCCCACCGTCAGCGCGCCTTCGGCTGCGCCGTAGATCTGGATCAGCGCCTGATGCTCCAGCGGGCCGATGCCGAACTTTCGCGCACAGCCGTCGATGATCATCTGTGCCTTGCGAATGACGTAGCGCGCCTGCGCCACCTGACTCATGTAGTCCCGGAACGCATAGCTGTGCTTGGTGCGGTCGTTATCGACCCAGGCGACCCGCCGTTTCTGTTTCATCGACCTGGTAGACCTTCAATTATGCTTCTATTTGGAAACCCGGCGGGTTTCGATCACTTTTATTTCGGCAAGCGCGTGTTCCGAGTTCTGCAGCAAGTCGCCAGCAAAGGCGTTGACGCTCTCGAGTTGGCTGCGATCAATGCCTTTGAACAGAATGTCATTGATCGAGCATACCATGGGGGCCACGTTGCGAACGGCGTGTTCGCCCTTTTCGGAAAGCGTGATCAGAACGCCGCGTTTGTCGGTGCTGTTTGGTCGCTTGGTCAGCAGTCCCTTGCGAATAAGGCGCCCTACCTCAGTGGTGACATGGGTCGCCGCAAGGCCGATGTGGTTGGCCAGAGTTGCAATCGCAATTCCATTGTCGCCCTGGCGATAGGCGACGCCGATCAGGACTGTGAACTGACTGCCCGTCAGACCCAGTTGTCGTCCAAACGCTTCCCGGCAAGCTGTCAGGCGGCTCAGCGCCTGGACCAGACGATAGATCGTGTCCCGCATCCAGTCGTCCGACCCACCCTTCAACAGGTCTTTTCTCGAGGTTGTCAGTGGCGACGTGAACTTTGATCGCGAGGCGGCCGACGGACGGGCCGCGTTCGTAGTTTTCTTTGCCATAGCAATCAGTGATCCAGAGCGCGTGCCGTTAAAGGTTGAGCATAAATCATATTACCAGCCATGCAGCGAGTAATCGACGCCCTTGGGGGTGTCGATCTCCAGATCGGGCTCCAACTGCCGATAGCGTCCCCCGTAGAATAGCAGTGGACGTGGCGTTGCGGCATTGGTGACTGCGTAGGAGACGACGCGACCCACCATGATCACGTGATCGCCGGCATCGTGGCAAGCAAAACGCTCGCATTGAACGGTTGCACTGGCGCCGTGGATCAGCGGGATGCCGTTGGTGCCTTCGACGTTTTCGGACGCCGTCCCACTTGTCGGCCGAAGCGCGCGCAAACCGGTTTGACGTGTCACTTTGCGTATCGCTGAGGATGCTTACTGCATAATGCAAGGCTTGCGTCCAGATGTCGAACGCGCGGCTGTTGCGGGCGATGCTGAACAGGATCAGGGGTGGATCCAGCGACACCGAATTGAATGAACTCACCGTGGCGCCAATCCGTTCTCCATCGTTTGACATAGTCGAAACGATGGCCACACCGGTTGGAAACAGGCCAAGCGCGTTACGTGATAACCACCTCTACGTGGCCTATGCGATCGTGCCGCCGCAGATCGATCGCAGCAAGCCGGCGTCAAAGCAGTCCGAGCCCGATCTTTACGCCGGCGTGGTGCGCGAAGTCGAAGGCGGAATCATCGTCAAGGGCGGCCAGCAACTGGCCACTGGCGGCGTCTTCGCCGACTATCTGCATCTGAGCAGCATTCACCCGTTGCAGCCCGGAGACGAGGCCTATGCCATCAGCGTCGCGGTGCCGATGAGCGCGCCTGGGGTCAAAATGTATTCGCGCCGCGCGTTCGCGCAGCACGCCACCAATTCGTTCGACTACCCGCTGTCCAGCCGTTTCGACGAGACCGACAGTTTTGTTGTCCTCGACGACGTGTTCGTACCGTGGGAACACGTTTTCATCTATGGCGACATCGAATTGTGCCGGGACCAGTGGTGGAAGACGCCGTCGCACACCTACGGCAATCACCAGGCCCAGGCGCGCTTCGCCACCAAGCTGCGGTTTCTGCTCGGGATGGCCAAGAAGATGAACGAGGCCACCGGCAACGACGCCGCACCGCCGGTGATGGTGCCGATGGGCGAGCTCGCGGCGCTCGCCTCGATCGTCGAGGGGATGCATCTCGCACAGGAGGCCCTGGCCACCTTCGACGACGAGGGCGTGTTGTGGCCGTCCAAGAGCATGCTCTACGCGGTCATGGCGCTGCAGGGTGAGATCAATCCGCGCATGATCGACATCGTCCGCGAACTGACGGGAGCGGCGATGATCTCCCTGCCCTCGTCGGTCAAGGATTTTGATAACCCGGAAGCCGCCGAGGATATCGCCCGGTTCTACAAGTCGTCGCATATGAGTGCGCGTGAACGCGTCGCCCTGATGCGGCTGGCGTGGGATTTCATCGGCACCGAGTTCGGCAACCGTCACCAGCAGTACGAAAAGTTTTACGGCGGCGCATCGTTTATCGTGAAAATGAACATGTTCCGCGCATACGACTTTAAGCGAGCGGGAGCGCTCGTCGATCGCGCGCTCAGCCTGCCCCCGGTGCAAGGCGACCAGGCTGGTTCGTAAAAAAATGGCGCCGGATGATCCGGCGCCACTTACGTCAGATACGACGGTTGCCGAGCCGTCCCATGCGATCAGGCCGCGCTTTCCTCCGCGCTGAATGCCTCATAGGCTGCGTTCGCGGAGAGATGCGCGTTCTCCACATGCTTCACCGCGGCACTGCGGGCGGCATTGCCGTTGTTCGCAGCGATAGCCTCATAGATTGCCTTCATCTCCTGCAGGCTGACCTTGGCTCGGCCGGGCTGCGACATCGAATGCGCGCGCAAGAAATTGACGCGCGCCAGCAGGCCGTTCAGCGTTTGCTCGATGATGCGGTTGCCGCAGATCCGAAGAATATGGCTGTAGAATTCCGACGTTGCTGACACTTCAGTCTGCATGTCGTTGGCGCGAACTGCCTTGCCGAAGGCGGCGAGCGACGCGCGCATCATCTTGAGGTCGTCCGGCGTGGCCCGCTTGGCAGCAATGAAGGCGGCTTCGCCTTCCAGCAGCGCCCGCACGTTATAGATCTCAGCCGCATGATCACGGGTCAGCACCGGGATCTGCGGGCCGCGATTCGGAATGATGCAGACCAGGCGCTCGGCTTCCAAGCTACGCAGCGCCTCGCGGATCGATGGACGGCTGACCCCCAGCATCTCGCACAGGCTGGCCTCGACCAGTCTGTCGCCCGGCTTGAACATGCCTTCAACAATCGCCTCACGCAGCTTTTCGACGATCTGCTGCTGAACTGTCTTGGGCGAAATCCGAAGATTAAGAGGTGCCATTTTCCTTTGATTTTCCGATTTGTCGCGGTCCGAGACGATCGAAAACGGAATAGCTCGCCTTGAACCATTCATTCTTGGCCAGCCGATTCCGCCACGGCGTGTTGCGGGCTGCTTCTCGCTCCGGAGATTGCAACGCCCTGGCATCTGCTAGGTAATGCAGCGCCATGTGCGTATAGGGGCCCGGGACGCCATCTGCAATCCGCATCCGGCGCACCAACAACCAGTCCTTGCACTCCATCAACAGCGGAATATGGTCGGTGTCATACCAGCCGTTGAAGTCATCGTGGTGCTCCGCCGGAATGTTGAACAGCACGGCATAAAGCACCGGCGCATCCATCAGCCTGTCCGTTTCGGCCGGGTTGTCGGGGGTGACCGAGGTCTCGCCGCCGAGATAGCGCGTGAATCCCATCACATTGGCGAGCATCCAGGCGGTTTCTTCCGATGGATTGTTCTTGATCACCTTGTAGGCGTCGCTGGACAGCACGTTGATGTCGTCCATTTCGTACACCGCGAGAAAGCCGCCGTCGCCCTGGCGGCTGTAGCGCTGCGCGCTGACGAAGCCCTCGCACGCCATGCGCACGGGGATATGGTGCGTGTCGTACCATCCGTGAAACCTGTCCACGAAGGAAGGGTCCGGAACCATTTCCGAAAAAAGTACAGCTTGGCCCTTAATGCTCATAATTTCCAAACTCGATTGACAGATTGTCTGACGAAAGGATACTTATTCCTCGACAACTGTCAAGGACCGGAAGCCATCGCCATGAAACTGAACATCCGCCGCACCGGTACGATCGTCGAAGACAAGAACGAACACGCTGGACGCAAGGTTGCCGTGCCGGTCCGCAAAGTCGCGGTGATTGCGGTGATTGAAAACCCCTACGCTTCGAAGGCGGTGGAGGACCTGAGTCCCCTGATCGAGGCCAGCGCGGAGCTGGGCGAAATGATGGGAAAAATGGCGCTGCAGGCGCTCGGATCGTTCGAGGCCCAGAGCTACGGCAAGGGCGGTCTCGTCGGCCTGCTGTTCGCGTCGATCAGCTGGGCGGTTATGCGAACACGATTGCCAGCTTTCCGCACGCTGCCTTCGAGCACGTAGCGTACGCCTAGCTCGCGCCCAACCTGGCGGATATCGGTGGATTTTCCCTTATAGGTAAACGAGGAATTTCGGGCGATAACGAAGAGCCACTTCGCTTTGGATAGCGCCGTGATGATGTCTTCTGCGATTCCATCGGCGAAGAACTCTTGATCGACGTCGCCGCTCATATTCTGGAAAGCAAGGACTGCGATCGATGGTCTTTCTGGAAGCGCAAGGGATACTGAAGCACCTTGGCGTGCCCCGGGCTCATTCTGCGACTGCAGCTTTAGCTCAGCCGCGATTCCGACTTGAAGCGAATATACCCGGATCGGATCGGTGATGTTCTTCAGTCGGGTAGCGCCGAGATCGCTGACCGCCAGATCTAGGCGCGCCTTGACTTGTCGATAAGCATCTTCGGAAAGGCAAATACCACCGGGCAGCGCTATTCCTTCAAGGCGCGCGGCGATATTGACGCCGTCACCCATCAGGTCGCCATCGCGCTCCTCGACGACGTCGCCGAGATGTATACCGATCCGAAAATCGATGCGCCGCTCGGGCGGTAGACCCGCGTTACGCTCGACCATGCCGTTTTGTATTTCGATTGCGCAGAGCACCGCGTTGACGACGCTCCGAAATTCGACCAGAACCCCATTGCCAGTCCGTTTGACAACACGTCCATTGTGAACGGCGATCGTCGGATCGACCAAATCGCTCTGGAGCGTCCGCAGCCGAGCCAGCGTGCGATCTTCGTCGGCACCCGTGAGCCGGCTATATCCGACAATATCGGCCGCCAGTATCGCCGTGATTTTTCGTGTGTCGCTCATGCTGGAGCGGACTTTTGCTCGGGGCGACATCCGCTGGCCAGTTAAGCCGTGCAAATAGTTAGTAATGTCTCGCTCTTGATTGATGCACCGAGGCCGCAATATCGATCGGCACTTGCCGTCAAATTTGCAGCCGCTGTGACACCCTGAACGTCACAGTCTCGGAGATCCTGGTTTCGAACAGAGGTCGTGCCTTTTCTCGCCGAAACAATTAGCAGCTTTTTGGAAGGCTTTGCTGGCGCATCCGACGTTGAGCGACCTAAAGAATTCAGAGGATTGCCGGCCCGACGACTCACATGTCGACGGTTATGGCCGGGCAGCGTCCACATTTTCGGAGAGGTGCTATGCTCAATTATCCAATCGTCAACAATCATGATGACTTGACCAAGGTCGTGGACCTTATCCTCGGTGAGGCGGGGTTGGATCGCAAAGACCAGGGAGGAACGCTGACATTCGCAGGAATGGATCCCATCCGCCCGACGCACATCAAGGTCGGCTGCGTTTCTGCTGCTGTGACGGCAGCGAACGCAATCGCCAGCGCAATCCTTTGGCGCAAGCGTACCGGACAGGGTCAGGACATCCATGTCGACCTGCGAAAGGCCTATGTTACACAGAGCGCATGGCAGGATACCCTGGCGGATTGCACATTGATCAACGGCGTACCGCAGATGTTCGGCGGGAATGTTGGGCAGTTGGGCACCAATATCCTGCCGACGCGCGACGGGCGTTGGGTCGTGCTTACCTCACTCTATGCCTCCAATACTGAACGGATCTGCGCTTTGCTCGACTGCGGGATACTTCCCCTGCAACTCGAACGCGCCACCAGAAAGTGGGACTCGGAAGATCTGGAAAGGGCGGCACAGGACGCCGGTGTACCTTTGGCGATTTGTCGCACACGCGCGGAATATCATCGCACAGAACAGTACCAGCAGAACGTGGCTACTCCCCTCATCCATATCGAAAAGATCGGCGATAGCGCGCCTGAAGCTTTGCCCAACGGACCTCGGCCGCTTTCTGGACTACGGGTACTCGGCATGGTTCATGTTGTAGCCGGACCGGCGACGATGCGCCAATTGGCCGCCCAGGGGGCTGATTGCCTTAACCTGAATACGCTGGACTGGATTGAAGAGCCTACCATATATCTGCAGTGCGATGCTGGTCTTCGTCAGACTTATCTGGACGCGCGTATCGATCGCAACAAAAAGCCGATTTACGAACTCGCAAAGGAAGCCGACGTTTTCGTCGAGAATCTACGCCCACATCTAGCTGGCCGGCAGGGATTTTCGGCCGAAACACTTGCGCAGCATCGCCCAGGAATCATCTACGTCGAGATGAAGCTCAATTCACGAAAGGGCCCCTGGGCTGATTGGGCGGGCTACGACTTCACGGCAGCGGGGCTGACCGGCATGTTCTGCGACATTGGTTCGGCCGATCAGCCCCAGTTGCCGCATGGGGTCAATGTCATCTGCGACTTTCTAACCGGTTATCTGGGTGCGATTGGCGTGCAGGCCGCGCTGCTTCGTCGCGCCACCGAGGGAGGCAGCTACCGTGTTTCTGTTAATCTTGCACAGACCGTCATGCTCGAGCAGGCCATTGGGCTTGTCGACAATGCGACTCTGCTGAAGCTGGACAGTCTTGGGCCCGATCACAAACCTATCAAACCAAATCTTCAGACGGGGCAAACATCCTTCGGCGAGTTCACGCGATTGGGCTCGCAAGTCGAAATGTCGAAGACTCCCGAGTTCTGGGCAGATCCGATTATCAGTCCGATTGGCTCCAGTCGACCGGTGTGGCTACCTCGTTAATTCCGCGTGGCACAAACGAGCAGCCTCTCGACGACTTCAGACAGACTGCCGCCACTGAAACCTGACTGATGACCTACTACGCCGGGACGGCAGCGCGCCAGCCCGGCCCCTTGCGCCGAGATGGCACGGCTATCGTTGCTTTCTATCCTCCACAGCATCTTCTTCCAGCCATTCCCCTACTCGATCGGCGATGGCGCAAGAATATACAAGATCATCCACACTTCGACCCTATACAATACGTTCGCTCCAGGCAGTTAACGATATGGAACACCGGCCGTTGATACCTGACATCTTGATAATGCGTCCGGTCGTCGCATTCCTTCTGCTGCTGACATGCGTTCCCTCGTACGCCCACGCTCGGCGGGAGCTGATCGCGACCTCAACCGAGGGTCAGGAAGACAGCAATGTAAAAAAGAAGGATATCGTTGGTCGCGAGCTCGAACTCTTCCGTACCATCAAAGTATCAATACGGGCAGCTCTCGCAGCAGCGCAGAGCCTTCACGCAGGCTCAAGGGTCGTAGATGTCAGCTTTGATGGCGCATCAGGCACTCCCGTCTATCGGGTGAAAACATATCGCGGAAATCAGGTCTGGGACGATGCAATCGATGCCAATAGTGGGGCGATCGTTGGTGGGACGATTATATCCTTGGTAACCGATCTGACACGGGAGGATCAAACTAACCTCATCGCTCTGAACGATGTTAGGCAAGAGATTGCCGACGGGATCGCTGTTGCCGAGAGAAATGCGCAAGGAAGGGCGATAAGCGGCGGTCTAATGAATGAAGATGGAAAGCTGAATTTCGTGATTGTGGTGGTTGCCGGCAACGATCTCAAGCAGTTCATTCTTGAGCCGCCGCATACGGCTGGCCGGGACTCGCGTCTGCGCAGCCGGCGGTGATCATGCCAAATAAGCAGTTTAAGCACGTTGCCTGAATGATGCGTAACGTCCACCTTGCGCCAAGGGCGTTCCATAACCGCCCATTCTGCGAATTAAGGTCTGGCGACGATTGGCCTCGAGCATTTTGTTGAGACGAAAGCCGGAGGGAACCGCCGCTGAGCTTTCAAATACGGCTGAGCGCAAGCAGCGAACGGTTGAGAACGACGGGCCGCGATATTCGCAACCACCACCATGATAACCGAGACAGAACGCCGTCTTCGTTCGAAGGAGCACAATCGCGCAGATTGGCGTAGTACGCTGCGCTACGCGCGAGTGACCCAATGCACACCAAACTGCGACATCAATCGCCTGCGCACGCCTCAAAACCAGATCGGTACTGCATTTGGTACTGCACGGCGCCCAACGACCGCGCCTAAGCGCTGATTGTGCTTTGCTTTTCGAGATGTCCCGGTCCAATCCATCATCGGTGCAATGGCAAAGCGTCGGTCTAACATCCTGTTTTCAATTACTTTTATAGTTCAACTCGGTTCAATCGATTTTCGGGCCGATTAATGATCCAGGCGATAGAACTAGCGCGTTTTCCTTTCTTTTCAACCAGTTGAAGCAATTCTGGCTTCTTTGCGTAATCGTCTGCGCCGATTTTGCCTTGGATCCGGTACTGCATTGCTGTACCGGCCGAACGCGTGCAGTACCGCGTTGCTGCGCTCTATTCATTACGACCTCGACCGCGTCAATCTTGCTAGCGCCGAACAATCGATTCCACTCAAAGTCAGAAGCAAAGTAGCGCTCCGCTTTGTCGGTGCCTAGGCCCGCCACGCTCCGCTCGTAGTTTCGGCCACCATGTCGTATGGAAAGTTGCGCGCGGCGGGACTTGCGATCATGCTGACCAAAACGTCGTAGGTTCAAATCCCAGACCCCAACGGACGCCCCCCAGACTTCCCCGCTCATTCAAGGGGTAGACGGCAGGAACGCTGCGCCCGTTGACGGCCCATCGGGAGCCGAAAAAAGCGAGCCTGGTCCAGCGGATCAACGACGGCTCACTCACCGCGCACAATCGTTTGGAGCGGGCACTCCGGCAAACCGGTCGGTGGTCCACTCCAGCATCGTCTCGGTACTGGCTTGCGCCGCCCTGCCGTGGCCGATGTTCGGCATCAACAGCATGTGCACCTTACTGCCGGCCTTGCACAGTTTGTCCTCGTAAGCCTTGGTCACATCGGGATGAATGATAACATCGTCGGTGCCTTGCGCGAGGAAAACCGGAATCTCCGGCGGCAACGTGCCGGGTGAGTTCTCCGCCAGCAATGTGCGCCAGGGTTCGACGTCTGACGGATGCTTGGTGGTCAGGAAATATTGCTCCAGCGGCTGCTCGGTGAGCTGGCGCCTTCTGAGGTCGAATGGCCCCTCGATGCATTCCTGGGCTAATTGATCGATAGCGGGTATCGCCCTCGGATCGACTACCTTGTCTATCTTCGCATCAAACACCCGCTGCCAGGACCACAGCGTCATCGCGGTGATGTTCTTGCCGCCGACGTTATCGATGTCTTCGTTCATCAGCGTCGCCAGATCGGTGGCCGGAGCCGCCGCGGCGACGCCGAGCAAGTCCAATTCCGGCGCGTAGGTTTTCGCGATGATGCCGGTGAACAGAGAGGCGTGGCCGCCCTGCGAATGGCCCCAGACCACGAACTTTTTGCCGCCGCCGGCTCCCGGCATGGTTGCGGCGACACGCACGGAGTCGATCACCGCACGGGCCTCGCTGGCGCCGACGAGGTAAGGATGCGGTCCCGGCGTGCCGAGGCCGGGATAATCGGTCGCCGCGACCACATAGCCGCCGCGCACGAACGACCGCAGCCCCTGAATCTGCTCGAACAGGAAGATCGCCAGCGACGGCGCGCAGCGCGGCACGACGCCTGAAGTCGGGTGCGCCCAGGCCACGATCGGCCGGCCGCCTGGCGGTGGATCGCCCGGCGGCACGATGACGACGCCCGACACCAGGATCGGCTTATTATCCAATCCGGTCGAACGATAGAGCACGCGATAGGTGGTGGCGCCCAGCGGCGCGCCATCGATCACCTCTTGGCGAACCAGCGTGCCCGGAGCGCCCGCCGCCTCGGATGGCGGCGCGCGATAGAAATCGGTCTGTGCGTTCGCCGCATTCGCGCCGGCGAGCGTGCATAGGGTGGCGAGCATGATCCTGAATGCGACGGGCATAGCTCACATTCCATAGAGGATTTTGAGATCGCCGCTGACGCGCAGCGCGATGCTGACGCCATCGGCCAGGAGCTGGATGCTGTCCAGCTTAGCGGTGGTGAGTTGACCTTCCATTCTAAAACCGTTCTTCAACGGCCGGTTCAGGCGTTCATTGGCGGCGTTCAGCAGATTTTGATACGCGAGGCCATAACCGATGTCGGGGATTTGCTTCAGCTGATCGAGCAACTGGTCCTGTAATTGCGCCGCCACCGACCCTTCCGGCAGCGATGTGTCGCCTGCCAGGTTGGAAATCTTGATCGATTGCTGGCTGGCATCGACATTGAGCGCGGCCGACAAATAGAGCCATTCGCCGGCAGCAGGCTCGCTGTCGCCGGGCTTGGCGACGCGAACGCCGATCACCAGTTTGCCCGACGATGGATAGATCTGCATTTCCTTGACGATCGGAGCGGCCTTGCTGGCGGCCACCACCTGCATAATCTTGTCACGCATGGCGTCATAATTGACGCGCACTGGAAGCAGGACATCGAAGGTGCCGGGCTGGGCGACGTCGTTACCAAGCGCCGGCAGTGACGTCGGCGTCACCGCTTTGGGTGCCTGGCCGACCAGGGTCTGAACCGTGCCGGTCAACTCAAGCGAACCCGACAGATCCCTGGTAGTGGCATGAACGCCTGCGAACGCCGCGCTCGCTGGGGTGATCTGCAGCCAGACCGGCGGATCCTGCGAGATCTGAACCGGCTGGAACGCCTGCTCCCAGGCTTTCGCCGCCTTGTCATGCAGATCGAGGCGGCGCGCGTTCTCCTGCGCTTGCGCCCGGATTCGGCCGAGCTGTCTGCGAATGCTCGGTTCGGCATATTTGGTCAGCGAGATGTCGCGACCAAGGACGTGGAGCACCGGCGGTTCGGTCCAGTGGAAAGAGTCGCTGAAATTCAGATCGACCGACCAATCCCTGGTCAGTTTCGGCCGAGACTCGACCTCAACCATTGCCCGGCCTTCGGCGTCGCCATGAATGCGCGACGTGAAACGGTTGGCGCCCTGGCCCTCGATGGTACCGAAGATCGGAATGGAGCCGACAAGATGGTCGCCGCGGCCATAGATTGACATCGCGCCGCGATCGACGAAACCGTCGACGTCGCAATTGGCCCTGATGCGAAACACGAATACGCGCTTGTTCACGCAACCGATGCGCTCGTCGATGGTGGCCAGCCGCCTCGGGACGCCGCGCTCGACCGCCGAAGCTATCGATGGAAGTCCGAATTCGATCGTCGCCGAAACCCGCGATGGCGTTGTCAGCGCCGACGGCTGATCGGGAATAACCGGCGGCTTTTCTCCCGCCAACGCCGTCCCGGCAAAGGCGGTGGTGCAGAGCAACACCATGACGCCATAATTCACATGATTGCGTAACGCTTGACGATCAATTGTCATCTTCCTGTTCCCTACATATCCGGGTTGTCGATTAGCGCGAGGGCTCTTGATGCCACGCGCGCCGGATCTTGCCAGCGCTTTGCCCGCGAAAAGTATGATGAAGCTTTCTCAGGAAATGGCGTCGCTTACAAATACCGAGTCAATATGCAGGTATAGGCTCGGCCGATGGCGACGACGTGAATCGAAGCGCGCTATATTTAGAATGGACCGCGCGAAGCGATCGCATCGAGCACCGCGGACAGAGCGGTGATGCGAGATTGATAGGCGCGTGCGATGCATGCGCTATCATCCCCGCAGGCATTGCGCTCCTTCAACCATGTCCGCTGCGCATCGACGATATCGCCACGCTGTCCCATCGCGACCAGCGACGTCACGACGCCGAACATTGTCGCCATACGCGCTTCCGCCTGTCCGAGCGGATAGCTCCGGCAGATCGTGCGCTCTGCCGACGAGGACGCCTTGCTGCAATCGATCGGCGTGTAGTCCGCGGCGCACGCCGGAACCGAGGCGGCAAGCAGGCTGAGCGCGACCAGGCCGCCCGTCAGTTTTCGAAGACTATTGCAGTGAAACATGATGATATCTCTACGAATTCCAGCTATTGCGCCTATGCCTCGCGCGTTCCGGTCAAGCTGCGATTGATCGGCGCGCTAACTGCTTGATCGCCGTACGATCGGGCTTGCCCTGCTCGGTGAGAGGCATGTGGTCGACCGAGACTACGAGGAGCGAGGCGACCGCGGCGGCGCCGAAACGATCCATAATCGCTTGGCGGCATGCTCGATCGTCGATGGCTAACCCTGCCCAAGCGATCACGGCGGCAATCGTGATATGCTCATCGGCATCTCTGACTACGACGGCATAACGGATCGATGGATGCCGACAAAGCGCCTCTTCAATTTCTGTCGGTGTGACCAAAAAACCGTTGATTTCCTGGGCATCCACCGCTCGACCCAAGATATGCAGGAGCCCGTCCCGATCCAGGCGGCCAAGATCGCCGGTATTATACCATCCCTCTTGGAAATTCTGGGAACTAAGACCAGGGTTGTTACGATATCCGCACGCCATGGCCGGAGACCTCACCTCGATAACCCCGATTTCTCCGGAATCCACCAAGCGCCCGTCGGCTTGGCGAAATCGCACGTCGACTCCCGGCTGAATGCGGCCGGCCGAGGTGAAAGATTCGAGACGCGACACGTGATGATCGATGGGCGCGAGCACGCTCACCAGCCCCATTTCGCTTGCTCCATAAGCATGGCCGACGATCGGCCCGAGCCGTTTGCGAGCTCTCAGCCGGAGGCTTTTTGGCGCTGAGGCACCAATGTGCGTGAGGGATCGAAGGGAAGATAGGTCGCGCGTGGCAATTTGGGGATGGTCCATCAACTCGAAGAGCTGGGGTTCGACGAGAAAGAGATCCGTAATCTTTTCCGCTTCAATGGTGGCAAGCGTATCGGCCACTTCATATGCGTCGCGGAAAACAACACGGCCTCCTCCCAGTAGCGTAATATCCACGAGGACTTGGGAAAGATACGCGAGCGGCCCGTTTATCAGTTGAATGCGATCGCGCGGACTCGTTGCGCTGACCATCGCAGTGTACGCAGCAAAGTTTCGGCAACTGCCTTTTGGCATTCCGGTGGAACCGCCGGATGAAGAAACGACGGCTAGGTCGTTCGAATCGGCCAACACGTCAATCGGATCCGTCGACGCTGACGCAGCCAGAACATCCAATCGGCCTCTAGATCCCACTTTATCGATGCCAACTGTGACGAATGGCACACCGACGCCCTCGCCGAGGTATCGCACGGTCTCGGGGAATACGACAAGCAGATCCGGTGCGATCTGTTGGAGCAGGGCCTGCCACTGGCTTTCCGTCGGCGGCGCCGATAGATAGACCGTGGCAGCGCCCAAGACATGGACTGCGTAGCGAATCGCAATCGCTTCCGGACGATTCTGTGCGAACATACCGAGCAAAGTGCCGCGGCGGATCCCCAGATGGCGCAGAACTCGCGCATACTGAGAAATCAGAGCGAATAGGGCCTCCCCGGAGAGGCTCTCATCGCGATAACGGAGAACTGAGGAGCGCCCGGCCCGCCGCAGTTCTTGAAGCAATCTCACTATGTATACGTCATTTTCAATCGCCATAGCTGTTCTCCAGAAAATGCGGCCTAGTCGCTAGGTACCTATTTTTCCCCTCAGGGCTTTTGATGTGAAGCTGCTCAGAGCCGACGTCGTCCACCGCCGCCGAAGTGAAAGCCACCGCCGAAGGCGCGTCGCTCCGGCCGGAAGGCTTGGGCGCGTGACCGCATGGCTTGGGGTCTGGCGTCGCCGCGTGGCCTCGCAAACTCCTGCCGCTCCGGCATCGCGCGTTCTGCGCGCCGGTCGAAGTCACCATCATGCCGATCCGACAGGGCCGGAGCGATTCTCCTGGCAGCATCGCCGCCCTCGCCTGCCATGCCATGGACTGCATCAGAATGCCGGGTATCGGCACGGCCCCTGAAGACATCGTTCTGGGCGGCGGCACGATCCCTGAATGCCTCGCGCGCCGCAGCGTTGTTCACGCCTCCAAACCGTGCGGCCACACTGGCGTTGCGATAAGGCACATCGCCACGATGCGCGGGGTTGTGGGTCCAGATATTGTTGGTGACGTTGATATTGGTGTGGTTGAAGACATTAAAGCGGTTGACGTTGATGATGACGTTATTATGCCACCAGTCGCATTCGCCCCAGATAGCCGCACCGACCGTCACACCCGCCGCAAACGAAACCACGTCGCTGGCAACAAACCCGGGCGGAGACCAATAGAACGGCGGATAGGACGGATAATCCCATGCTCCATAGACCACGGCTGGATTGTAGACCGGGACGTAATAAACGTCGGGGTTGACGGGCTCGATCACGATCGCTTGCCCAATGCCGGAAACAGCAATGTCTGCCGGCGCCGCCGCTAGCGTTACCACTTGCTGTGGCGTTGATTGCAGGTTTCCTGTCGCTTGCGCTTCGGCGCGCAGCGTTTGCACGGCAGCAAGCACCTCCTGCTGCTGCGCCAGGACGGCGTCGCCGAGTTGCTGCGTCCAGTCGAGCTTGTCGCTCATCATCTGCAATGTTTGCGGCACCGCGGTGAGCGCCTTGACGCTTGGATCCCACGATTGCGCCTGCATCGCATCCTGAAGAGCCTGGCCATTGACCATTGAATTGTCGTGCGACCATCGCGCCGCCTCGACGACCTCCAGCGGATAAGTCGAGGCCATCAGTACCTGAGTCAGAAGCGGATCCGGATAAAGCGCGATCGGGGCAACCAGCTGTTCAATCTGTCCTTCGGACAACTGCTGTTCGGTCGGTGTCTGGGTGTGCTCCGCAGCGACCGCGTCCTGGGCGCGGACCGGCGCAACCGCGACGCTGCAGATTAATACCAACGGAGCCGCGCACAGAGCGAGCTGGCGGAGCGCCATAATCGTTTTACTTTTCATCTTCGTTTCCTTCGATTGCCCGTGTCGCTGACCACTATCGAGACATCCAGTCTGCGACGGCGATCGCGCGTTCACTCAGGAGCAGATGCGCTGGTTGTTGTGCCAGTAGCAGGCAGAGCCACGGTGATAGGCATAGACGTTGCCGTGACGACCCACGACCATCGCGCCGTTCCGGTTGACGCCAACGGCACCGCGGGGGCCGATGCAGCCGGCTCCAAATGCACTCCTGGCGCAGGAGAAGGCATTGGCGTCGGATACGCTGAGGACACCGAGCAGTCCTGCAAGCGCAACCACGGCAAGCTTCGCGCGCGACTTCTGCGACACGACAGGGAAACGAGTCATCGTCTTCATGTTTGAATTCCTTTTCATTCGATTGTGAATATTGCGGGCTCGCCGCTTGGCCTGCCCGCTCGCGGCAGACCAATGATCCAGCCGGCCACCGAAAACAAATACCGCTTCAATATGCAGGTATCGGCGCGCGCTATGGGCTGCCCCGATCACTCCCTTCCGCAACCGGACGACAGCGCGGCGCGATCGATTTTCGAGATATTCGACCAGAGATTCGCGTTGGCGGGCGCCAATCGCCGACCGAAGCAGATGGACGCGCCAAATGGTGGGGACGTCGTAAGCTACTCACAGATCCGTAACCCTGGCGGGAAAGTCGCATTCAATCGATGGTAGAAAGGACGGTCATCACCAATAGGCCCTGCGAAAACGGTCGCGAATCGAACAGGAAGAGCCCTGCTCTTGAGCTTGCGAAAACCGCGGAACAATGGATGATGTGAGGCGCAATTCGACAAAGATCATATGCAGTTCCGCCAACTCCGATATTTCGTTAAAATTGTCGACGCCGGCAGCTTTTCCCGCGCGGCTTCCGTCGTCTATGTCGCGCAGCCGGCCCTGAGCCAGCAAATCGCCGAGTTGGAGGAGCGGCTCGGCGTCATGCTTCTTCAGCGCAGCGCCAGAGGCGTCCGGCCGACCGCGGCGGGCGAGATTCTCTACAAGGAAGCGTCAGCAATCCTGCACCAACTCGATCAGTTGCCGGGTGCGATCCGCCCGGACAGCGGCGAGCCCGAGGGCACGGTGAGCCTGGGTTTCGTCTCTTCGCTCGCCTCGAAGCTGGTCGGAGGTATCCTGGAAGAGTGCCGCATGAGCTTGCCGAAGGTGACCATCCGGGTGTCGGATGCAGACAGTCTCGGCGTGGAGAGCCGAATTGCCGCGGGCTCGGTCGATCTCGCTATCCTTTACGAAGACGAATTCACCACCGCACTGACACGCAAGCCGTTGTTCCGGCAGAAGCTCTACGTCATCTCGCTAGAGCCGCTACCTGGTCAAACGGACGTCATCTCGCTCCGCCGGATCGCGGAAATGCCGTTGGTGCTTCCCGGGCGGACCAACGGACGCCGCGTCCTGATCGAGCGTGTCTTCGCCGACGCGAATCTGAAACCCAACGTCGCGCTGGAGGCGGATTCGCTCGCCAGCGAAATGTGGGCGGTCCGAAACAAGGTCGGTTGCACGATCCTGCCGGTCGGCGATATGTCCCACTTCGGGCCCAACGCCTTTGCAAAGCCGCTATTGATCGAACCGCCGATCCACTTCACCTGCTCGCTCGTCCATTCGGCCGATTTCCCTCTCAGCAACGCCGGCGAAGCCGTGCGGGCTTTCCTGCTGGACTTCATTGAGCGTCGCGTGAGCCGAGCCGACATGCCGGGCACGGAGTGGATTGCCAACAACTGAGTTGGTCGGAACCAACGATTACCCGACAGATCAGGGATGCTGTCCATGGGCATCTTCGCCGCAAACCAGTGCCAGGCGGCTGACGTCCTTGATGCCATGGCCCTCCAGATCGGCCAGTACGGCCTCGTCCGACAGAGGCAACTTGCGCGAATGCTTCCAGTCGTGCTGCGCGGTTTCGACCAGCCGCGTCACCACATGTTTGGAAGAGGTTTCGACTGCAAGTTCTCGCCGGTCGTCGAAGCTTCCAGGACTGAGATTGATCGAGCCGACGATCGCCCTTTCGTCATCGGCGATCATGATCTTGCCGTGAAGCTTCAGGTTCTTCAGCGCGCGGACCTTGGCTCCAACATCATGCACGATACGCAAACCACTGACACCCTCAAACAGCTTTTTCTTCTTTAGCTTATGCAGGGCGCGGGACATGATGCGAACGCGAACCCCGCGTTTGGCAGCGCGGACCAGCCGCTCGATGATCACCATATCCTGGTAACGCTCGTTCTGCAGCCACAGCGTTTCGTTGGCGCCATCTATGAAATCGGCAATGCGCTGGCGGCCGTTGTTGGGACACCAGATCAGGCCTGAACCGGCCCTCGGCTCGAACGGCTGCTCGAGCCAGTCGGCGTTGAAGCATCGCACCATCTCCGAGATCTCCG
>JAQGKC010000505.1 GCA_028290305.1 Bradyrhizobium sp.
GCTTTGGTCGCTCGCCGGCATCTGGACCGGACTGACAACAAGCTACGCCTCGCTGTTTGCATCGCGGCTCGTGTTGGGTATCGGCGAGTCCGCTAGTTACCCGTCCGGCGGCAAAATCATTCGCGAATGGGCGCCCGCGTCCGAACGCGGCCTTGCCACCGCGTTCCTCAACTGCGGTGCTTATGCGGGGCTGTCCATCGGCTCCATTGTGGTGGCGTGGCTGATTACGAAATTTGGCTGGCGCGACTCCTTCTTCATTACAGGCGCAATGGGCCTCGTTCTCGCGGGCGTCTGGTTTCTCTATTATAGGCGGCCAGAGCAGGCCAACTGGTTGAGCACCACGGAGCGTCAGCGCATTCTCGCATCGCGCGATAGCGGGGGCAGCCAGCCCGTCGGCGACTTCAACCAGCGTCTGGCGATGCGCCACTTGCTGAGCAGCCGTTCGATGTGGTCGCTTGCGATAACCCAGGGCTGCGCCGGATACACCCTTTACCTGTTCATGACCTGGCTCCCGAATTACCTGGCTGTCAGCCGTGGCTTCGACGCGCTGAAGTCGGGATTGTTTTCGGCAGTGCCCTATGGGATGGCCGTCATCATCGGTCTCGGCCTCGGCTGGCTGAGCGACAAACTCATCGCGCGCAGCGGCGGGCACAATGGCGAACGCCGCAAACTGATCGCCGTCATTCTGCTGCTGTCGTCGGTCATTCTGGCGACCCCATTCGTGGACTCCATCTGGATGATACTGGCGCTGTTCTCGCTCTCGCTCGGCTGTGTATCGACCGCGATGGCAATGAACATCGCGCTGACCAGCGATCTGGTGACGGACGGCCGCTACAACGGCGTGGCGGTCAGCATCCTTATCATGGGCGGCAACCTGTTCGGTCTCGCCGCGCCTATCATCACCGGATACATCGTCCACGCCACAAGCGGATTCTCCGGAGCCTTTCTCATCGCCGGCGTTCTGCTGCTCACCGGAGCCGCGGTTATCACAACGGGCGCAAAACGGCCGATCGAATTCCCTGAAAGCGCATCTCCTGAACTCAAATCTCTCAAACTCGCCTGAAGGTCTCTCCATGGACAAGCTTAAATTCGCCGCCGTCTCGCGTAACTACTTCAACATGCCCATATGGGCCGCAAAACATGCCGGACATTTCTACGATGAAGGGCTTGATGTCGATATTGAGCTCTACGAGCCAATTGACGAGGTCACAGACCGGCTGCGCGACGGCAGGGCGCAGTTCGCGTTCGGGGTCACTGAACACGTCATTCTCGACAACGAAGCGGGTGGCCATATTCGAATAGTCGGCGGCAACGTTAACAAGCTGCCCTTTTCGTTTATTTCCGGCAAGAACATTCGCAGCATTTCCGACCTGCGCGGAAAGACCGTCGGCGTCTCGTCGATCGAGGCAGGCTCATCGTCATTGGTGATGAAGCTCCTCGCAGCACATGGGCTTGAGTATCCGCATGACTACGACATCCGGGCTGTCGGGCCGATCCTCGCGCGCTGGGAGCTATTGCAGGCCGGCGAGATTGATGCGGGGCTGCAAGGAGTGCCACTGAACTTCATCGCGCTCGATCAGGGCTATCCTACGCTCTCCGAGCCGCGCGACGAATTCCCCCATTTTCAGTTCACATCGCTGAACGTCGACGGTCGCTGGGCCGCGGCCAATCCGGATGTCGTCATGAGGTTCATGCGCGCTTTCGTGCGCGCACATCACTGGTTTTTCGACAACCGGGCCGAGGCGACGCGCATTGCGGTCGAAGAAACGGGCATTCCGGAATCCTATGCGCTGCGCGCCTGGGACGAGTACACGCGCGAGGAGATCTTTCCGAAAGACGGAAACCTCGCGACCGCTGCCGTACAGGCCCTGATCGAGATCTCTTCGCTGATACGCGCGATCCCGAACCGCCGAAAAACAGCGGCGGAAGACTATATCGACCGGTCCTATCTCTTGGCCGCTCAGCGCGACCTGAAGCAGACCGCAGGCATGATAGCATGATGCACGGGACTGTTTCGTCGGATCACGTTCGTATCGACTACGGCGATCAGTTTCGTGCGGGCATCATCGTGCCTTCCGGGAATGCGGTCGCTGAAGCGGAAATCCGCGCGATGTTGCCGCCTGGGGTTGCGCCGCTGTTTACCCGGCTGGCACTACGCGGAAGTTCGGAGCCCGAACTGATCGGAATGCTGTCCGGCCTGGAAGATGCGGCGAAGCTTCTCGCCGATGCCGGGGTCGGCAAGATCGTTTTTCACTGCACGGCAGTATCAACGTTCGCGCCGCATCTCGCAGGCGATATCCGCGCGCGCATCGAGCAGGCCACCGGTATTGCCGCGTTCGCGACGTCGGACGCGATCCTTGCGGCAGTCAAAGCACTCGACATGAGCCCACTGACGCTTCTCACGCCGTATATCCAGCCGGTCCACGCGCGCGAAATCGCCTTCCTCGCCGCGCATGGGATCGACGTGGTCGATGGCGGATGCCTCGGCATCAACACCAATGCTGAAATGGCGACACTTCCGCCTTCAGCGCTGTTCGAGTGGGTGGCCCGGCACCGTCCTGCTCAATCTGGTGGATGCTTCCTGAGCTGCACCGCCATCCGTTCGGCCGGGATCATAGCGAGGCTTGAACAGCATCTGAGCCGTCCCGTCATCACCAGTAACCAAGCCATGGTGTGGCATCTCTTGCAACTGGCCGGAATATCGCAACACGTCGGCGGATTTGGAAGCTTGTTCGAAGGGACCAGACAAAACGTCAAGGCGCCTTGAATGCCATTGCGACAACCTCGTTCGAACCCGCTTTTGCTCGACTACCCCCCTCTGAATCCACCCTGTT
>JAQGKC010000162.1 GCA_028290305.1 Bradyrhizobium sp.
GTCTGCGGAATGCCCTGCCAGACCAGGAACAGCGTGTAGACGACGCAGATCGGCAAGAGGACATAGAGCGTGCAGCGCGTCACATCGACCCAGAAATTGCCGATGGTGCGCATCGAAGAACGGGAGAAGCCGCGGATCAACGCCACCGCAAGCGCGATGCCGGTGGCCGCCGACAGGAAATTCTGGTGTGTCAGTCCCAGCATCTGCACGAGATACGACATCGTGCTTTCGCCGCCGTAATTCTGCCAGTTGGTGTTGGTGATGAAACTGATCGCGGTGTTGAAGGAAAGATCTTCCGCGACCGCGGACTGCCCCGCCGGATTGAACGGCAATATCGCCTGCAGGCGCATCACTGCATAAAGAATGAGGAAACCGCCGACATGGAATAGCAGCATGGCGACCGCATAGGTCAGCCAATGCTGCTCGCGCCTCTCATCGACGCCGCCGATCCAGTAAAGTCCGGCCTCGACCGGCCGCAGGACCGGAGAGAGGAATGTGCGCTCGCCATTGAAGACGCGCGTCATGTACCAGCCGAGCGGTTTGACCAGCGCGACAACGATCGCGCAATACAGAATAATTTGAATCCAGCCGATGGCAGTCATGGGATGTGCCTTTGAATTTGCGCGAGATCGATACGAGAGGCGGTCAGAACCGCTCGGGCCGCAGCAGGGCGTAGGTCAGGTAAAACAACAGGCCTGCGGAGACGAGGCCGGCGAGCGAATAATCGAAGATCATGGTCGTTCTCCTTCAGAGCGTTTTCGAGCGAAATGGCTATCGGTTCGCGTGAAGAAAACGCGTCAGAAACTAAAGCCGTTCGCAGGCGTAGGCGTAACTTATTCCCGCTACGAAGAAGCCGAGGCCGAGGGCCAGCATGAAGACGTCCAACATGAAATGCTCCTATGCGTCGTGAACCGCGGGACGAGGAGGAACGGCCTTCTCGCTTTATCTTGGGTGGTGAAGTGCCACCCGGCGCATAGGTTTTCGAGATGGGGGTAACGGTAACGTTATAGGAATCTCATAAAGGTTTCCGCTCCCGGATCGCCCCGGCCGAGGCCATAGGGTGGGCTGAGCGAAGCAAGCCCACCATCTTGCATCAATATGGAGCCGCCACGTTTATAGAGCCGCCACGTTCCTGCACTTATGAAATCCCTATATCTTGGGGCCTTGTCCCATCTCGTTTTCAAATGACGTTTTGACCATCTTGCCTGGTGCGGCTGCAGATCGCGGCCGCGCCCTATGTGAGATGACCGCATGCCGCTCCTTTCAGAACATCATGATCCCGGCGAGTTCGACGATCGGCTCCGCGACGCCCATACCGTGACAGCAGAGCTGATGTCGGAGATCATCGGCCAGACCTGCCGTCGCTTTCCGTCCGTCGGACAGACTGAAAAGACCGCGCGGATCGAGCGATTGCTTCAATCCGGCGCCTGGACCGATGCAGCGCTTGCATTGATCGATCTGGAACTGCCGCAATGGCAGGTTCGCCGCATCGTCTATGACGAGGGCGAATGGCATTGCGCGCTGTCACGCGAGCGCGAACTTCCCGAATGGCTCGACCAATCGATCGAAACCCGCCACACGGATTTGCCGCTGGCTATCTTGAGCGCGTTCGTCGACGTCCAGCGCATCAGTGCGCCCCGGAGCACGACAAGCGTTCCCGCGGTACCGCAGGAAGCAAGCTCGCTCTACGAGCCGGTCTGCTGCGATAATTTTGCGTAAAGCCGCGGACGATCCGATATCGCAGCTTGCCCGCGGTCGATGCTTGCAATCAATCCCCTGGGCCGTGCAAGCCCATCCGTCAGAGTCTCGAATTTGGCGCAACTTCCGAATCTACCGCAAGAACTGAGATCGACGCAGGCGCTCGTTCGCTTTGGCCTGCGAATGATCATTCTCGTCGCCTTCTCCACGTTCAGCGGCGTCGGCTTTGCCAGAAGCCTTGCCGCGTTGCTGTGGATGTCCACCGTCTTCAGCGCCGTCGTGGGCGCGGTGAAGCGCGAGCCTCTGTTCGACACGGATATCAACCATTGGGATGAAACGGTGGCCTACGCCGCGCTGTTCTGCCTGGTCCACGGGCTCAACGAGGCCGCTCCGGTTTGAGGCGGTTTCGCGTGATCACATACGAACAAAGCGGCTCTACGGCGGCGGGCTCCCATCCTCCGACGACATATCGGCCGCCCCCAATACATGGCGCATCGCATGATAGGGCTTCGGCTATATGGAAATGGATTCAAATGCTTGGGGTAGTGAACGGCACGCGAAAGCACTTCGCGCCTGGCAACTGGCGCTTCTGCGATTTGCGATCACGATGGACAACGCTGACAGGCTAGCGTTGTTAGCCATCGCCGCCGAACTCGACGCGCCCGGTTCGCGGCCATCAACCAGACCGGCCTTCAAATTCTTTTACACCACGAGCGCTGAACTCCGCCACGCCATCATCAACCCGCTGCCTTCGACCAGCAATGCGGTCCTGCAGCGGTACCTGTCGCGAACCGATGACGAGCGTTTGAAGCGCGCATTCGCAGCCGCTCTGGCGATCGATATGCCTCAGGCGAGGCTGCTGACGGTATCGCCAAAATCCAACGGTGATTTATGGAGAGGGCTGAGCCGTTAAGCTGCCGAAAACGGCCTTGAGTTTCCTAGACTAGAAGTCCCACTTGTCGCCCAATATCATCGGCCGCTGCGGGAATTTCGCGGTATCCTTGTCCGAATTCTGGCTTTCCTGCGCGTCCGTCCGCACCAGCCCGTCGTCGCGCGGATCGACCTGAAACATCAATTCGCGCTGCAGCCGGCGCGTTTTCGCGGCCACGATCGCCTGGTGAAAAGTGTTGAGAGCGGCAAGTGTCCGGATGATGGCCCACCGCGCGAACACGCGCAGCTGCTTTGCCAACGTTCGCCGTGACGGAACGGCGATCGGCGATCGGTTGACGCCGGTCAGATCGCTAGGCTTGTCGTGGTGCGAATAGAATATGGTCATGTCGGATCTTCCAAAAATCCGACGCAAGCAGCGCGCCGGATCGATTGGAAGATGCGAGCACAGGCATAGGAAATCGAGATGGAATGCCGCGCCCCGTCATAGGCACGGCATAAAGACCGGCGCGGCTATTCCGCCGCGCTGCGGATCTCGTTTCGAATCGCTCATATTTATGTTACGGCTATGAAACGTGGTCGAATTCCATCTGTAGGTGGACACGGCCGATCTGGTGTCTTTAAATTGCTCTTCCTATGCAAACATGCATCCAATAATCCCCATCGATTGCATGATAGAATGGCGATTCTGCAGGACCCGCATGACGCGGTGTGAGAGAAACGTCCTGCTTCACCGAAGGGCCTGGGGATCCGATGAAGCTTAGCGGTGCAGACCTGTGACGACGCTAGATCGCATTCTCGACACAGCGACGGACAACCTCAGGGTTGCAAAGATCCTGATTCAACTAGGTCTCGATCCCAACAACGTCACCTACGACGCGATATTCAATCGCCTTCTGGAAACCGTGCTGGCCAACATTACCATTGCCAACATGTGTGCCCTGATTGGCGCAATCTTCTTTGTCGCCACGTTGCTGACGCAGACCATGGTGCCGCTGCGCGTCGCGAACATGATCGGCTGTACATTTTTCGTCGGCTTTGGCGCGCTCGCCGGAGACGTCAAGACTTTCCTCTTGTATCTCCTGCTGCTCCCGATCAACGCCCTTCGCCTCCGTCAAATGCTCCGTCTCGTCAAGAAGGCACGTAGCGCAACGCAGGGCGATACGTCGATGGAATGGCTCAAACCGTTCATGACCGAGCGCGAATATCGCAAAGGCGATATTCTGGTCAAAAAAGGTGATGCAGCGAACGAGATGTTCCTGACCGTCACCGGAAAATTCCTGGTCACCGAAATCGGCGTCGAACTTCCGCCGGGACGTCTGATGGGCGAACTTGGCTTCCTATCGCCCGATAACCGACGGACGGCGACAGTCAGGTGCATCGAGAACGGCCATGTCTTGACCATCACCTATGAAAAGCTGCTCGAAATCTACTTTCAGAACCCGCAATTCGGCTATTACTTCCTCGTCCTGACCAGCCAGCGTCTGCTGGAGAATATCTCGAGGCTCGAAGGAATAGTCGCACAAAACAAAATCACGCAGCAGGCTGTAACTGCGGGCGGCACGAACTGAACGTCCCCTGCGAACGAAATCGTCGCGGCGAACGGCTATTTCTCATTCACTCCGCCGCGCTGCGGATCTCGGCGCGTTCGGCCCGCACCGCGCAGAACTTGAATTCGGGAATCTTGCCGAACGGATCGAGTGCCGGATTGGTCAACAGGTTCGCCGCCGCCTCCGCGTAGCAGAACGGCATGAACACCATGTTTTCCGGAACGTCGCGGTCGGAGCGCACCTTCACCTCGACCGCGCCGCGGCGGGTTTCCAGCCGGATGAAATCGCCGGGCCACACTTTCAACCGCCGCATGTCCTTTGGCGACATGAACGCCACCGCTTCCGGCTCGATCTGATCGAGCACAAGGGAGCGCCGGGTCATCGATCCGGTGTGCCAGTGTTCGAGCACGCGCCCGGTGGAGAGCACCATCGGATATTCGTCGTCGGGCAATTCGTCCGGCGGCAGCACGTGCGCCGGGACGATCTTGCCGCGGCCGCTCTCGGTCGGAAATCCCGTCGTAAAGATGATCTCGTTGCCGGGCTGATGGGGATCGTCGACCGGATAGGTCACCGCGCCCTCGCGCACCAGCCGTTCCCAGGTGATGTTTTTCAGCGACGGCATCACCTCTGTCATTTCGGTGAAAACATCGGCCGGCCCGTCATAGCGCCAGTCGAGACCCATGCGTTTGGCGATTTCCTGGATGATCCAGAGATCCTGCCGCGCGCCGCCGGGCGGCTTGATCACCTCGCGCGCCAGCTGCACGCGGCGATCGGTATTGGTGAAGGTGCCGGATTTCTCCGCGAAGGCCGAGGCCGGCAGAATGACGTCGGCATGAAACGCCGTCTCGGTGACGAACAGATCCTGCACCACGAGATGATCGAGCTTGGCCAGCGCCACGCGCGCATGCTGCAGATCTGGGTCCGACATCGCGGGATTCTCGCCCTCGATATACATGCCGGTGATTTCGCCGGCATGTATCGCGTTCATGATCTCGACCACGGTGAGGCCGCGAACCGGATCAAGGTCCTGATGCCAGAGACGTTCGAACGGCTGGCGCAAGTCCGTGCGCCCGACCGGCTGATAATCCGGCAGGAACATCGGGATCAGGCCGGCATCGGAAGCCCCCTGCACGTTGTTCTGGCCGCGCAGCGGATGCAGCCCGGTGCCGGGCCGGCCGATCTGTCCCGTGATCAAGGCCAGCGCGATCAGGCAGCGCGCATTGTCGGTGCCGTGCACATGCTGGCTGATGCCCATGCCCCAGAAGATGAGCGAGGCGCGCGAGCGCGCATACATCCGCGCCACTTCGCGTATGGTGTCCGCGGCAATGCCGCAGATCGGCTCCATCTTCTCCGGCGTGAATTCGGTGATGCGTTCCTTGAGATCATCGAAGCCTTCGGTATAGCCGGCGATATATTGTTCGTCGGTCAGGCCTTCGGTGATGATGGTATTGATCATCGCGTTGAGCAGCGCGACATCGCTGCCGGCCTTGAACGCCAGATGCTTATAGGCATGACGCGACAGCGTCTGCCGCCGCGGATCGATCACGATCAGCTTGGCGCCGCGCTGGGCCGCGTTCTTGATGAAGGTTGCGGCCACCGGATGATTCACGGTCGGATTGGCGCCGATCACGATGATGACTTCGGCGTCCAGGGCGGCTGAGAACGGCGCCGACACCGCGCCGGAATTGAGTCCTTCCATCAGTGCGGCGAC
>JAQGKC010000253.1 GCA_028290305.1 Bradyrhizobium sp.
ATCGCCGAGAGGGGACCGCGCCGCATCGGCGTCAAGCTCAGACCGACGTTGGAGATGCGCGGCTTCGGTCCGAAGCACCAGACAGTCGAGACCTACGAACACCTGGCGAAGCGTCTCAGCGCCCTGCCGCTTTCGCACGTTCAACTGGTCAAGGCCCCGAACGATCTTTCGGCCACGCCGATCGCCGTCCTTCAGGATACCATCGCGTACTTCCGGCCTCTTCTGACGGGCACGCTGATCGCCAACTTCGGCTTCAACAAGACGTCTGCCAACGCCGCCATCGCCGAGAAACAGGCGGATATCGTCTCGTTCGGCAACGCGTTCATCGGCAATCCGGACCTCGTCCGCCGCATGCGGGACGATATCGCTCTCAGCCTGTCGAACCGCGATCTGTATTACCAGGGTGGCGCCCATGGCTACACCGACTACCCGCCGGCGTCATGAGCACTCCCCGCTCATCTCACACGAAAGCGCACTGTCCATGACGACCGCGACGCCATAAGGTTTCAGAGCGAAACCAAAGTCTTTGGCCTTGCGGCCCGGTACGCCAGTCTGACTAGACCGCAGTCCTTTCTGTTCGGGGACTCCGAAAGACATTCCCTGGTGTAGTAGCATTGGCTTCGGTGGACTTACCGAGAGCCTTTTTGTTTCCCTGTACGGCCGCTAGCAGCACGGCGATTCGACGTCGATGAGCGCGTGATTAAAGTTCCCATGATGAGGCGAGTTGTTGGCGCGGACTTCATGCCTCTGGCTTCTGCAAGACCAAGCATGTCAACAGCGGCTTTCGCCATCTCACGGACAGGCTGCCGAATCGTAGTCAAGCTGTAGCATGGCAGCGCGGCCAGGGGCACATCATCATAGCCAACAATAGATACATCCTCCGGGACGCTCAAACCGATTTCGCGCGCAGCGTCAATGCCGCCGACGGCCATTATATCGCTGGCGAAGAAAAGAGCGTCTGGACGTGTTGCCCGGCGCAACAGCCGCTTGGTCGCTGCATAACCGGCTTCATAGCTAAAGTCGCCGCCCTCCTCTTGCACGCACGAACGCATCCCGAGTTCCTTAAGGCGCGACACGAATCCCTTACGACGATCGCGATTGGTCGTTGCGTCGCGCTGCCCCGCGATAAAGGCCGGCCGCTCATGCCCTGTGGTGACGAGGAAGTCTGCGACTTGACGCGCGCCGGCGATGTTATCGCTCGCTACCGCATGTATCTCAAGTCCCGGCACATAACGGTTGAACGACACCACGGGTGTGTCGCGCGCCGCACAGGTACGCGCCATCGCCGATGAAATCGTCGCGGAAGTTAGGACGATCGCGTCCACCTGATATTGGAGCAAGTTCGGCATGATATCGTCCACGGCCTGGCCGGGAGATGGAACGAACAATAGCGTCTGAAAACCGCGCGCCTGAACCTGCTGTACCAGCTCGTCCAGCACAACCGGATAGAATGGGTCTACCAGGTTGGCCATCACGATAGCGACCATGTTCGTACGCCGCGTAATCAAACTACGCGCGATCACATTCGGCTGATAGCCGAGCGTATTTGCTGTCTTGATAACGCGCAGCTTCATCTCATCCGAAATACTCGCCGTCAGTGAAAACGCGCGCGAGATCGTCGATTGAGAAACGCCCAGCTTCCGCGCGACATCTTCGGCGGTTACCTGGGTTCCGGCCTTCATTGTTGCTCGTCTAGCCATCGTGTTGTTCGTCTCGGAGGAAGCGCCTGCTGGAAAGCATGAGGCAAGTGTTCCGACTATAGAGTGATCGGCGCGCGATGCGCTGCTCAAAACTTCAGCAAGAACGTTCTGCATACGCATGCAATTTAATCTTGTGCTGCAAGCGCCGCCATCACAGATTTGGATTGAGTTGATTGGCGTTGCGGATGAGGCAACGTCTGAAATGTGGTGAAATATCCGTGCCGGATAAGCCTGGAACGATCGACGTCAAGCAGTTTTGGCAGGCCATCGGTCAGCGTGCGACCGGCAGCGTCGTCGTCACCGCCCGCTCCGAGAGCGGGCCCGCCGGCCTGCTGGGACTATCGGCCACGCATCTCTGCGCCGATCCACCGACCATGCTGGTTTCGGTCGACAAGCGAACCTCCGCATTGGCGACGATTCTCGATGCCAAGCACTTTGCCATCAATTATCTGTCGTCGGAGCGGCAGATTCTGGCCGACGTCTTTGGCGGCAAATCGGATGTGAAGGGCGCGGATCGCTTCGGAACGGCGCCCTGGACCATCCTGGCTACAGGCGCGCCCATTCTCCAGGACGCTGTCGGCGTCATCGACTGTGAGCTGGTCGAAACGATTGAACGGTACAACGCCGTAATGATCCTCGGACGCGTGGTCGCAACGTCCAGCGATCCACAGGCTGCTCCGCTAGTGCACTTCCGCGGCGGGTATCTCCGGTGATCGACAGCGCGCTGTTTAAACGCGGAATGCGCCGCATGGCGGCCGGCGTTTCCATCGTCACGACGATCGAGCAGTCCATGCCGCATGGCCTCGTAGCGACATCCGTCAGTTCGGTCTGCGTTGAGCCGGAGCCTTCGCTCCTTGTCTGCGTCAATCGCGACGCAAGCTGTCATGACGCGATTCGTCGCGCCGGCATTTTCTGCACCAATCTGCTGAGTTCCAGCGACATCGAACTCGCACGGCGGTTCAGTTCACCCCAATCACGCGCCAAACGGTTCGAGGAATGTCCTTGGGTGCCGTTGGTCACTGGAGCACCAGCCTTGCCAAGCGCCCTGGCCAGCTTCGATTGCGAAATCACTCACGTCATTCCGGTGCATTCGCACACTATCTTCGTTGGAGCGGTGCGCGATCTCCGGCTGTGGCAAGGCGAGGTCGACGCCCTCCTGTACATCGACGGACAATACGAGGCGCACTCGTCCAGCGCGGCGTAGCGCCGGACAAAAGCCAAAGGCGGCGTCAGGCCAGCAGATTTTCACGTAAGGTCGTGCCTTCATAAGACGTCCGGTAACGCGCGCGGCGCCTCAACTCCGGCACCAGTTGATCGATGATGTTCAGCATGATGGCCCGCGGTGCCGCCTGTGAAATCGAAAGCATGAAACCGCCGCGGCTGCCGGTGCCCTCGAACATTTCCTCCATCTGATCGGCCAGTTGCGTTGCGGTTCCGGCGAAGGTGATGTTGTAGCCGGTCGCCGCGCGCAGGCCGTGCTCGAAGAACTCTGTGCGGGTGATTTCCGCGGTTTCGCCGTGCTGTTTGGCCAGCAGATTGACGAAGCCGACGGGCGAGGCGTTGGCGGCGACGATGCGCTCCTGCAATTCCCTCAGGGAGAATCGTGGCGGCAGCTTCGACATGTCGTAGCCGGTGTTGTGGGACAGCCAAGCTCCGACAGCTTCGAGCGGCACGTCGGCGATCATGCTCTCGCGAAGCGCCTGCGCCTCGGCTTCGGTCTCGCCAACGATGGCCCGGCTCGACCACAGGATCCCGACCTTCTCCGGGTCGCGGCCTTCCGCGATCAGCGCCTTGTCCAGATCGCTGCGCTGCTGCGCCATCAGCGCAACCGTTTTGGTCAGGCCGAACACGTGGTCGGCGACATGCGCGGCCGCGCGGGTGCCGCGAGGCGACCCGCCGGCCTGTAGGATGACCGGACGGCCCTGCGGCGACGGAACCACACTGAGCGGACCTTTGACCTTGAAGAATTTACCGTCGTGATTGATGGCCTTGACCTTGGCCGGATCGGCAACCATGCCGGTCTTGCGGTCCCAAATGAAGGCATCGGGGGCGACGCTGTCCCAGAGGCGGTGGCAGACGTCGATAAACTCCTCAAGGCGTTCATAGCGCTCGTTGTGGTCAATCAGTTCGTCATAGCCGTAATTGGCGAAGTCAGCGCGACGTTGCGAGGTGATCACGTTGAAGGCGATGCGGCCGTTCGTGATGTGATCGAGGGAATTGAGCAGCCGCGCCGTATAAAAAGGATGCATGAAGGTCGAGGCATAAGTGAGCCCGAATCCGAGATGGCTGGTGACCCGCGACATCGCAGTGATCCAGGGGCTCATCTCGAAACGGGGCCAGGCCACGCCGTAACTGACCGCGTCGTCGATCGAATCCTTCCACGTGCTTGGAATGCCGGTACTGTCGCCGAAGAAGATCATATCGAGACCGCCGCGTTCCGCAACGCGCGCGACTTCCTCAAACATGCCGATATTCGGATGATGCCGGTCGACCCAGGAGCCGGGGAGCCGCCACTGGGTCTCCACGTTGGTCCAAGACACATCGAACGCTAAGTGAATCTTCTTCTTCATGCGGTTGCTCCGGCGAAACCATTCGTGCGGCACGAATCTGGAGCAGCCTTGCATGCTTGATGCCAAGCGGTTGGTGCATGGCCGTCGGCAGCCAACGCCGTGACGAAAATATCCGAGAAACCACTGATCTAATTGAATACGTATGCATACATTCGATCATTTTCGGCAAGATCACGTAACCGCAAGATCGAGAATAGAAGACGAAGCTGCACAAAACATAGGCCAAAGCGGCGTTGCATTCGCATGCAATTTAATCTTGCTGCTTTCGTCACTGCGGCGTTAGCTTTTGGGAGCGGAAAGGGCGCAATGACAGTCGATCAATTCGTTCAGACCATGCTCGGCGGCCTTGCCATCGGTTGCATCTACAGCCTGATTGCGCTCGGCATTTCAATGATCATCCGTGCGACCGACATCCTTCATTTCGCGCAAGGCGAAATGCTGATGATCGGCTCTATGATGGGTCTCGGCGCTTTCCGGCTTGAGGATATGCCGTTTGGTTTCGTTCTTCTGGCCGGCATACTCGGTGGCGGACTTATCTCCGTGCTGGTCGAGTTTGTTGTCTACCGCACGTTGCGACGGCGCCGGGTGGCGTTGATCAACGTCATGATCGCGACCCTGGGCGTGTCGATCGTGCTGCAGAACGTTGCGCGTCTGGCCTGGGGCTCCGAGCCGCTGCGCTATCCGACCCTTTTCGTATCCAGGGGAATTGTCGTCGCCGGCTTTGCCGTATCGCCGCAACTGCTTTGGATCGTGCTGCTGAGTGCGCTGATGATGGGCGTGCTGATCGTCTTCTTCCGATACACGCGGCTCGGCATCGCCATGCAGGCGGCGGCCCAGGATCCGGACGTCGCTCGGCTGATGGGCATTAACGTTGATCGGACGACGACCTACACCTTTGCCGTTTCCGGCATGATGGCCGGCGCCGCGGGCGTGTTGCTCGGCTCGTTGTTCTTCGCGTCGTTCAACATGGGCTTCTTGATCGGCATCAAGGCCTTCGTGGCGGCGACGCTGGGTGGTCTTGGAAGCGTCGCAGGCGCGATGGTGGGCGGCCTGATCTTCGGGCTCATCGAGACGTTCTCAGGCACGTTGATCTCGACCGCCTACAAGGATGCGGTCGGCATGGTCGTGCTCATCGTAATCCTTCTCTTCATGCCGACGGGGTTGCTCACCCGCAGTGGCCGGGAAGTGTGATATGAGCCGTTCGCTGATCGCCCGACTTGCTGTCGTGCTCATCCTCGCCGGCGTTCCACTCGTGCAGTCGAACGCTTATTGGGTTCATGTCTTCAGCCTAGCGCTCATTGGCGCCATTCTGGCCTTTTCCGAGCAATTGCTCGTTGGAATGGCGGGTGTCGTCTCCCTGGGGCAGGGGGCGTTCTATGGCATTGGCGCCTACACCGCCGCGTCTCTCTCGATTTCATTCAAGCTTCCGTTCCTGCTGGCTATTATGAGCGGTGGTCTGCTGGCGGGACTGTCCAGTCTTCTGCTGATTCCAATCGTTCGTCTCAAAGGCTCGAGCCTGGCGGTGGCAACGCTGGGTTTCGCGATCATCGTGCACCTGATCATGCTCAATGAGGATTGGCTCACCGGCGGCAGCATCGGGATGATGGACATTCCGATGCCAACGCTGTTCGGTGTCTCGCTGGGAGGCGATATTTCGTTCTATTATGTCACCTTGATCGCCGCTGCGGTCGTATTCCTGACTTTAGACCGGATCACACATTCGCGCTTCGGCCGCGCACTGATCGCGATGTCTCAGGATGAAGAAGCGGCTCGCGCCAGTGGCGTCGCAATCGCCCTCTACAAGAGTAAGTGCTTCCTGGTCGCGGCCATAGCTTCGGGTATCGCCGGAGGCCTTTATGCCTATCATTCCCGATACCTGAACCCGAACGACTTCAGTTTCCAGAAATCGATCGACGTCCTGATCATGGTCGTTATCGGCGGCATTAGAAGTCTGCCCGGCGCCGCGCTGGGCGCGGCGATCGTTGTCTTGCTCCCGGAAGTGTTGCGCGCGTCGGGAGAATTTCGGCTCATTCTCTTCGGCGTGATGGTCATCGTGCTGGCAGGCACGGGTAACCGGGGTCTTGCCGGCATCGTGGTTGATCTTGCGAGGCACGTCTCCCTGCGTTGGCAGCGGCGGTTTTCGCAACAGCCTTCGGCCGCGAGGTTGTAATGGGCGCCCTGTTGGAGACCAGCGGGTTGTCACGGCATTTCGGCGGGCTCGTTGCCGTGAGCGACGTTGCAATGGAGGTTGCGGCCGGCACGGTGCACGGGTTGATCGGCCCCAACGGCGCCGGCAAGACGACGATGCTGAATTTGATATCGGGGCATCTTGCCTCGAGCGCCGGACAGATTCAATTTGAGGGCAACGCCGTCACGCGCTGGCCAGTCGAACGGCGGGCGCGCCTGGGCATCCGGCGGACCTTCCAGAACCTTAAGCTCTTCCGCGACATGACGGTGCTTGAAAACGTCATGATCGGGATGCATGGGCAGACCCATTGCGAAATCTGGCACGCGTTGTTGCGCACGGCGCGGCAGAAGGCAGAAGAAATCACCATCACCGAGCGTGCCCGCGAGGCGCTCGACTTTGTCGGACTCATGCATCTCGCCGACATGCAGGGAGGGTCACTGCCTTACGGATCGCAGCGCCTCGTCGAGATCGCACGTGCCATCGTCGCCCGGCCGAAGCTGCTGCTGCTCGACGAGCCTGCGGCCGGCCTTAACGGGAATGAGAGGACGCGAATGGTCGGTCTTATCCGGGCAATTCGCGCCAACGGCGCGACAATCTTGCTGGTCGAACATCACATGGATGTCGTGATGCCGTCCTGCGACTGCATTACCGTGTTCAATTATGGAAAGCGTCTGGCAAACGGCAATCCAACCGAGATCCGAGCCCATCCGGAAGTAATCAAGGCTTATCTCGGCGGCGGTCTCAAGCGCCGGGCAAAGCCGGGTCAAAACCAGCGGTTGGAACTTGCCCATGCTTCGCCTTAATAATGTCAGCGCCGGTTACGGTGCGGTGACGGCGCTGCGTAATATCGATATCACCGTCGATGCCGGCGAAGTGGTGGCGCTGATCGGCTCTAACGGCGCCGGCAAGTCAACGACACTGCGGGCCATTTCCGGCGTGGTACGCCCGACGGCCGGCTGCATCGAATTTCAGGGTGAAGCGATCACCAATCTGTCGCCCGATCAGATCGTTGAGCGCGGCATCGTGCACGTGCCGGAAGGGCGTCGCGTGTTCCCGCGCCTCTCGGTGCAACAGAATCTCACCGTTGGCGCCTATTCTCCGCGCGCACGAGGCAAGGAAAACGCGACACGGCAGCGCGTGTTCGAATTATTCCCCCGGCTTTATGAACGACGACGGCAGTTGGCCGGATCGCTCAGCGGCGGCGAGCAGCAGATGCTGGCCTTCGGACGCGCGATGATGGCGCAACCCGTTCTCCTGATGCTCGATGAGCCCTCGCTTGGACTGGCGCCGATTATCGTCGAGGAAATTGCCAAGGCGATCGACTATTTCCGCGAAAGCGGCGTCACCGTTCTTCTCGTCGAACAGAATGCTGAATTGGCACTGACGCTTGCGACGCGCGGTTACGTGATCGAAGCCGGCTTGATCGTGCTCGCCGATTCGAGCGACAGCCTTCTCGATAATCCAAAGGTCTGGGCGAGTTATCTCGGGGAGCAGGAGTGGGGGGCGGATATCGCCGATCAGAGTCCTGCTCCGGCCGCGAATACATGAATATACCGAATCAACAGGGGATGAATGATGCGTTTTAGAACTGTGAGCAGCGCCTGTGTCGCGGCTTTGATGCTGGCGGCTGCGGTGCAGACCTCGGCCGCCGACAACATCAAGATCGGTGTATTTGGTCCGATGACCGGCGACGCCGCCGCCAACGGCTCCAGCGAAAAGGACGGGGTCAACCTCGCGGTCCAGGAGAAGAACGATGCCGGCGGCATACGCGGCGAGAAGATCGAGCCGGTATTTGCCGACGACGGAGGCAAGCCCGAAGAGGCCGTCAACGCAGTCAAGCGGCTGATCTCACGCGATGAGGTCCTTCTCAACATCGGCAGCATCAGCAGTCCGGCGAGCCTTGCCGCTTCGCAGGTGAGCCGCCAGTCTGAGACGGCTCAGATCGTGGTGGGCGGCACCGCCCAGCGCATTACGACGCTGGGAAATAAATGGGTGTTCCGCGCCCCGGTGCCTGACACCAAACTGGTCGCCGACCTGGTGGACTTCATCCATGAGAAATTTCCGAAGATAACGAAATTCGCCTTCCTCTACGTCAATGACGATTTTGGTCGCGGCGGCTTCGAGGCCTTCAAGGCGGCAGGTGCAAAATACGGGTTCGAGATCGTCGACGAGGAGCGCTATACCCGCGGCGACATCGATTTCACCGCACAGCTCGGACGCATCAAGGCGAGCCCGGCGGCGGCATTGGTAGAATGGTCGCGTTACACGGAGGCCGCTCTGGTCGCCAAGCAGTTCGTCCAGACCGGGCTGAGCCTGGTGCGGTTCGGCTCGGACGGCATTGCCACGCCGAAGTTCATTGAACTCGGCGGCGATGCGACGGATGGTATTTACTTCACATCCCATTTTAGCGTTGCGACGGCTGCCGATATCCCGGCCGCAAAGACCTTCATAGCCAAATATCAGAAAGTCTACGGTAAGGTACCGGACGCCTACGCTGCCGAAGCTTATGACTCCGTCACCATGGCCATCATGGCAGTCGAAGCCGCGGGCAAATCTGACCGAACGGCGGTCCGTGATGCGCTTGCGAAGGTCAGTTTCGAAAGCACGCGCGGTCCTTTCAAATTCGACGAAAAGGGCGATCCGCTGCTGGTCACGCATGTGGTCAAGATCGTGGATGGCAAGGAGACCAGCGCGCGCAACATGCCCATTCAGAACTAACGCATATACCGGCCCGTTAGTGAAGCTGCTTGATGGCGCCGCGTCCGGCTGTCGCGCTGCTTTTTTGGCATTGGCGCGTTAACAAGAACCCGCCGCGTCCGTCGGCGGAAAAAATAACAAAGATTGCCGCGGCACTTGGCGTGACCAGCGATTACCTGTGTGTACCGAAAATCTAAATCCGAACGTATTGACGATGAAGTCCGCCCAGTATGGCGCGCGAATTTATGACGCCGGATCGCTGAACCTGGCGAGAGACAGGCGCATCTTTGTTCAATGACCGATGCGTTCTCACGCCGTTGTAATAGTCCGCATAGTTTTTCAGAATCCG
>JAQGKC010000288.1 GCA_028290305.1 Bradyrhizobium sp.
CAGTGGCAGCAGCCCTCAATGCCAGACCGAGAAAGACACTGGGATGGAAAACCCCTGCGGAGGCGCTTGACGAGTTGCTGTCCCAAGTGAAAAAAACCAGTGTTGCGACGACCGCTTGAGCCCGCCGGGTGTTCCGGCTGAGCCTGTGGTTCCTGCCCCGTGCAATCTTTTACGCACGGGGGCCATGGGTATCAGTCGATACCCGGTCTTCCCTGCGCCCTCTCGATGTCGAGGAGGGCCTTGAATTCTCGCAAAGCTCGGGCGTCGGCGCCGCGAGATCGTTCCAGCATGGCTGTTGCTGTTTGATGGTCGAACCGGGACACATGCGCGTCGCTGCGAGCGCCGATCGAGCCGACGCTGCCCTTCGGAGGCACTCCTTTTCAATCGCATTCGTGCTGGCCCGATCACGCCCCGCGCATCACCAATCGCAGATATTGCGCCAGGTCCGCACGGCGGTAAGGCTTGCCGATGATTGGAAACTCGTCTTCTGCCCCGTGCCTTGCCAGCACATCGGCCGCATTGCCCGAGGTGAGGAGAACCTTGATGCTGCTGCACCGCCGCTTCGCTTCGCGGGCCAATTCGACGCCGTTGATGCCCTGCGGCATCACGACATCGCTGAACAGCAGATCAAATCGTTCGCCGGCTTTCAGCATCTGGAGCGCCTCGGTGCCATTGTGGGCGCAAAGCACGTGATAGCCGAGCTGGCGCAGCAACTCCGACGTGATGTCGAGGACATCCTCGTCGTCTTCGACCATGAGGATCCGGCCCGACCCCGCCGGGACGTCACGGATCTGAGTGATGTCCGCCGGCGGCGCGGGCGTCTGGGTCGATTTGGGCAGATAGAGACTGATGGTCGTGCCCACGCCGACGTCGCTCTCGATCGTCACGTGGCCGCCGGATTGACGGACGAACCCGTAGACCATGCTGAGACCGAGTCCGGTCCCTCTGCCGACCTCCTTTGTGGTGAAGAATGGCTCGAAGACCCGATCCAGAATCTCCGGGGCGATGCCGCAACCGGTGTCTCTCACGGAGAGCCTGACATAGGGGCCGGCCGCGATGCCGGCGACGGCGCCGTCCGGCAGCGTCACGTTGCGGACGTCGATCTCGAGGGTGCCGCCGCGCGGCATTGCATCGCGTCCATTCAGGGCGAGATTGAGCACCGCGGTCTCCAGCTGTGCCGGATCGGCGAGGCACAGCCACAATTGATCCTCGGCAAAGAGCTTGACCTCGCAGCCTTCTCCGACCGCGCGCCGAAGCAGGTCCTGAAAGTCTTGAATGAGGGCGCCGGCGTTCACCGATTTCGGGTTCAGTGTCTGCCGGCGGGAGAAGGCGAGAAGCTGCGCGGTCAGCTTCGCGCCGCGGTCGGCGGCCTTCCGTGCGGCCGCCGCGAGCGTCCGGACGCTGTCCTTGTCCGCGGCACGGTCATCGATCAGCTCGAGGTTTCCGGAGATGACCATGAGCAGATTGTTGAAGTCATGGGCGACGCCTCCCGTGAGCTGGCCGACGGCCTCCATCTTCTGGCTCTGATGGAGTTGCTCCTCGATCTGCCGGCGGGCTTCGAGGGCGTGCTTGTGCGCGGTGATGTCCCGGGCGAAAATGGCGAGACCTTCGCCGGATGGAAATGCGCTGACTTCGCGCCAGGACGCCCGCAATGGAAAGTAGGTTTCGAAGAAAGCCACCCGCTGCTCCGACATTGCCTTGCGAACCCGCTCTTCGGCGTCGGTGTTGGTGTCCGGAAATGCGTGCCAGAGGTTCATGCCGATGAGATCGCGGTCTTCGAAGATCTCGGCTTTGGCCCGATCGTTCAGATAAGAGATGCTCCAGTTCCGGTCGATGAGCAGGACGCAGTCGGTCGTGCTTTCGAAGATGGTGGTGATCCGGGTTGCTGCGTCCTCGGCCTTTTCCTTCGCGTCGTAAAGCTCGCGCTCGCGTTCCTCGAGCGCGTCGGCCATGGCGTTGAACGCGCCGGCGACCCCGGCGATTTCCGAACATTTATCCTGGATCTGCACGCGGCGTGCAAAATCGCCAAGCCGCCACTGGTTGGCGGCCTCGACCAATTGACCGAGCGGGCGATGCATGAAGCGGCGGGCGCCAAGCCATGTCAGCAGCAGCACCAGCGACGTACTCAGGATGATCATGAGGGCACCGCGCTGCGTGCGACGCTGGATTTCGCCGAACGCCTGCGCCTTGTCCAGACCGTAGGTGACAAAAAGCCCTCCGGACTCGGCCTGCAGAGGCGCATAGCCGACGATCCGTTCGACACCGTCGAGATCACGCGTGGTCATCGTGCCCGGGTGGTCGGCGTGCAAATATTGATCGCGGGGCATCTTGCGGCCGACGAAGCGGTCGTTGTCGGGGTAGCGCGCGAGATAGGTGCCGTCGCGGTCCGTGATGGCGAGCGTCGCGCCGGGAGGCCCGGCCATCTGAACGATGAACTTGGCCAGCCAATCCAGGCTGATCGCCGTGACGATGACGCCGGTCATTTGGCCGTCGTCACCGTAGAACGGCAACGCAAATGGGATGATCTTGATGCCGGTCAGCGCGCCGATCGAATAGCCGCCGACCGCGAATTCGCCGGTCTGGGTGGCGGTGACGAAGTCGGCGCGGCCTGCGACGGACGCGCTCTTGCCGCTGGTGGTGCAAAACGACTGGCCATTCATGTCAAAGACGAGGAAGGCGAGAAACGCCGGATAACGCTGCTTGATCGCCATCAGATAAGCACTGCAGGCCTGGGGGTCTTTCGCCTTGACCGCGGGCAGTTCCGAGAGCGCAATCAGAACCTGGCGAATTCCCTCGACAATCTGCTGCTGTTCTGCGGCGGCGAGTTTGGCGAGACCAAGCGCCTGGTCTTGCACCTCCATCTGGCGCGAACGCCGCAGGTCGAACTCGTTGTACGACTGAACGGCAATCGCCGGGAGAAGTGCAACCGCCACCAGCAGGAACAGGCGTGACAATAAGGCCACTGCTTATCTTCCAGGATGAGAGCTCTGGATGTGGCAGGCCATCGGGCCCGTGCGTATCAAAAGAATGGTCAACTCCGTGCGCAACGCGCCGCGCGCCTTGGCCGTCCCCGCCGTTTGCGCCAGCCGGTCGACGACATCTTGGATGGGATCCGTGCCATCTCTCATCTTTCTTACTTGGCCAGAAGGGGAGGTGCATTGGCCCTGTTACAGCGCGATTTCCACGCCGGAAATCTCGTTACAACCGTAACAATCGGGGAATAAAAAGCTGGCAGTGGTTCTGGCGCGCGCCGACCGGGTGCAGGTCATTCCAGAGCAGTCATTCCATAGCAGTCATTCCCCGAGCAGGTCATTCCCAGAGCAGGTCATTCCCGGAGGTGCTCCATCGTCCTCCTGGCTGCTTTGCGACTTGCGCCGTGTGCTGCCTAAAACGGCAGCAAGGCCTGTGGCGGTCATGGGGCCGCCGAGCCGTCCGACCTTGACGGGCGAGCCTCGGGCCCGAGATCGCTGTGCGATTGCGACGCTGCCGCCGACCGCCGCAGCCGTCGGCCAAAAACGCACGGTCTTTCTGCGGCTTGCCGGCAAAAGCCGCGAGAGTAGGGGAGCCCCGCGCAATTGCATGGCAAATGCCTCGACCATGGCATGAACATTGCTCCCGTTTGTTGCATCGTCAGCCATGGAATCCTGCATGCTCACCCGTCGCAATTTGCTCGCAGCCGCCGCGCTGGCGGCGCCTGCTTTGGTTGCCAGAACGTCGCTTGGTCAGACCCTTCGCAAGGTGAAGTTGGGCACAGCGTTCACCACCACCACCAATGCCATGTTCCTGATGCCGGACCTCTTGAAGCCGGAGGGTGTCGAAGCAGAGATCATCACCTTCCCGAGTCTGGTGCAGCGGATGCAGGCCGTTGCGTCCGGGTCCGTGGATGTCGGCAATGGCGGGCTGTCCGCCACCATGCAGATCGCCACCAAGGGCTTCCCGATGGCGGTGCTGGCGGATGGCTGCGATGGCGGCTGGATGCTGCTTGCCAAGCCGTCCATCACCAGTTTCTCCGAGCTCGCCGGCAAGAAAATCGCCGTGCAGAACGGCTCGATCGGTCTGGTCAGCCTCAACTGGAAGCTCCAGCACGAGGGTTTGACGGACAAGGTCGAGCTTCTCTTTCTCGACAATCAGGACATGCCGGTGCCGCTCGCCCGCGGCGACGTCGACGCGATCTGCTGCTTCGAGCCCTACGTGACGTTTGCCGAGCTGAACGGCTTCGGCAAGAAGCTGTGGGTGCCATACGATACGCCGATGGGCAAAACCAATTTGGGGTTTGTTGCCAGCATACCCTTCATCAAGAAAGAGCCGGAGCTGACGAAGGTGCTGGTGCAGGCGCATGTGAAGGCCACCAACACGATGCGCGAAAATCCCAAGATCGCCGTCGAGACGACCATCAAGCAGTTCAACATGAGTCAGGAAGTGGCCGAGGCCTCTACCAAGAACCTGTTCTTCTCGGCCGACAGCGGCGCGGGATTCCAGGACGGCCTGAAAGCGCTGGCCGGCATGATGCTCACCAACAAGATGCTCGATTCCGAGCCGAAATGGGATGAGTTCATCAACACCAGTTTCATCTGATGCGGCTCGGCGCGTTCGTCGGACTCGTTCCGATCATAGGCCTGCTGGCGTTGTGGCAGATCGCCGTGGCCGTGCATCTCTACCCGCCGGTGCTGCTGCCGCCTCCGACCAAGGTGGCGGCGGCGTTCGCGCTCTATGGACCGTCGATCGCCGCCAACACCTTGGCGAGCGTGACCCGTGTGCTGGTCGGCATCGGCCTGGCATTTTGCGTGGCCGTGCCGGCGGGTCTGTTGATCGGACGCTATCCGGCGCTGGACCGGCTGTGCGACTGGTCGATCCAGACCTTCCGCTCGGTGCCGCCGATCTCACTGATCCCGATGGCGATGCTGTTCTTCGGCATCGGCGACACGCCGGCCATCGTGCTGATCTTCCTGTCCGGACTTTGGCCCTTGTTGTTGAACACCATCTTCGGCGTTCGCGGCATCGAGCGCACGATGCTGAAGGTCGCCACCGCGGCAGGCGCCAGTGAGGCGTTGATCCTGCGCGACATCATCTGGCCGGCGGCTTTGCCCAACATCTTCACCGGCCTGCGGCTGGCCGTCGGCGGCGGCTGGCTCACGGTGGTGACGGCTGAAATGATCGCGGTGAAGTCGGGTCTCGGCTACATGATCTTGAACGCACAGATGACGTTTCGCGCCGAACTCGTTTTTGCCGGAATTTTCGTCATCGGCGCCATCGGGCTATTGGGCGATTTCGCCGTGCGCAAGCTGCGCCAGCGCGCCTGTTCGTGGCAGGAGGGCCTGACGGCCAGCGCCAATTGACCGGCTTCATCGAATGCATCGACGTCGGCAAGATCTATCAAGGCCGCACCGGCGACGTGGAGGCTTTGCGCGGCATTTCGATCGTCTGCGCGGCGGGTGAATTCGTCTGCCTGCTGGGCTTGTCCGGCTGCGGCAAGAGCACGTTGCTGCAGATGATCGCAGGCCTCGAGACGCCGAGCACCGGACAGATCATCGTCGATGGACGGGAATTGGATGGCCCGTCGCGCTCCACCAGCATCGTGTTTCAGGACCATGGCCTGTTCCCGTGGCAGACCGTGCGCGCCAATGTCGAATTCAACATGAAGGCGCGCGGCATCGTCGCCGCCGAGCGGCGCACGCGGGCCGAGGAAATGCTGGAGCTGACGGGGCTGTCCGCCTTTGCCACGCGCTATCCACACGAATTGTCCGGCGGCATGCGCCAGCGCGTCGGCATCGCGCGGGCATTGACCACAAAGCCGCGCGGGCTGTTGATGGACGAGCCGTTCGGCGCGCTCGACGCCCAGACGCGCGGCCGCCTGCAGTCCGAGCTTCTCGATATCTGGGCGGCGCAGCGCACCACGGTGCTGTTCGTAACCCACAGCATCGATGAAGCGGTTTTCCTCGCCGACCGTATTCTGGTGTTCACCCCGCGCCCCGGCCGCCTGTCGGCCAACGTGACGGTGGATCTGCCTCGTCCGCGCGATCCGCGCAGCGAGGCTTTTGCAGAGGTCGCGCGGGGTCTGCGGACGGCCCTTGGCACCGATGGCGGCTCGGAATGAAACGTCCGATCGGCTATCCTGCCGCCGCAATCCATCCGCGATCGATCAACGGCTGAAACGGAGCTGACCATGGCTTTTGCCACCACCGACGACGGCGTACGGCTGTACTATGAGGAAACCGGCAGCGGCGCGCCGATCATCTTCGTGCATGAATTCGCCGGCGATCATCGCAGCTGGGAACAGCAGCTTCAGCATTTCGGCAGGCGCTACCGCGCCGTCACCTATGCCGCGCGCGGCTATCCGCCGTCGGACGTGCCGGAAAATCCGGCGTCCTACAGCCAGAACCGCGCAGCCGACGATATTCTCGCGGTGCTCGATCATCTCGGCATCGCAAAGGCGCATGTCTGCGGTCTCTCGATGGGCGGTTACGCGACGCTGCATTTCGGCTTTCGCCATCCGTCACGCGCCTTGTCGTTGTGCGTGGCCGGCTGCGGCTACGGCGCCGAGCCGACCATGCGCGAGCAGTTTCGCGCCGAAGCCGACGCCGTGGTGGCGTCGATCCGCGCCGACGGCATGGCGGCCTTTGCGTCCCGCTATGCCTACGGCCCGACCCGCGTGCAGTTCGAAGCGAAAGACCCGCGCGGTTTCGCGGTCTTCAGGGAGGCGCTGGCCGAGCATTCGGCGCTCGGGGCCGCCAACACCCAGCTCGGCTGCCAGAAGGAGCGGCCGTCGCTCTATGACCTGCAGAAGGAGATGGCCGGCCTTACGGTGCCGACCCTGATCCTTACCGGCGACGAGGACTGGCCCTGCCTGGCGCCGGGGTTGCTGATGAAGCGCACCATCCCCTCGGCGGCGCTCTCGGTGATGCCGAATTGCGGGCATACCATCAATCTCGAGGCGCCGGCCCTGTTCAACGACATCGTCGGCGACTTCATCGCCCAGGTCGATGCCGGCCGCTGGCCGATGCGCGATCCGCGCGCCATGTCGGGCTCCATCACCGGCATTCGCTGATGCTCGCGGGGCGGATCGCGCGCGGGGGAATGCGCCTGCTTCGGCGGCTTATTTTCGCCGAAGCGCAACCTTCATCCTCGCTCTCGCATTAGCTCACGTTCCTGTTCGAGGAAAGCCGCAGACGCGATGATGCCCGTTTCAGCCCCGAAGCGTCCTACAATCGGCCAGCTGGCGCGGGCGCATACCTTTCGATTCCTGACGATGGTCGCGACCTGGATGCTGATCTTCGCCTCCTTCGTCTATCATCCGGAGTGGATCAGGGATTGGCTGCGGTTCATGACCCATTCGATCGAGACAATCGCGGACCAGTTCCCGGAGCCTTGGGGCTCCCGCTTCGAGGTGATGCTCAAGGAGATCGGCGGGGTGATCTGGATTCAGATCGCGTCCGCGATCGTGCTCTTTCGCCTGCTGATTTGGGTGCCGTTCCATCTTTGGCGGCTGCGGCGAGAGCGACGGCAGCGCATGCCGGAATGATATGACTGCTAGCTCTTGCGCGCCTGCTGCGGCGGCTCGACGAATTGCACCGGCGTTCCCTTTTTGACGCTTTTGCCCAGCAATGCGACATCCCAATTGGTCAACCGAACGCAACCGTGCGATTCGGATTTGCTCACCCTGGAAGGGTTGGGCGTGCCGTGGATGCCGTAGCCTTCCGCCGAGAGACCGATCCAGAACGAACCGGCGGGGTTGTTGGGCCCGGGCTTGATGTCGAACATCTCTTTTGATTTCACGCCCTTGAACTTGTAATCGGGATGATAGCGATAGTTCGGGTTGGCATCGGTGGTTTCGACTTTCAACGTGCCGCTGGGAGTAGGCTTTTCTTCGCTTCCGACCGTTGCCGGAAAAAATGCGACGAGGTCGCCGGAGGGCGCGAAGGCCTTGAGCGTCTGACGGTCCTTGTCGACCTCGATCCGGCCGATCTTCAATTTGGCGTCGTTCTTTGGCACGTTGGTGACAAAGATCGTTTCCCCGGCCTGATCGAATGTTTTGCCGGGGTTCAGGGCCTCGAGCAGGTCTTCGCTCATGTGAAATTTCTCGGCGAGGGCCTCGCGGGGGCTGGTGTAGCTGAGCGCCGCAAGATCCTTCATCTCTTCCATCTTCGGGGGAAGCTTGTCCAGAAACGGTCCCTTCACGTCGTCCTTGGTGATCTTGTAACCGGTGATGACGGCATCCGAGCTTGTTGCCGCGAGTGCTTTCCAGACATCGGCCGTCAGGGGCCGGTTCGGAGCGAGGCCCTTGGCGTCGGCGAAGGCTTTCAGGGCTTTTTGCGCATTCTCGCCGAGTTTGCCGTCGATTTCTCCCGGAGAAAACCGGGCGCGATCCAAAAGAACCTGGGCCTTCACCACCAGTGCGTTGATCCGATCCTCGGACGGCGGCTTGGACGCACTGAAGTCCGCGCCGTTGATCGAGGCGGCCTCGACGCCGGCGCCAATTGCGGGTGACGCCAGGCAGGCCCATGACAGAAGCACGATCAGGGATGGGCGGATCATCTGGTTTCCCACAGGAACGACGCGGGGCAATAAAGCAGCTGCGGGTGGTAAGTTCCCGCTTGTTCGGTCGGATGGCCGTATAAACCAGGAAATTATTTCAAATCTTGGGCGCTCGTCCTGGGCGCTCGCGGCAAAAGCCGCGCAGGCTTCAAGGAAGTCGGCCCGACAAATTAGCCTAATAAGGCAATCGGGCTGACGATGGTCGTGACCAGCCCGACCTCTTCGGCACGACGAAGCGAGCGCGCCGACTGATATCAATCGGCGCGTGGCGGCAGCAAAGCCACGTCGCGGCGAGAACGGATCAGTAAGCCACGGGCTCGCAGGGCGCCGGGCCGCTATCCCAGGGCTGGGTGGCAAACGCGCCCACGCGCGGCGCCGGATAGCAGAGGCGGCCTTCGACATAACGTGCGCCGGGTGCGGCATTGGTGCGCTCGACGAGGTGCCGCGAGCCGGCATGGCTCTCGCGCGCCATCGCGGGAGCGGCAAACATGGCTGCGGTGACCAGTGCAGCCGACAGAACCCTGAGCTTGGTCATTCGGTGTCTCCATTCGGTATGAAAAGCCAAAAAGCATTTGGCTCCAGCACCGAAATGGAGAGGCGATTGCGCAATTAAAGGATCACACGCTCACGTTCGTTTCAATGTCGCGCGAGCCAGCCGTGTCGTACGATCACGAGTTCTCACGCTCATCGCCAAAATTGACGCGACCGACGTCAGAAGTCTGTTTTGGCCGAGGCGAAGATGCAGCCGAGCGTGATCAGCGAAGCCGCGAGCAGGTAATAGCCCACATAGTTGATACCATAGGTCGACTGCAGCCAAGTCGCGATATAGGGCGCGAGCGAAGCGCCAAAGATGCCCGCCAAATTGAACGTGATCGAGGATCCGGTATAGCGGACCTGTGTGGGGAATTGCGCGGCCAAGGCGGTGCCCAGAACGCCATAATTCAGTCCGAACACCAGCATGCCCAGACCAGTGAAGGCGTAAATCCCGTCAATGCCGGACGTCAGTAGCGGTCCAAGCGCGAAGGAGAGCAGCGCAATAGCGACGACGCTTGCCATCAGCAGCTCATGCCGGCCGAAGCGGTCGCCCAGCTTGCCGGCGGCAACGGTGGTGATGCCGAACAGCACCGATCCGTAGATCTGCACGCCCAGCGCATGCAGAAAGGAAATTCCGGCAACCTTCACGCTGTAGGACAGCAGATACGCCGTGCAGAGGTAGAAGAAAACAAAGGTCACCAGCGCCATGAAGGTGGCGAGAAACAGGGCGCGCCTGTGACGCCGGATCAACTCAAGCGCCGGAACCGAGACGCGCTCCGCCTTCTCGATGGCCTTCTGGAATTCCGGTGTTTCGGTGATCGAGAGCCGCACCCATAGACCGATCGCGATCAGCACGATCGATGCAAGAAAAGGCACGCGCCAGCCCCAGCTCAGCAGCGCATCCTGCGAGATGAAATGCAGCAGGCTCCAGAAAACGCTCGAAGCGAGAAACAGTCCGAGCGGAGCGCCGAGCTGCGGAAACATCCCATACCAGCTACGCTGTCCCTTGGGGGCATTTTCGGTCGCCAGCAGCACCGCGCCACCCCACTCACCGCCCAGGCCAAAACCTTGCCCGAAGCGGCACAGCGCCAGCAGCAGCGGTGCGACGACGCCGATCTGCGCATAGCCCGGCAAGGCGCCGATCACGACCGTCGAAATCCCCATGGTCAGCAGAGCCGCCACTAGCGTGGCCTTGCGACCGACCCGGTCGCCGAAATGGCCGAACACGATGGCGCCAATCGGGCGCGCGAAAAATGCGATCGAAAAGGTCGCGAACGATGCCAGAAGCGCGGTCGTCGGATCGCTGCTCGGGAAGAACAGCGTGGGAAACACCAGCACCGCAGCCGTCGCGTAGACATAGAAATCGAAGAATTCGATCGTGGTGCCGATCATGCTCGCCAACAGCACCCGCGCGGGAGAATTCAATGATGCATCGAGCCGGCCGGCGGCAAGTGATGGCGAGAGTCTCAGTCCGTCCGTCATTCCCAACCTTTCCCAAAGCCGGCAAAGTGAGACGGTATGTTAAAAATTGTCCAGATACTTTTTGGTGAGTTTTTGGCTCGGCCCGATCAAGTGGCGCTCGGCGCGCCCAGCGATGGATCGGTGGACAAGAGCGGCTGAGCTTCGCTACAGCGCGTCCCGGTCCGATCAGCCGAAGGCATCGATCTGATTGAGAAACTCCTTGACGGTGTGGACCGCGCCCATGTTGGTGGCCTTGTATCCGGGCAGGGCCGCCACGGCCTTGTGAAACTCACTGCCTTTCATGATATCGAGCACGCGCCGCATCGGTTCGGTTTCCAGAAAGGTCCGCCGGCAGACGAAGAAATAATCTTCGGTCAGCATGCGAATGAACTCGAGCCCAAATTGGCGTGCGGCCGCCTCGACGCCGAAGCACACGTCCGCCATGCCGCTGGCTACATAGGCCGCGACGGCTGCATGGGTGAATTCGATCTGCTGGGCGCCATTGATCCGCGTCTCGTCGATCCCGTGCAGGGCCAGGAGTTGGTCGAACAGCAGGCGTGTTCCCGAATCGTGATCGCGGTTGACGAAGCGGGCTTCCTTGTCCGCGACGTCCTTCAGCGAGCTGATCTTGAGCGGGTTGCCCCGCTTGACCATCAGCCCCATCTCGCGCGTGACGAAACTGATCACGCAATCCTGGCGCGGATCGAGCCATTCCTTACAGGCCTTGATGCCCTGCGCGCGAATCTCCCCACGCGGCAGATGAACGCCGGAAAGATCGCACGCGCCTTGCGCCAGTGACACCAGTGAATGCTGATTGCTGACATAGCGCAGATCGACGCCGATGCCGGGCTCGCGATCAAGCAGCTCGCGCAATTTCGAGACCGCGAAGCCGTGACTGGCGTGAACGCGGATGACCGACGGCCGTTGCTGCAGGAACGGCTTGATCTCGGTGGCCAACTCCTGCGCGAGATTTTCGAGCTGGGGTCCGAGCCGCGCCTGCATGCGTTCGCCGGCCCAGACCAGTTTCTCTCCGAATGCCGTGAGCTTGGAACCCTTGCCGCGCTGGGTTTCGACCAGCGGCACCGCGAAAAACTCCGACCATCGCTCGATCAGGTTCCAGACGTGCCGATAAGAGAGGTGAGCGTCGGTGGCTGCGCTGGAGATCTTTCCGCTTTTGCGGATCTCGTTGAGCACATTGAGCATGACCGTCACGCTTTGCGCGCTGCCTTCCTTCTGGAATCGCCAGACGGTCTCGATCTCGATCTGCAGCATGTTCGCGACCAGGTTATGAAATTAAGTTCATATTACAGTGAAAGCATAGGCACGGAATATCATATTTACCATCGGAAATTCTCTCTTACCTTTGGTCATAAGACTCGGAGGAAATATGATGTCAGTTGCATATGACTGCCCTGCGCAATCGGCCGCTGCAGAATTTCTGGCGCGGCCTCAACAACTGCTGATCGATGGCCGGCGCGTTGCCTCGGTCTCGGGACGGACCTTCCAGTCCTTGAACCCCGCGACCGAGCAGGTCATCGCCACCATCGCCGAAGGCAATGCGGAGGATGTGGATCGTGCCGTAGCCGCGGCGCGCCGTGCCTTTGAAGGTCCGTGGCGGACGATGCGTGCCGCGGAACGCGGTCATATCCTGCTGAAATGGGCGGAACTGCTGAAAAAGCACATCGACGAAATCGTGGAGCTTGAGAGTCTCGATGCGGGCAAGCCGATCGCCGCAGTGTTCCGGCAGGATTTTCCCGCAGCCGTGGACACGCTGATCTATTATGCAGGCTGGGCCGACAAGATCAGCGGCGAGGTCATATCGACCCGCGACGATGCGCTGACCTACACGGTGCGCGAGCCGGTCGGCGTCGTGGCCGCGATCGTGCCATGGAATTTTCCGCTGATGATCGGGATGTGGAAGCTTGCGCCCGCCTTGGCATGTGGCTGCACCGTGGTCATGAAGCCGGCGGAACTGACGTCCTTGTCGGCGCTGCGCATCGGCGAACTGGCGCTGGAAGCCGGTCTGCCGCCGGGCGTGCTCAACATCGTGCCCGGACCGGGCCGCACCGTCGGCGAGGCGCTTGTCAACCATCCCGATGTCGACAAGGTCACCTTTACCGGATCGCCCGGCGTTGGCCGGGGAATCATGAAGGGCGCCGCCGGCAATTTCAAGCGCGTCTCCCTCGAGCTCGGCGGCAAGTCCGCCAACGTCATCTTTGACGATGCCGATCTCGATGCGGCCTGCAAGGCGGCCGCAGCGGGCATCTTCTTCAATGCCGGGCAGGTGTGTTCCGCGGGCTCACGGGTGCTGGTTCAGGAGAAGGCCTACGACGAGGTGGTCGAGCGGCTCACCGCGCGGGCCAAATCCATCCGGATGGGGGATCCGTCGGATCGCGCAACAGCGCTCGGACCGGTGATCTCGGAAAAGCAGATGAAGTCGATCCTCGGCTATGTGGACATCGGCCAAAAGGAGGGCGCCTCGCTGATGACCGGCGGCGAGCGGATCGGAAGCCGCGGCTACTTCATCAGCCCGGCGGTGTTCGCCAATGTGAGACACGAGATGCGGATTTCGCAGGAAGAGATCTTTGGACCCGTCGTCAGCGTCATCAAGTTCAAGGACGAGGCCGACGCGCTCAGAAAAGCCAACGGCACGGCCTATAGCCTGGCGGCAGGCGTCTGGAGCCGCGACATGGGACGCGTGCAGCGCTTTGCCAAGCGGGCGAGGGCGGGCACCGTCTGGATCAACACGTTTGGCTATACCGACGTGCGATTGCCATGGGGCGGTGAACGCGATTCCGGCCTTGGCCGGGAGCACGGCACGGCGGCGATCGAGAACCTCACCGAACCGAAGGCGGTCTGGATGAATCTCAACGTCTGATCGCGCCGCGCCCGCGCGCATGAATCGACACCGGACGCACATGCGGGTCCGGCGTCGCGGTAACCACTATATTCAGTTAAATATCACGATACCGGATATCCTGCAGGTCTGGACGATAGCCAGCCTTTGGCGTTTTGAGGTGCCGTAACTTGACGGCAACCGCGGCCCCTCGAACGAGGCGGCCGCTGTCAATTCGGCCGATCGGCTGACGCCGCCGATCGAACCGCAATAAGCTTGCAGCGAACTGCGTCAACTCGCGCGCCAACGATGCGGCGTTTCCAACAGCCGAGCCTTGCATCGCGCGCAGAACCTGAATTACTGTCGATCAGCGCGAGCATTTAGCTGAGTAGGTCAGCATCACTGGCAGGCCTGCAGCGCCATAAATCTGGAACGCCATAATTTAGTTCATTTCAGACGGAGCACGAAGATGTCGACATCCAGTGTTGAAGAGACCGTTGCTGCGATCGGCTACGCCAAGGTGATTGTTTCCCTAAAGGAGATTCCTTCCTTTGCCGCGACCACGGCCGCGCAGACGGAAGGCTCGATCGAGCGGCATTTCATCATCCCGAACGAGGCGCAGGCCGAAAGCCTTGCCTTCTCGGCGAGCCGCGCCGCCAGCCGCAAATTCAAGCCGACGCAGCCGCCGATATCGCGCCGCGTGCGCGTCTATCCGCATCTTGGTCTGGCTGTCGGTTATGTTGACAAAGGAGGGCTCGCCTCGCTGGCGGCGGATCCGCAGGTTGGAAAGGTCGACAAGGCGCCGGAGCTCAGCCTGATCCGTCCGGTCCGGGCTCAGCCGGCGAAACTCGGCATGGACACGAGCTGGGGTATCACGCGACTGAAGGCCGATCGCCTGTGGGCAGCAGGCTTTACCGGCAAGGGCGTGCTGGTTGGCCACATTGATACCGGCGTCGATGGCGCGCATCCCGCGTTGGCCGGCGCGATCGGAAAGTTTGCGGAATTCGATATGGCCGGCAACCAGGTGCCGAACGCCAAGCCATCCGACAGCGGTGAACACGGCACGCACACGGCGGGCACCATCGCCGGGCGCGGCGGCGCAAGAGGCGCGTTTGGCATGGCCCCCGAAGCCCAGCTCGCAAGCGCCATGGTGATCGAGGGCGGCCAGGTGATCGACCGGATTCTCGCCGGGATGGATTGGGTGATCGGCGAAGGGGCGCGCATCATGAGCATGTCGCTCGGCCTGCGCGGCTACACGCCTGCGTTCCAGTCCGTGATCGATGCGTTGCGTGCGGCCAACGTCCTTCCGGTGATTGCAGTGGGCAATGAAGGCCCGCTGACCAGCCGTTCGCCCGGCAACTACGCCAATGTGCTGTCGATCGGAGCGATCGATTCCAACGATCAGGTAGCCGACTTCTCCAGCAGCCAGCAATTCGATCGGCCCGTCAATCCGCTCTGCCCGAGCGTGGTGGCGCCGGGCGTGGATATCCTGTCGTGCGTTCCCGGTGGCAAGTACAAGATCATGGACGGCACCTCGATGGCGACACCCCATATCGCAGGCCTTGCCGCCCTGCTGTTGCAGGCCCAGCCGACGGCAAGCGCCAACGATCTGGAGAAGGCGATCGTCGGGTCGTGTTCGCTGCCGGCCAGCATTCCCGAGGCCCGCGGTAATCACGGCGTGCCGGATGCGGTGCGGGCTTTCGAACTTCTGACCGGAACGCAGTTGCCGAGTGCGGTCGCGGCCCTTGCGATGCCACGCAGACGGCCCCCGCGACGGAGCGTTCGGGAAAAAATGCCGGTGCGGACCAAGGCCGGTCAGCCGGTCAAGGAGGCCGGCGGGCGATCCGGTGTTGCTGCCTCGGCAGGAAAAGGGAGCGCATCGAAACGAAAGCGCCGTTGATCGGACGGTATTTGCGACGCCTGAGCCGGGAAATAACGCCGGCTTTCGCTGTTATTATGAGACGGGAGAAGGCCCATATAACAGATAGACGACATCAGCCAGGAGCTGTCCATGAATGACAAAATCAAGCCTTCGCCCCAATGGGAGGCTGATGCCGTGATCAAGCGGCTTCATGAAACCACGTCGCCAGGCCAGCCATCGTCGGTGCAGGTGTTCTTGAACGACGAGGTGTCGGCGAACGACGTTCCGCAAAAGGCCGAGGAAATCGTCAAGGATGCGAGCGTGAGCCTCAACCTGCCGGCGGACGCAGTCAAGCTCGGCAAAACATTTCGTTCGGCGAAGTCCTTCTCGATTTCAAGCGACGTCCCCAGCGTGTTCGAGGCGATCGCCAAGCGGCGCGACGTCAAGACGATCCTCGAATCCGCGCAGCCGGATATCCTGCCGAAGCCGCGGAATGTGAAGGACGCCTGAGCGACGGCGATGATGCAACAGGCTTCATGCGCGGATGCGCCTGCTGGAACATAGCGTTCAACACAAGCGATTTCACCTCCGTTGCGGCGAGGCCGTTGCCTCCGCGTAATTCCGGCTGGTCGACAAATCACCAGCGGGCCGTCCTGGGCATCCTCGACGGTGCGGCCATGCGAGCCGCGAACCAGCGACGCATCCAGCGGGATGACATCCGTCAGCGCGTCGCGTGGCGATCGTCATGAATGCATTTGCGAAGAATGCAGACCGATGAATGTCCGGTGCGGACGACCGGCGGCCACGATACGCATGATGATCGGCGCGCCGAGGCCGCGGCACGTAGCTGCAAACTGCAAATGGTTTTCGAGACGAGCGGTCGGCACAATTCGCCTGAGCCCGTGCGGGTTCAGGCTATCGCTCTCTGGTGCGCTGGATTGGCGCGCCGTCATCGACGCGCCGCGTGTTCTTCCGCTCACGCCGCGCGTCGCCTCGACGCTTATCGCTGATGTCCCAGGCCGATCCCGAGCTGGAACGCCTTCGCGCGAAGCGCGCCAACCGTCCGTTTGGTCGTCTTGGATATCTTATCCACCGGCGTGCGCGCCTTCGAATGAGCCTTGAGTTCTTTCAAGTCGGCCTTGGTCCACTCACGACGCTTGCCGGTTTTCTTAGCCGCTTTGGCTTTCTTCAACTTATTGCTCCCTTTGAATGAAAGGTTCGTTTATCACGATTACGGGCGGTAGCAAATTACAAGAATAGGAACTAACAAGATCGACATAATACCGGCGTGGTTTTGCGACATGTTTCGCACAATCTTGAAGGTCCGGGCCGACATGCGGC
>JAQGKC010000289.1 GCA_028290305.1 Bradyrhizobium sp.
CGCCGGAATCGCCGTCAGGCAGACCATCGAATTGCGGCCCATCAAGCGCATCATGGCCGGCATTCGCTGCGGCATCATCATCTCGCCCGAAATCCCGGCAACCAGAAGCCCGGCCGGGATCAGCAGCATCCATCCAAAGCCGCGCAGCGAGGCTTCCGGCCGCGACAGATGCAGGCTGACGGCGATGGCCGAGATTGCCAGCGCCAGCGTCACGGCGAATTTCAGGTCGAAGAACGGATTGCGCATCGCGGCCATGACGTCGGGCCGAACGCCCAGCTCGGCGAAGAACATAGCGGCCGAAACCGGTGCTGCCGCCAATAGCGCCAGCGCCAGCACGAAGCCGACCGGCCGGGCGCGGTGCGTGTTATCGGCGGCGAGGGTTCGAATGAGCTGGTCGGTTTCCATTCTCATTGTTCCCGAAGTTTGGCGGTGAGGCTCGCAAGGGCGCGATGCAGCGCCACACGTACCGCTCCCTCGCTCATTTTGAATTTCGCCGCCGTGTCCTTGATCGACGTGCTGTCGACCGCAATCGACTGCAGAACCTCACGCTGCCGCGCCGGCAGGAACTGGAGTTGGGCCGTGATCTCGCTTGCCGGAGCGGTCTCCACGGCGGGCTCGCCCGGGATCGTCTCGGCGAAATCGTCGATGTTGACGAAAATCCGCCGACCTCGGCGGCGCAGCGCATCGATCAGTTTGTTGCGGGCGATCGCGAACAGCCACGGCGCAAACGGCGCGTTGGCGTCCCAGGTATGCCGTTTCAGATGCACCGCCAGCAAAATGTCCTGCACGATATCCTCGGATTGGTCGACCGGCTGTCCGGCGCGCGCCAGACCACGGCGCGCCGCGGCCCGGAGCACCGGCGTGACAGCCTTGAGCAGGCGATGGTACGCCACATTGTCACCTGAAATGGCCGACCGCATCAGGTCGGTCCATTCGTCTTCACGTTCGCGCACGTGCGCTCCCACATTGCAATTCGGTCGATCTTTCAATTTGTTACGCCCGCGGGCATCAATCACGAAGTCGTGATCCAAGTCTCCGGAAGCGTTGGGATCGGGGTGTCCTGCCGCGCACGGTCAGGCTCATAACACTGATCGGCCCGGCTGACACCCGCCGCTTGATTTCAACAGATTTCGCGAACGGACTGTCTCGAAATATTCACCTGGCGCAATGCCTTGCCCCGTTTTTGCCGGATAGCCCGAAGATTCCCTTTTTCTGCCCCGCTGCGGACACGTCATGGGGTCTCATTTCGCTTTTGGGGGCTGGCAAATGGGGAGATGCCAAATGACCATCAAAGCCAGCGGGCGCTCGGCGTTGATACTCGCAACAGGGCTCTTCGTGTGTTTCGCAGGGCCATCGCAAGCAGCAGCAGGCGCCGACGGCGCGGCCGCAAGTTCGAAACCGGAAGCTGCCGCGGGCGCGCCCATTGCGCTCGACAAATACACCAAACACGGCTCGCGCCACTGGAAAAAGGCCGCGCACCATAAATCCAGCGACGTGGCGTTGAAGTCCTCCGCCGACAAAAAAGATGCCGCGGCTGATGACGGCGACAATTCATCTGCCATCCAATCATCGAATATCCCGCCATCGGTGGCCAACGCCAATGCACAACTGGCGTCCGCCGATACACCGATCGGCAACGCCCAGGCGATGTCCGCGCGTGCCAACACGATACTTCAGAACGCGCCGGACAATCCGGTCGATGTGCAGCCTGCCGCCGACACCCAGGTCGTGTCGGCTGATCAGCTCAACGATGTCGATCGCGCACTGCACGAAAGTAACCCGCCCCCGGTCACGCTCGCGATGGCCTCGGCCGCGCCTGTCGCGGCCGCCAGCAACGAAAATTCCACCTGGGACCAGACCTCGCTGATCGGGAAGATCTTCATCGGCTTCGGCGCGCTGCTGACGATGGCCTCCGCCGCCCGCATGTTCATGGCGTGAGGAGCCTCGTGCCCCGGACGCTGCGCAGCGCGCAAAAGCGGTGCGTTGCAGATCCGGGGCCCATATTTGAGCGCGGCGTCCAATAGGTCCCCGGATCTGCAGAGCAGCGTGACCGGACGATGCTTCGCATCGCCGGGAGAACGCTGCACCGCGACCAGGACGCGGCCATCCCCCCACTTGAAGCCCATCCCGCGACCGGGCACATTGCCCGCGAAGTCAGGCCGCGGGGGGGGGGGGGGGTGTACCATGAGCACGTTCGAACACATCATTGTCGAAAGCAAAGGCGCGGTCGGCATCATCACGCTCAACCGCCCGAAGATGCTCAATGCGCTGTCGTTCGGCGTGTTCCGGGAAATCGCCGCCGCGGTCGACGACCTCGAAGCCGACGACAAGATCGGATGCATCTTGCTGGCCGGCGGCGAAAAAGCCTTCGCCGCGGGCGCCGACATCAAGGAAATGCAGCCGAAGACCTTCATCGACATGTTTTCCAGCGATTTCACCGCGATCGGTGGCGACCGCGTCGCCAATTGCCGCAAACCAACCATCGCCGCCGTCAGCGGCTACGCACTCGGCGGCGGCTGCGAACTGGCGATGATGTGCGACATCATCATTGCCGCCGACACCGCGAAATTCGGCCAGCCGGAAATCACGCTCGGCACCATCCCCGGCATCGGCGGAACCCAGCGGCTGACCCGCGCGATCGGCAAATCCAAAGCGATGGACCTGTGTCTCACCGGACGGATGATGGATGCCGCGGAAGCGGAGCGCTCCGGTTTGGTCAGCCGTATCGTGGCAGCGGACAAATTGATGGACGAAGCACTGGCGGTCGCGGAAAAAATCGCCTCGATGTCACATCCCGCAGCCGCCATGGCCAAGGAAGCCATCAACCGGGCCTTCGAGACGCCGCTGTCCGAGGGAATGAACGTCGAGCGCAATCTGTTTCACTCGACCTTTGCGCTGGAAGATCGCTCCGAAGGCATGGCGGCCTTCATCGAGAAGCGCAAACCGGTGAACAAGAACCGGTAGGAGGCGGATTCCCCTCGTCATCCCGGCGAACGCCGGGACGACGCTGAGATTATCCTATACGACTCCTCGCCAGCGCGGCGCTGACAAGCGCGCGGTAGACGCGCTCGGACCATGTCGTGGGCTTATCGAACCCAAGCCTTGCCAGGCATTCGCTGTCGGCAGCATCCGTCTGGCGGGTTAATCCCTGCCATAACAATCCGGGCAGGCGTTGCGGCGCTCGTTGCGCTTCTTGCAGGAATTGCAACGCCGGAATCAGCCGCTGCTCGACTTCGGTAAAATCGCTGCCGAATGGAAACGACGGCAGCAAGCCGGCCTCGCGCGCGGGCCTCAACGCGCGCGCGATCCGCTCCGGGTGGTTCTCGCGGTGCGCAGCCGGAATTTCAAAATTTTTCGACAGCTTGCCGGCGTCCTTTGCCTGCCGCGCGAGTTCGGCTTGAAAGCGGGAGTCCGCAACCCCCAGCATTGCCGCAATCACCTCGGCATCGGATTTCCCCCTGATATCGGCGACGCCGTATTCGGTGACGATGATATCGCGCAGATGCCGCGGAATGGTCTCGTGGCCATAGCTCCAGCGGATGTTCGATTGCGTTTTGGCGCCGGCCTGCCGCATCGCTTCGACCGTCAGAACCGAGCGCGCGCCCTGCAGCGCGAACGCCTGCGCCACAAAATTATATTGGCCGCCGACGCCGCTGACGACCTGCCCGTCCTCAAGGCCATCGGAGACCACGGCTCCCATCAACGTCGCCATCATCGCATTGTTGACGAAGCAGGCGTCAACGCGAGCGCGCCGCTTGGCGTCCTCGTCGCCATAGAGCTCGTTGGTGAAGGATACCGGCATCATCTGGATCCGCGCGATCTGGCTGGGTGTCATTTCACGCAACGCACGATAAAATGATTTCGGCCCGAGGAAGAACGCGCCGTGCAGCACGACGCCATCGACCTCACGCTTGAGAATGCCGGCGTCGATCAGGCCGAGAAACGCCTCGAACAGCATTTCGCTGACACCGTAAAGGCCCTTTTCAAACGACCCGGTTTGCAATGCCGAAAATTGTTCCGTAGCAGGCGTCAGCCGCTTCATGATGTCATGAAATCGGGCATTGTCGCGATGGCGGACGATTAGCCCCTGCGCCAGCGCGTCGCCAACCTGGCCGATGCCGATCTGCAGCGTACCGCCATCGCGCACGAGGCTAGCTGTGTGAAGACCGATGGCATATTTGGTATCGGTAATCGGCTCCGACGGTGGCGCGAACAACGGGAATTCGGTCGCGGGACTATCGAGAATCGCGCTGAATGCCTCGGCCGGCAGATCGCCCGCGCCCGGCATGAACGGCAGTTCGGAATTGACCTGGCCGATCAGTTTGAACGACGCACGGCCCTCGGCGCGGGCGCGCAATATATCCAGCGTGGTATCGGTGTTGCAGCTCAGGCTGTAACGCGCAACGCCATCGACGACCCGCTTCGCGACCAATTGGGTGACGACGTTGAGCCCGCGCGCCAGCAGATATGACGATGCATGGGTATAGTTTGCGGAAATGTAATGTTGCTGCGCGAACGGCACATGCAGCCACCTTCCCGCCAGAAAGAAAAACTCGATCACCCTGATATTGGGCGGCAGCGCACCCGCATGCAGCGCGTCGGCATAAGCGAGATCGGGATAGCCGTCGAACAGGCGGTCGATGACAGGCGCGATGAAGCGCCGTTCAAGCAGGTTCGCCGGCTTCGGTTTTTCCAGCGTCAACGCCGAAAAGAAGGTCAGGTTGATCCCGCGGTCGGCGGCGGCGCGGGCGTAGAGCGCGTTAATGATGTGGTTGGCCTTGCCGAGCCCGAGCGGCAACCCGACCACCAGATTGGTTCCGACGTCGCGGATGATATCCTCCGCGATCGCCTCGGGGTCGGAGAACAGTTTTGGCATGAAGTGCAAGCCCGCGCGCATTGGGAAAGCCGGCGCCTGGAATCGGCGCAACCGCGAGCAGCTATAGCGTATTTGGCCTTACTATTCGTCTGTGACGAACTGGCAACAGCGCAAGACTGAATTCATGTGGTTTCCGTGCCCGGCGGTTTGCCTGTGGCGGCCACGCCCTCTAAACAGGTAAACGTGTCGAAGGCGTCGGCGGGGGCGGACGGCCGGGGTCGTTGGCGAGATCGCTTTGCGGGATTACATGGTTGGGCGTGCCGCTAAAGTTGGCCATGTGGGAAGGCGCGTGCTTCGATCGAGCATTTGCCTCGGCGTTACCACTTGGCTCGGTTTTGCCGCTACCGCGGCTCAGGGCGAAAGCCTCCCCGAGGCCCTGGCGAAAGCCTATCAGACCAATCCGCAGCTCAATGCCGAACGGGCGCGGCAGCGCGCCACCGACGAGAACGTGCCACAGGCGCTTGCCGGCTACCGGCCGCAGATCGTCGCCAGCCTGAGCGTCGGATTGCAGGCGGTGCGCGACCTTTTGCCGGACAATACGATTCAATCCGCGACCCTGAAGCCCTGGACCATCGGGGTGACGGTGACGCAGACGCTGTTCAACGGCTTCAAGACCGCAAACAGCGTGCGGGTCGCGGAATTGCAGGTGCAGTCGGGCCGCGAAGCCTTGCGTAATGTCGGCCAGGGCGTGCTGCTCGATGCCGCCACCGCTTACTCCAACGTGCTGGCCAATCAGTCGCTGGTCGAGGCGCAACGCACCAATGTCGCATTCCTGCGAGAAACCCTGGCCATCACCCAAAGACGTCTCAACGCCGGCGACGTCACGCCGACCGATACCTCGCAGGCCGAGGCGCGCTTGAGCCGTGGTCTTGCGGACCTGAACGCCGCCGAAGTCAATCTTGCCATCAGCCAGGCGACCTATACCCAGGTGATCGGCAATCCACCCGGGCAATTGAAACCGGCCGAAGCCGTGGACCGATATTTGCCGCGCAGCCGTGACGACGCGACCTCCCTCGCCTTCAAGGAACATCCGGCGGTTCTCGCGGCAGGTTTTGACGTCGATGTCGCCTCGACCTCCATCCGCGTCGCCGAAAGCAGCCTGCTGCCCACTATTACCCTGCAAGGCAGCGCCAGCCACAGCAGCGACTCAGATCCGAGCCTCAGCACCTTCAGAACCGATCAGGCTTCGGTGATCGGTCAGGTCACCGCGCCGATCTACGATGGCGGCACCGCGGCGTCGCAGACCCGGCAGGCCAAGGAAGTGAGCGCGCAAAGCCGGCAGGTGCTCGATCAGGTTCGCAATCAGGCCCGTACCGCGGCTATCGGCGCGTGGGTCGCGAACGAAGGCGCCAAGGTTGCGGTGACGGCCTCTGAATCCGAAGTGCGCGCCGCGACGGTCGCGCTGCAGGGCGTGCAAAAGGAAGCGGCCGGCGGACAGCGCACCACGGTCGACGTTTTGAATTCGGAGGCGGATCTGATTTCAGCGAAAGCCCGGCTGATCGGTGCGCAACGCGATCGCGTGATCGCGTCCTATACGCTGCTCAGCGCCATCGGCAGGCTCGACGTCAAGACGCTGGCGCTCAACACGCCGGACTATCTGCCGGAGGTGCATTACCATCAGGTGCGCGACGCCTGGCACGGCCTGCGCACGCCATCGGGACAGTGACCCCTGGGGCAAAGGCGATGAAAAGCTGCCGCGTTCATATCACGGGAGCTGCGGGCATTCCCTGCCCGATCTTACGTCTCGATGGATCCTGGCCGCCACCCGAACCGGTCGCGGAAGTCCGCGGCGCGATGGCTGGCTGAGCATTGCCGGCGCTTCCCAACGCCCTCAGCTAGCTCTCGATCCCGTGAATTAACTTCGTGACCCCGATAGCCACGAAACGATTTTCGGTGTCCGACGAAGCCATTTTCACGGTCTCGCAAAGGCGCCCGGAAACGAAGCTCCGCTATCAATCATCTCGATCAAACAATGAGGTTCGGTCATGCTGGCATTCATCATCAGCTTGCTCTACCGCCGCGCTTGCAAGAGACATCTGACCGACATGCGAAGGCGCGCATGGAACCCAGCGACAGCCAGTTGGGGAGCGTAGCGCGGAAACGTCGCGTTTAGCGCTCGAAGGGCAGTGTCGCTTGGTCTTCCGACCAGTCGATCACATTGAAAAACATTCCGCGTTTGAGCATTTCAGCTTCGATCTCTGAGGCGTGTTTTTTCCACTCGGGCGTCTCCCGAACCCGAAATCTGGGTTCCTCACCCTGTCGCTTGAGCGCCTCATCGGCCCCCAGGGCCCCACGGATGCTCTCATACATCATGGTGAGACTGTCGTTAGTGAACGCCTGATAATTCATCGTGCCCCCTTACGGAAAAGCCGCCGCTGGGACAATCAGCGACGGCTTTGCAGGATACTTGTAAGCGACCACCAGAAGGTCGCGCAGATGGTGCGCCCGAACGGTTAATTGGCGGTTACGGGACCGGCTCGGGTCCAGTGTCCGGCCGCCTGACGAAACAATTGGCGACCAGATGAAACCATTTTCCCGGGGCCGCGAAAGCGTCCGGAAATCGATCCTTGTTATCAAAATACGGGATCAACCAGGCGGACATACCATGACTTCATTTTGGCCTCTGCGCCAGCCCTGCGAAGCCGTGGATGCGAGCGAGACCAAATGGATGTGACCAGCCGCGAGCGCCAGTTTATGCAGAACCTGCGGGCTGGCGGATGGGTGAAGGCGAACGTGGCGCCTGCCGGCGCGAAGCTCATCGAGCGTCTGCTTGGTAAAGGTTGGATCGAGCGACGCGGCACCGGGAACGATATCTACTATCGCATCACCGACAATGGCCTCGCTGCGAAGATGGCGCCCGTTGCGATCTGATCGCGTCCGGCTGGTCGAACTGGGCCAAGGGTGAAACGCCGATGAAGATCAGGCTCCTGAGAGCGTCGAACATCGTCCAAGAGATCGAATTTTCGGCAGCCACGCCGCCGCTTGATATTCAGCGACTCGCGGTCGATTTGATGTTCGAGCATTTCGAGAGGAATCAAACGCATTTATGGCCGCGTGAGGAAGACATTCGCGGCTCCCGTCACGAGATCCAAGTCATCTCCGACGAAGGAAATTTGCTGAAATCCTTCGACATTCGCGATATCGCAAAAGACGCAGGTCTTAAATTTCTTGGCCGCAGGGTGGACGTTCAAATCTGAAGGTGAAAGGGAGTGTCCCGTTAGCGACGTTCTGTATCTGCGTCGCAACAGCGTTTTTGTTTCGCACTCGGAACCCATCTTAGGATTCACCCTGTCCCGCAACCCCAGCTATCGTCTCCGTACCGGGGGCTGGCACCGTTCCTACACCGATTAATTTGAGCCCGGCGGGCCGCAGGACGTTGCGTACTGCGGCCCTTTTGCGATGTAAGGACCATGGCAAGGTCCGAGCCCAATCGCAGGCTCGGTTCCCGAATTAACCTGCAGCACCGGCATTCAGCTTAACAAGCGACTTTCGTTGCTCGTACGCGTGGACGCGCTAGCGTCGTCTCCACCGCACATTGCCCCACGTCGCGAAACCGCTGGATGATTATACTCCCGCCCGGCGGCTTTTTTGGAGGTCGCGCATGACCACGAACAGCCACCAGTTCGAACGAGCAGTGAGTTCGCTATCGAGACCAGCCTGGGCCGGCGTCTGGCATCTTTGGACGGTCATCATCCCGAGGCGATCGATTACCGGCCGCCTCGTATACGGAAAGGTTTGGCGACGCCATGATGGCCGCCACTGGACCTACAAGAAATTCGTCGAATATGCCGACTGAAATTGAGTACGTTTGACCACTTCGCCACAATTGCCCCGCGGCCTTCTGCAATCGCGGCGCCTGACGACTTTATTTAGGAAGCAGAAAATTCGCGCGACCGGCGCGCCGCTTCGTTGATGGTCCGATTATGCCGCGCCGTGGATTTGATCCGGAAATCGTCGAGTTTTTTCCCGGATCTAAGCTGCGCAGTCAGCCAGCGTGGTTGTTTCCCGCGGCCTGCCCAGGTCTCGGACGGCTGCGCGGGATTTCGATACTTCGGAAACACCTGCGGGTAAGGGCGTCGCGCGTGGCTCGCGCTATCCGCCGCTGGCCGCTGGCCGAGCTGGCGCAATCGCTGCTCAAGCCGTGCTTTCTCGGCCGATATCCTGCCGACCAATTCCGAGGTAATTAGTTCCTGAAGGGACCACAGCTCATCCGTGGGCATCGATTTGAGATCGTGAAGTTTCATTTTGGTAACTCGGGTGATTTGTCTGGCTCGCAGCAGCACGAGATCGGGCATCCGTGGAATGCCACGTCTGCAGGTTTAATTGCCTTACGGTCGTGACCGCCGCACCAATAACGGCGATACCGAATGCAATCGACAGTGCTGCAAGAACGAGACGCGGGGCCATGAGGCGCTCCCGTTTAATCGTCGCCCTGGAACCTATTTAATTCGTCCGGGGGCCGCTTCAATGGGTCTTCCCAAGCCAATCCATTAAATTTCGCGCCAGGAGCGCAGCAACCTTCGGGCGCGAAACTTCTGTTTAGCTGGTTACGCTGCACATTGGGCGATATCGGGGCAAGCGGACAGGCATTCCGTCGGTCCAAGGTAACCTTGACCGGTTAGGTTAAGCCGCGGATTGCGTTGCCTGAGATTGCAGCCGTCCTATCGTCGATCCGTCGCACACGGATTGCCGATTGACCCCAAATTAGGCGGTGGTCGTTGTGCGGCGGGAGCCGCCGGATTGCTTTTACTCCGATCCGACGGCTCCTTTATCTTGGTTTGCGCAGAGGCCGGCTTTTGATCTCAGCGCGCGCCTCTCAACGTACATGACGTCGAGCAAGTGGTCATGACCCCCTGTTTACACTTGATGCAGACATCCACGCATTGACTAAGCACTTTCGGATTGTATGAGGGGTAGAGGTTGGTCGCGCACTGATTTGCGGATCCCGTCACATCACCTTCAGGAGAGCAAGTGGCCACCATAAAAGCGATGGCAACCAAAACAGCGAAGCGTCGCATGAAGCCTCCTGCAGTTCACCTGGCTAATGTTGCACCTGACGCCTTGTTTCCGCTAGCCCGATCGCAGTAACCTTGATCGGTTAGCTTAACGTGCGGCTCTCGTTGCGAGTACCGGCGGAGACGATAGCGTCATCGCACCGGACATTACCCTTAGCCGGACCCACAGTGACAAAGCCGTCGGGCGATCATACTCCGCTTGGCGGCTTTGCTTTTCGAACGCGCATGGCGAGCGGCAGAACAGATTATCTTGACCGCAGTTAAAATCGAACGCCTGGCTTACGCAACCTTTCTCGACCGATCTGGGCATTGAGCTGGTCTCGCCCTTGAGTTGCCCGGATCTCAATCGCATTGGTTGCCTTACATCTGGTGGCGTCAAGACCGCCCGTGTCGCCGGGAAAATCCCGCCAAGGACAATGGCATTTCCATCAATGGCTCGATGCCGTGGTGGCCGACGTCGATTTCCTTGCTGTCGGCGAATGAAGGTGACCGCGCCGCGCAACGTCAACTGGCGGACCGATTCCGACTTGCGAAAGAGTCCGGAAACGTTCACGCTGGCCACAGGCGCGGAACAAAGCGCGCTGCAAAAAAACTTCGGGAAGAAACCCATGGCCATGCCGCAGGACTCGCAAACGATCGAACGTCGAACGATTGCAAAAGTATCCTGGCGGCTATTGCCTCTGGTCGCGTTGGCCTACTGCATCGCCTATATCGACCGCAGCAACATTTCCGTTGCCGCGCTGACCATGAACAAGGATCTCGGCTTCAACGCCTATATCTATGGCTGGGGCGCCGGCATTTTCTTCTTCAGCTATTTTCTGTTCGAGATTCCGAGTAACCTGATCCTGGAAAAGGTCGGTGCGCGAATCTGGATTGCGCGCATCATGATCACCTGGGGTATTTTCTCGGGCCTCACTGCCTTCGTCATGGGAACCACCAGTTTCCTGATCGTCCGCTTCCTGCTCGGCGCCGCAGAAGCCGGCTTCTTTCCCGGCATGATCCTCTATCTCACCTATTGGTTTCCGTCCGAATATCGCGGCCGCGTGATCTCGACGCTGTTTATCGCACAACCCGTCGCCAATGCGGTGGCATCGATCGCCTCCGCTGCCATCCTTGAAATGGACGGCATGCTCGGCATCAAGGGCTGGCAGTGGATTTTCATCATCGAGGCGGTGCCTGCGGTACTGCTCGGCTTCGGCGTGCTCAGGGCGATGACGGACCGGCCGGCGCTTGCCGGCTGGCTCGCGCCGGAAGAAAAGACCTGGCTGCAAACGCGGATCGACGACGAGAACCGGAAGGTTGAAAATACCGGTGGCCGCATGAGTCTGGTGCGGGCGCTGGCTGACCCCCGCGTGCTGGCGCTGTCGGCAATCTACCTGATGAGCGTCACGGCGAATTACGGCATCGTTTTCTTCATGCCGCAAATCATCAAGGGCATCGGCCTCACCAACATGATGACCGGCCTCGTATCATCGATACCCTATATCATCGGTACCATCGGCCTGATCGCATGGGGCTGGTCATCGGACCGCAACAAGGAGCGCCGCTGGCATCTCATCGTGGCTTCGACCGTGGGTGCGCTCGGTCTTGCCTTCGCCGCCTGGTCGGGGGCTTCTTACTGGGCGCTGATCGGGATGTCGGCCGCGACCGTCGGCATCTACGGTTCGCGCGCGGCCTTCTGGCCGATGCCGTCGATCTTCCTCACCGGCACCGCGGCGGCAGGTGCGATCGCGATGATCAATGCCACGGGTAACCTTGGCGGCTATTTCGGGCCCTTCATTGTCGGCTGGATCAAGGATTCCACCGGCAGCTTCGAGGCCGGACTGTATTTCCTCGCCGCCTGTTCGCTGATGTGCGCCGTGATCACGTTCTTTGCCGCGCGGGCGGCCGGCGACCCGGCGGCCATGATGCGCGCAAATGCAGTGGCCGCGGCGGAATAGAGGAGACCACCATGCTTACCAGACGCAGTATTCTTCTTGCCTCCATTGCCGCCGGAATGACCATGCCCGACCGAAACGCTTCTGCGGCAGCGTCACAGCCGTCAACGCCGGTGAATTTCGACGTTCCCGCCGGCGCCTGCGATTGCCATACTCACATTCATGGCGACCCGGCGAAATTTCCGTTCTTCGCCGGGCGCGTCTATACGCCGGAACTGGCGTCGCCCGAAGAGATGACGGCACTGCACAAGGCGCTGCATGTCGAGCGCGTGGTGATCGTCACGCCGAGCGTCTATGGCCCCGACAATTCCGCCACGCTGTTGGGCATGAAGGCGCGCGGCGCGGCCGCGCGTGGCGTCGCCGTGATCGACGACAAGACGCCAGAGGGCGATCTCGACGCCATGAACCAGGCGGGCATCCGCGGCATCCGGCTTAATCTGGCAACCGGCGGGGTCAGCGATCCCAATGTTGGGCGCCAGCGCATTCAGGCCGCGGTCGAGCGCGTCAAGAACCGCAACTGGCATATCCAGATGTTCACGAGTCTCGCGATGATCTCCACGATCAAGGATCTCGTCGCTTCATCCCCGGTGCCTGTCGTGTTCGACCATTTCGGCGGCGCGCTGGGCGAGCTTGGCCCGAAGCAGCCGGGCTTTGCCGACCTGGTGGAGCTGGTAAGGTCGGGCAAAGCCTATGTGAAAATCTCCGGCGCCTATCGGGCGTCCAGGCTCGTGCCAGATTATCCCGACGTGGTCCCGCTGGCCCGTGCGCTGGTCGCGGCGAATTCCGATCGGATCATCTGGGGCACCGATTGGCCGCATCCGAATTCGGTTGCGCCGCCGGGAGGAAAGCCGGCCGACCTGACGCCGCTGTTTCAGATCGACGACGGTCGGCTGTTCAGTCAGCTTGCGGTATGGGCGCCAGATGCCGCAATCCGCAAAAAAATCCTGGTCGACAATCCGGCGCAGCTTTACGGATTCTGACGCGCATACAAAGGCTATCTTTCCCGGCGCGAGAAGAACGAGATCAGCACCGGCAGCGTCACGAGGATGACCAGCGGCGCCAGCATCATGCCGGTGACCACCACGACCGCCAGCGGCTTCTGCACCTGCGATCCGATTCCGGCTGACAGCGCCGCCGGCAACAATCCCACGCCCGCGACCACGCAGGTCATCAGCACCGGGCGCATTTGCAACTCGCCAGTCCGGATAATGGCGCTGACGCGGTCGAGGCCTTCGTCGATCAGTTGATTGTATTGCGACAGGATGATGATGCCGTCCATGACGGCGATCCCGAACAGCGCGATAAAGCCGATCGCGGCCGATACGCTGAATGGAATGCCGCTGATCAGCAATCCGAGCACGCCGCCGAAGATCGCCATCGGGATCACGCTCATGGCGAGCAACGTGTCGGTCATCGAGCCGAAATTGAACCACAGCAGCACCGCGATCAGCGCAAGGCTGATCGGCACCACGATCGACAACCGCTTGATGGCGTCCTGCAGATTGCCGAACTCGCCGACCCATTCAAGCCGCGATCCCGGTGGAAGCTTGACCTGCGCGTCGACCTTTTCCTGGGCCTCCCTGATCGCGCCGCCGAGGTCGCGTTCGCGCACCGAGAACTTGATCGGCAGGTAACGCTCCTGCTGCTCGCGATAGATATAGGCTGCACCCGATACAAGCTGGATCGAGGCAACCTCGCTCAATGGAACCTGCGTGATCGTCCCGTTCGGCCCGGCCGCGCCGATCCGCAGATTCTGGATCGCTTCGGCACTCTTGCGATATTCGGGTGCAAGGCGGACGATGATCGGAAAATGCCGGTCGCTGCCGGGCTCATAGAGATCGCCCGCGGTATCGCCGCCGATCGCCACCTTGATGGTGGCATTGATATCTCCTGGGGCCAGCCCGTAACGGGCAGCCTTCGCGCGATCGATATCGATCTGGATGGTGGGCTGGCCGAGCGAAGTGAACACCGCCAGGTCGGTAATCCCCTGCACCGTGGAAAGCACCGACTTGATCTTGTTGGCGGTGTCGGTGAGCGCCTGGAGATCGTTGCCATAGAGCTTGATCGAGTTCTCGCCTTTTACGCCCGACACGGCTTCGGAAACGTTATCCTGAAGGTACTGCGAGAAATTGAACTCGACGCCGGGAAACTTGTCCTGTAGCTGCGCCAGCAACTCCGCGGTGAGTTCCTCTTTGTCATGGGTGCCCGGCCACTGGCTGACCGGCTTCAGCGGCGCGAAGAACTCGGCGTTGAACAGGCCAGCAGCGTCGGTGCCATCATCGGGACGGCCATGCTGTGACACCACCGCTTCCACCTCGGGGCGGCTGCGGATCAATTTGCGCATCTCGTTGACATAGGCGTTGCCGGTCTCCAGCGAGATGGTGGGCGGCAGGGTTGCGCGGATCCAGAGATTGCCCTCCTCGAGCTTGGGCAGAAATTCGAGGCCGAGCAGACGCGAGCCGATAATGGTCATGACGACAAGTCCGGCAGCACCGGCCATGACCAGCTTCCGGTTGTTGATCGCCCAGGCCAGCACCGGCGTGTACAGCCGGTGCAGGAACACGACGATCCGGGTGTCGGTCTCCTCCATGTGTGACGGCAGGATAATCGCACTCAATGCCGGCGTGACGGTGAATGTCGCGAGCAACCCGCCGGCCAGCGCATAGGCGTAGGTCCGCGCCATCGGCCCGAAGATGTTGCCTTCGACGCCGCTCAGCGTGAACAGCGGCAGGAACGCCGCGATGATGATGGCGGCGGCAAAGAAGATCGACCGCGACACGTCGGCGGCGGCAGAGAGGATGGCATGGCTTTTCATGCCCATCGTGGTGTCGGTTGAAATATGACTTCGCTCGGCTTCCGAAAGTGCGGTGGTTTGCGACAGCCTGCGGAATATCGCTTCCACCATGATCACGGTGGCGTCCACGATCAGACCGAAATCGATCGCGCCGACCGACAAAAGATTGGCGGACTCGCCGCGCAGCACCAGGATGATGACGGCGAAAAACAGCGCAAACGGAATGGTGGCGCCGACGATCAGCGCGCTTCTGAGATCGCCGAGGAAAATCCACTGCAGCAGCACGATCAACAGAATACCGACCACCATGTTATGCAGCACGGTCGCGGTAGTGATGTCGATCAGGTCCTTGCGGTCGTAGATTCGCTCGATCCGGACGCCCGGCGGCAGGATGCTGGAATTGTTGATCGATGCCACCAGTTCTTCGACACGGAGAATCGTCGGCGAGCTTTGCTCGCCGCGGCGCATCAGCACGATACCCTGCACGATGTCGTCGTCCTGATCGAGACCGGCGATGCCGAGCCGCGGCTTCTCGCCCACAGTCACGGTAGCGACGTCCTTGACCAGAACGGGATTGCCCCCGCTCTGCGACACCATGGTGCTGGCGAGGTCCTCGATCGAGCGGATCAGGCCGACGCCGCGCACGACAGCGGATTGCGCGCCGATATTGACGGTATTGCCGCCGACATTGATGTTGGAATTGCTCACGGCTTGCAGCAGTTGCGGCAGCGTCAGACCGTAGGCAACCAGTTTGTTGAAATCGACCTGCAATTCATAGGTCTTGGTCTTGCCGCCCCAACCGGTAACGTCGATCACGCCCGGCACGGCGCGAAAGCGGCGCTGCAAAACCCAGTCCTGCAACGTTTTCAGGTCGAGCACGCTATAGTTCGGAGGCCCCGCCAATCGATAGCGGTAGATTTCGCCGATAGCGCTGAGCGGCGAAATTCCCGGCTGCACATTGCCGGGCAACGGCGCCAATTGCGACAACCGGTTCAAGACCTGCTGCAGCGCTTCGTCATAGGTGTAGTCGAACGAGAACTGCAGTTTGACATCCGACAATCCATACAGCGAGATCGTTCGGATCGTGCGCAGGTTCTTGATGCCCGCGACCTGGGTCTCGATCGGGATGGTGATGTAGCGTTCGATCTCTTCCGACGATAATCCCGGACTCTGCGTCACGATGTCGACCATCGGCGGCGTCGGATCGGGATAGGCTTCGATATTGAGTTGCTTGAACGCGATCAGGCCGCCGATCATCACGATGGCGAACAGACCCACCATCAAATAGCGGCGGCTGACGGCAATGGCGACAAGGCGATCCATTCAGATCGAAGCTTTCAATGGGCTGAGTGAGGGACGGACAAGTGTCCGGGGTCTGAGGTTTGCTGGCAAAGCGCCCCCCTCTTTAGCGAACTTCGAACGGGAATACCCGAAAACGATGATGCCTCGCGCGGTTTTGAAATTCCCTTCAAGCACGCGTGACGGGAAGGAGAACTTTTGAACCACCGCGCTAGCTTCCGGATGCCGCGCGGTCGATGAACAGACTGCCTTTTGTAACAATCTGCTCGCCCGGCTTCAAATTTCCCTCGACCTCGACGAGGTCGCCATTGGTAAGGCCGGTCTTGATCTGGCGGAGCTCGATCGACTTGTCCTCGTGCGCGACCCAGAGCCGGACCTGATCGCCCTCGTAGATTAACGCCTGCTTCGGCACGCCAATCGCCGGGTGATCCTTGCCGGAATAGATCGTGACATTCGCGAACATTTCCGGCTTCAAACGTCCATCCTTGTTGGCCACCGTGGCGCGGACCATCAGCCGGCGCGTGGCGGGATCGATGGCGGCGGAAACATAATCGATGCGCGCCGTCAGCGGGCGTCCCGGCAGCGCCAGCACGTTAAAGGCGATCTCCTGCCCCACCGATACCATCGCCGCATCGGTCTCGCGGACGAACGCGGTGAGCCAGACCGTGGAAAGATCGCCGATCACAAAAACCGGATCGCTCGCGCCGGAGTTCACATATTGCCCGGGGCCGATCTTTCGCTGCACCACCGTGCCCGTAATTGGCGAAAAGATGGTGGTATTCGGATTGATGCTGCCCTTTTCCTGAAAGGCCGATATCGCGTCGTCGGTCAGGCCGAGGATTCGCAATTTGTTGCGCGCCGCCTCCAGCGCCGTTTCCGACGAGCGCATATCGTTCTGCGCCTGGATCAGGGTGGCCTGGCTCTGCTGATAATCCTTCAACGGGACGGCCTTGCCCTCGAACAGATCCTTGGCGCGCTTGTCCTGCAACTGTGCGAGATCGAGCGCCGACTTGGCCTTGTTCAATCCGGTCATGGCCGCAATGAAATCGTTCTGCGCCTGCACCGTGTCGGCGGCTTCGACCACGAACAGCGGCTGACCTTGCACGACGCTGTCGCCCGGCCGGGCCAGCAGTTTGGTGACCCGACCCGCGTAAGGCGAAAACACCGGCGTCGAGCGATCCTCATCGACCGCGATCTTGCCTTCGGTCACGGTCTCCGCGCGGAAGGTTTGCTTAGCCACGGGCTCAATGGTCAGGCTGGCCCATTCGGCAGGTGTTGGAGTGTAGCGAGACAATCCCTTGCGGGACTGGCTCGACATCTCGGAATTCCCCTTCGGGGCCCCGCCAACATGCGTAAATCCGAACAAGGCAGCGCCCGCGAGCACCAGCAGGGCCGCGCCAATGGCTAGTTGCCTCTTATTAAGCATCTGCAATTGCTTGGTAAATTCAGACGGCATGGGCCCCAGTCAAATCGCGATGATTCCGGCAATGCTTGCCTCATCGGTACGCTAATAGTGCCCATTTGATGTTTCAAACAAACTAAAAACGCGAATTGCCCCGGCGTTTAAAGTTAAAATTTTGACAGGCAGAAGGGCCTCCGCCCGCTTGGCGGCTGTCCCGAGGTCTTGTCGCACGCCCATCGGACTCGCGCGACATGGGCACGGTAGCATTATCGTGGCTATGACGGTAAGCACCATGCCTGCTACGGACACTGATCAGCCGACTTGAAATGAAAAGCTGCCCAAGGATTCACGACGCGCAAGTCACACCAAGGCTCCGATAAATCGCTGGAGCCTTGGCGAGTTTCCTCGGGACTATATGGACCAACGGCCATGCGCAAGCCAACGATTGTTGCAACAACCGCGATGCTGCTGCTGTCATTGACCTCGGGGCCGGTGGCCGCCCAGGAGATCAATATATTGGGACCAGGAAAAGGCTGGAAACTACAGTCACAGCGCGGTCCGGACGGTCAAAACGTCTACAGCTATGACTGCAGTGCGGATTTCAGGCGCATCCCCCACCATCGCGTTTCACATGCGGCGAAGCGCACGCGGATGGTCGGACGATAGGAACAACCGGTGCGATAACGATCGGTCAATCCCGCGCCGGCCATTGCGGCGGGTGACTCCCGAGCGGCATCGCCGGACGGGCCCAGAATGCCGGCGTTTTCGACAGCACGGCCGAATGCGTGACCGAGTGTAGCGGGCCGAAGCCCGAAGGGATTTCTTCGATAAAGCGTTTTACCGTGTCGCCCTTCAAATCCTCGGTCGTGAGACCATCGGCCACGCGGCCGAGATTCCACAGCCATCGCCCGGTCTGCGCCAGGGAGACGCGGACATGCCAACTGCCGCCTTCGCGCGATTGACGCGCCCGCGCCATCATCGCGCCGAACGCCATCAGATAGCCGGAGGCGTGATCGAGCATTTGCGCCGGCAATTCCTTCGGCCCGTCGACGCCGGCGGCCTGCCCTTCGGCGTGATTGAAACCGGTTGCTGTCTGCACCAGCGAATCGAAACCGCGGCGTTCTGCCCACGGTCCGGCATGGCCATAGGCCGACAGCGACACGTAAACGATGCCAGGGCTGATCCGCGCTGCGTCCTCCGGCGAGAAACCGAGGGTCGCGAGCGAGCGCGGGCGATAGCCTTGTGAGAAAATATCCGCCTGTGCCAGCAGACCGCGCAACACGTCCCGCCCCTGTTCGCTTTTGAGTTCTACAAAGCTTGTCAGCTTGCCGCGACCGGTATCGATCGTGAGCCACGGAATCGCCGGCAGCTCGGGGCCGGAGATCAGCATGACATCGGCACCATGCACCGCGAGCGTACGGCCCGCCACGGGACCAGCGATCACTCGTGACAGATCGAGCGCGCGAACTCCGGCAAGCGGACGGTCACCCTTGGGCCAGGGCTTTGGCGCGGCCTCACCGATTTTTTCGATCGAGATCAGCGGCAATTCGGCGAGTGCTTTGGCGTGCGGCAGCGCCGACCACTCTTCATGGGAGCGCATCATCGCGACCACGCCGCCGCCGGCATAGGCCGCGGTCTCGAATGCCTCGGCGTCCCACTGCATCAGTGCGGCCTGAACATCATCGCGCTCCGGCTTGCAGTTCAACGCCTTGCAGACGGCGTCGCGATGATGGCTGAAATTGGTGTGCAGCCGCACGAAGCGCTGATCGCGGGTTTTGTAGACACCGGCGATCGCATCCCAGGCCGGTGGAGGCGGCTTGCCGTCGACACGCAGATAACGTTCGCTGCGGCATTCGACGACGGCATGACGCATATCGACCGTGACACCCTGCGATTGCCCGCTGCGCAATTTCCAGATTTGTGCGGCAGCTAGTCCGGTCGCGGCGATGCTGGCTTGCGCCGCGGCGGCGACGCGAAACGATGACGGCAGTTGCGGCTCTTCTCCCGTCAGCGTGACGTCGTCGAGCGCGGTAAGGTCGCCGCCTGCCAGCGTCCACAGATCGGCGAGAATTTCGCGAGGCGTTTGCATGGTAAGGTTCCCTGAAAGGCATCGCTACGTTATCACTGCCGTCATCATCCGCGAAAGCGGATGATCCAGTATTCCGAAACGCCTCAGTTTATCATTATCCTCGCGGCGTACTGGATACCCGCCTGCGCGGGTATGACGGTCGAATTTGTGGCGCGAAACGCGACACACGCCACTCAATGAAAATCCCGCGAGCGCGGCAGGATGCGCACGTTGCGCGGATGGCGGATTTTCTGCGCGGGGTTATCCGGGTGCTCGCGACGGTCGTCATTGAGCGGCTCGATGGGCGCCGCGCCGTAAGGCACCACGTGCCGCCGGCCGAGCGCGTCATTGGCAAGATTCGTCAGATCATGCGAGCGGTCGAATAACCGCTGGGCCACCAGATGTGTCACTTCTTCCGGACTGCTCTGGATGTAACCCTCGACCAGAATGAGCCGCGCGCCCATCACCTCTTTGCGAAACTGCTCCATAACCTTCGGCCATACCACGATATTAGCGATGCCGGTTTCGTCCTCGAGCGTCATGAAGACCACGCCCTTGGCGCTGCCCGGACGTTGCCGCACCAGCACCACGCCGGCGCAGCGCACGCGCTTTTTGTCGTTGGCATGGCAAACCGCTTCGCAGGCGATGACGCGCTCCCCGGTAAACATCGGCCGCAAAAATTCCATCGGATGGCCCTTCAGCGACAGCCGGATGGTCTGATAATCGGCGACCACCTGCTCCGGCAATGGCATCAGCGGCAAAGCTTTCGCATTCTCATCGGGCTGCTCGCGCGCGGCGGCGATTTCGAACAGCGGCAGCGGCACGTCATCCGGTAACCGCCGCACCGCCCACAGTGCTGCGCGGCGATCAAGCCCAATGGAGCGAAACGCATCGGCATCCGCCAGCAGGATCAGCGCGCGCTTGGGTAAGCCTGTGTCGCGGGCGAAATCCTCCAGCGAGGTGAAGCGACGGCGCGCGCGCGCGGCGATAATGCGTTCGGCCCAGTCGTCCGCCTTCGCATAATCGTCATTCCGGGATGCACCGTCAGGTGCAGACCCGGAATCTCGAGATTCTCCGATATGCAATTGCACATCGGAGTTCGTCGCTATCGCGACGCCCCGGAATTGAGAAGTTTCCTCAAACCGCATGCTTTGTTTCAACCCTTCCTCATCCGGGTCAGCCCACTTGAATCCGTCGATCTGGCGAAAGCCGAGGCGAACGGCATGATGCTTTCCACTTTTTTCCTCAAGCGTGTTCTGCGCGAAACTGTAGGACACGTCGATCTCGCGCACCTCGACGCCGTTCTTGCGGGCATCGCCGACGATCTGCGCCGGCGCGTAAAATCCCATCGGCTGCGAATTCAATAGACCGCAGCAAAACGCATCGGGATGGAAATGCTTGAGCCATGAGGAAACATAAACGAGTTGAGCGAAGCTGGCGGCATGGCTCTCCGGAAAACCGTAGCTGCCGAATCCCTTGATCTGGTTGAAACAGTTATTCGCGAATTCGGGATCGTAGCCGCGCCGGATCATGTTGCCGACCATCTTGGTTTCGAATTTACCGATGGTTCCGAGATTGCGGAACGTCGCCATGGCGCGTCGCAGCCCGTTGGCTTCCTCGGAGGTAAATTCCGCGGCCTCGATGGCGATACGCATCGCCTGCTCCTGGAACAGCGGCACGCCGAGGGTCTTGTACAAAACATTACGCAGCTCATCTTTGTTGCCGCCCTTCGGATAAGGATATTTGATATCTTTGGGATCCACTTTGCGGCGCTTCAAATAAGGATGCACCATATCGCCCTGGATCGGTCCAGGACGCACGATCGCTACTTCAATCACAAGATCGTAGAACGTGCGCGGCTTCAGGCGCGGCAGCATGTTCATTTGCGCGCGGCTCTCGACTTGGAATACGCCGAGCGATTCACCTCTCTGCAGCATTTGATAAACTTCGTCGTCGTCTTTCGACCTGATATCGGCCAGTTCATATCGCTCGCCCTTGTGCTCTGCGATCAGATCAAAGCATTTGCGGATGCAGGTCAGCATCCCCAGCGCCAGCACATCGACCTTCATCATGTTCAGTGCGTCGACGTCGTCCTTGTCCCATTCGATGAAGGTGCGATCGTCCATCGCGGCGTTGCCGATCGGCACATAGGTATCGAGCCGATCCTGTGTCAGGACATAGCCGCCGACGTGTTGCGAAAGATGCCGAGGAAATTCGATCAGCTCGGTTGCGAGTTCGATAGCAAGCTCGATCATCGAATTTTTGGGGTCGAGCCCCGCCTGCTTGACCTGCATTTCGTTGAGGCCCTCGCCCCAGCTTCCCCACACGGTGTCGGCCAACGCCGCGGTGACATCTTCCGTCAATCCCAGCGCCTTGCCGACATCGCGGATCGCACTGCGGGGCCGGTAATGAATCACGGTGGCGATGATTGCGGCGCGGTGGCGGCCATATCTCCGGTAGACATATTGCATCACCTCCTCGCGCCGCGAATGCTCGAAATCGACGTCGATGTCGGGCGGCTCCAGCCGTTCCTTGGAAATAAAACGTTCGAACAGGAGATCGACCTTGGTTGGATCGACCGAGGTAACGCCGAGCACGTAGCACACGGCGGAGTTCGCCGCCGAGCCCCGGCCCTGGCAGAGGATGTTTTGGCTGCGCGCGTAATGAACGATGTCGTGAACGGTGAGAAAATAATGTGCATATTTGAGCTCGGCGATGAGATCGAGCTCTTTTCGCAGGGTGGTCCGGAGCGTATCGTCAATCTTGTCAGGAAAATATTTCTTCACACCTTCCCATGTCAGGTCTTCGAGATGCTGCTGCGCGGTCTTGCCTGGCGGCACCGGCTCATCCGGATATTGATATCTAAGCTGATCCAGCGAGAACGTGATGCGGCCGGCAAACCGCATGGTTTCCGCGATCGCCTCCGGTACATCGCGAAACAGCCGCGCCATTTCACCAGCAGGCTTGAGATAGCGTTCGGCATTGGCTTCAAGGCGCTTGCCAATGGCATCGATCGTCGTCTTCTCGCGAATGCAGGTCAGGACATCCTGCAGGGGGCGGCGCGCGGGGTGGTGATACAGCACCTCGTTGGTGGCGAGCAGCGGCACGCGGGCGGTTGCGGCGAGACGATGAAGCCGCACTAGACGGCGTCTGTCATCGCCGCGGTATAGGAGACTCGCTGCCAGCCACACGCCATTTGCGCCGCTGCGCTGCAATCGATCCAGAACATGAAGCGCTTTTGCCGTCTCAAACCGATGCGGCAGTGTTAGAACCAGAAGCTGGCCTTCAGCGAAGTCCAGGAGGTCATCGAGTTTTAAATGGCATTCGCCCTTTTCGGTATTTTCCCCGCGCTTGCCGCGGGTCAGTAACTGGCATAGCCGACCGTAAGCCGCGCGGTCGCGCGGATAGACCAGAATGTCCGGCGTATCGTCCATAAAGACGAGGCGCGAACCGATCAGAAGTTTTGGTTTGTATTTGACCTCGGGATTGCCGAGTTCCTTGTAGGCTCGCACCACGCCTGCCAGCGTGTTGTGGTCGGCAAGGCCAATGGCGGGAAGACGTAACGCGCTCGCCTGATGCACGTAAGCCCGCGGATCCGATCCGCCGCGCAGGAACGAAAAATTCGTCGTGATTCCGATTTCGGCATAGGCTTGGCCAGTCATGCGAACAATCCATGCACGAACCAGTTTGAAGGAGCGGGCTTGCCCTCTTCGTTAACGAGTTCGCTGCCGTAAAGCCCGTCGCGGTAAATCCAGAAACGCAATCCAGCTTCATCCTCGACACGGAAATAATCGCGCGTCAGAGCCTGACCGTTGTGCCTCCACCATTCCATGGCGATACGCTCGGGGCCCTCCACCCGGACCACCGCGTGGGTTGCACGCCGCCATGTGAAGTGGTGCGGAGGTCCGTCTGGAACCGTTGCAAACGGCACCTTGATGGGCTCTGGTCGCTCGAACAGCCGCAGCGGCCGCAACGGCGGTTCGCTCTCCACCCGGGCCGGCCATGCCGCCTGCGCTGCGGCAGCAAGATGATGCTGCGCCGGCGCCGCCAGCACCGCGCGCTCCGGAATATGGGTGTCCTGCGGCAGGTGCACGACCACGCGCCGCCCGCCGATGCGCGCGGCGATGCGATCGATCAAGGCCGCCAGTTCGTCATTGTCGTGCACATTGGCATCAAGGTCGCGCTGCTGCTGCACGACGATTTCAACGCGGCTGGCAGACAGGCGAATGAGATCGAATCCGAAACCGGGATCGAGCGGGTCGCTCAATGCATCGAGCCGCTCGCGGAACAGGCGATCGATCACCTCGCTTTTGGTCACGGGTTGTCCGGTGTCCACCATGATCGCGCGCACCGCGCCGTCGGTGCGGAAGAAGCTCGCTTCCAGCCGCCGCGCGCCCTTGCCCTGCTGGTCCATCGCCATCACAAGCATCCCGGCCAGCCGGGACAATGTCGCCGATATCACGCCTTCGGTGGCGACCGGTTCGGGAAACCGCTTCTCCACGATGTAATCCGGCAGCGGCTTGCGCGGGCTGATCGGCGCATCGCCCTGCCCCAGCGCGTGTTCCAGCACGGTCGTGAAATCAGCACCAAATCTCGCCGTGATTTCGTGGCGCGCGCGGAAGGCCACATCGCCGATGGTTTTCAGCCCGGCGCGGCGCAGGCCGCGGGTGATGGCATTATCGGCGCCGAGCGCGAACACCGGCAGCGGCATGACAGCATCGGCTTCCTCGCCATCGCGGATGATCCGGTCAGAGACATAGCGCGCCATCGTACGTGCGCAGATGGAGGTACTGGCAATCGCAGCACTGACGGCAAAGCCCTGCCGTGTCAGTGCATCACAGATCATCCGCATCAGCGCGGCCTCGCCGCCGAACAGATGGGCGCAGCCGGTGATATCAAGGAACAGCGCATGCGGCAGATCGAGCGCCACCAGCGGCGTAAAACGGTCGCACCAGTCGGCAATGTGATTCAGCGTCTGTGCATCGGCGACAGGATCGGCATCGAACACCTGGATATCCGGACAGACGGCGCGGGCATTGGCGAGCGGCAGGCCCACTTCAAGGCCGAGATGCGCGGCGGCGTCATTGAGCGCGGAAATCTGCAGCGCATTATTTTGCTTCGCGACAACGATGCGGGGACCATTAAAGAGCTGGTCGCTAGCCGGCGAGGCGTTGCGGCGCGACAGCTGGCGTTTGATGCGGTCGGTCGGCAGACGCCGCAGCCACAGGCTGAGGATGCGACGCTTCACGGAAAAGGCACTCATCACACTTCCATTCCATGATCCAGTGGCCGTTCGGGCCATGACGATTGCGAACCAGTTGCGCGCGATTGAAAGCTCTTTACGATAAAGGCCCGCAGGAACGGCTGCCGTCG